>JAMPXI010000002.1 GCA_023701265.1 Desulfuromonadales bacterium | reverse complement strand
GCCGGCGATATTGAACAGCGTCTGGTTGCCGGCGGTATACTCGTTCACCCAATACATCAGGCCGCTGTAGTCGGGGATGCGGTTGAAACAGGCGAAGTACAGCCGCGCCACCGGGGTGAACTTCTCCCCGAACTCCGCCGACAGCAGGTACTGCTCCACCATCGCCGCCCGGGTCATGCGCCCGACGGCGAGTTCTCCCACCCAGTAGTTCAGCCCCCCCTGGTCCGCCTCGCGGTTGAGGAAGTCGCGGTAGACCTGCCGGACGAATTCGACGTCGACGTTCAGCGGCGTCGGTATCGCGCCGGTTACCCCACTGTCGAAGGGGTTGCTGTCGGTCCCGTCATCCTGTGCGTCGAGATCCTGGTCAGCCACGCCCGGGTCGGTGCCGAAGACCCACTCCTGCCGGTCTGTCAACCCGTCGCCGTCGGTGTCACCCTCGTCGCAGGCATCGCCCGTCCCGTCAGCGTCAACATCAGCTTGATTGTTGTTGGCAGTCAACGGACAGTTGTCGTCGAAGTCGAAGATTCCGTCGCCGTCGGCATCAGGCGGCAGCGGATCGACGGTGATGGCACCGATGGTGCTCCCGGCGAAGCTGTGCCCACCGGGGCCCTCGCCGAAGTCCGTGAAGGTGAATTCGATGGTGTGATCGATCGGCGCCCCCGAGTAGGTCTGGGTGATCACCCGCTGCCATTGCCCCGCCGCCAGGGTAATCCAGTTGAAGCCGGTGCCGCCGGCGATGGTGGCGCCGTTGTCAGCGATCTTCCAGATCCCCCCGACATCGCTGTTGGGGTAAGTAGCGTCGGTGACGGTGGCGGTGACGTTGAAGGGAATGCCGATGTAGGCCTTGCAGGGCGCTTCCAGCGTGTAGGTGGTCTGGCTCAAGGAATCGTTCCAGGTCGCCTTCCAGTTGCTCCCTTCGGCGCAGACGGCGGCGGCGCGGCCGGGGAGGCAAACCGGAATTGCCAGCAGAAAAAGCATGAACGCGAAACGTTTCATCGGAGCGCTCCTTCGGTGCATCGACGATGCTAAATCATCATGTAAATGCAATCATCTTGCTATATGCAAGATTTATACACGGAGAACGACTGCCAACCACGCGACAAAATAGCCAATCAAAAGAAATATCAAACATTTCTCACCGCACCCCGCAAACCTTCGAAATGACCAAGACAGCCAAAGACAGCCACCAGTCGCACCCTCTTCCCACAAACCTTAAATGGCAGGCCACATGTCTGCCCTCACGTCGCCAAACAACGTCGCCCTTTCACCGCCCTCCCGCCAAAACCCCGCTTCCCCCTCCTCCTGCTTTCTGCTAACATCTCTCCATTGTCATGTCATTACATATCCCAGGAGGGCGTCATGAAGAAGGAACATATGGAAGTCCTGCTCGAAGAGATCCGCGGCAAGTTCGACCTGATCCTCGAAGGTCACGATTCACTCCACGCCAAGATGGACGGGTACCGGCTCGAATCGAACGAGAAGCACGACCTGACGGCGTTGAAGATCAATGCCTTGAAAGACCGGATCGATTCGGTCGAGGAAAAACTCACCAACCGGATCGATTCGGTCGAGGAAAAACTCACCAACCGGATCGATTCGGTCGAGGAAAAACTCACCAACCGAATCGATTCGGTCGAGCAAAATCTTACCGCCCACATCGACGCCGTCGCTGCTGACCTCTCCGCCCACCGCGCCGACACCGAAGCCCACTCCCGCTACCAGATACGCGAGTAGGGGCGGGTTTGAAACCCGCCCCTACAGTCATCTCCATTTCCCCGCCGGCAAAGCTCAGTCGAACGGTACCTTGATATCAAAGGTCACGCGCAGATCACCCGACAGGGAGAGCGGGTCGTTACGGCGCTCGCCGAGCAACGACGGGTGATCGTGAAAGCGGTAGCCAAGGTTGATGCTGGTCGTATCTTCGACTTTGAGACCAATCCCCGCCTCGATTCGGTAATCCGTCATCTTTTCGCTCTCGACATTGTCCCGCAGCAGCCGCAACTCTTCCGCGGAAAGTTCCGGAGCCTGCTCGGCGCCAAAATACGGCGCAATCGGCCCTTCGGTCTGCAGGCGCACGGTGGTCCGGTCCTCGCGCTTCTCGACTATCACGTTCGGATCGGCGGAGATCGCAACCGGTCGCGGCACCTGGATGGTCAGGGCGGGATCGAAGCTGTAGACCAACGCCGGTGCATCCTGGGCCGCCCACGCCGGGCACACTGCCATAAGCTGGAATGCCAGCGCGACAACAGTCGCCGTCATAGTCCTCTTCATATTATTTATTATAGCCGATAACAGTATTTTCTCATAAATATCGACGCCCGTCTGGTCAACCAGGCGGGCGTCTTTCATCCATGGAATCTGCGTACGGCAGAGCCGCCCGGCCGCGGCTACTCCAGCACCACCAGCAGATCCCCCTGCTCGATCTGGGCTCCCTGTTCGAAGAGCACCTCGGCGACCACGCCGTCGAGCTTGGCCTTGACGTTGGTCTCCATCTTCATTGCCTCGGTGGTCAGCAGCGTGTCGCCGGCGCTGACCTTTTCACCGACTAAAGCCATTAGCTTGAAAATCTTGCCGGGCATCGGCGCGCCAACATGTTTGAGATTGGCCGGGTCGGCCTTGACGTGGGAAATCTCGTCGGTCTTCACCGAGAGATCCTTGACCGAGACCACGCGCGGTTCGCCGTTAAGCTCGTAATAGATGTTGCGGTGACCATCGTCATGCACCCGGCCGATGGCGTTAAGCTTGATGATCAGCGTCTTGCCCGCCTCGATGTCGATGCTCACTTCATCATTGACGTCCAGCCCATAGAAAAACACCGGGGTCGGCAGGAACGAGGTATCGCTGTACTCCTGGCGAAAACGGTCGAACTCCTCGAACACCCCCGGGTAGAGCACCGCCGACAGCACGTCGCGCTCAGTCACCGAATGCCCCAGCTTGAGCTCCAGATCCTGCTTCTTGGCGGCGAAGTCGACCGGCTCGAGCAGTTCCCCAGGACGGCAGGTCAGCGGCTTCTCCCCCTTCAGAATGATCTCCTGCAGGCGTTTGGGGAACCCGCCGACCGGCTGGCCGATCATCCCCTTGAAAAAGTCGATGACCCCCTGCGGGAAAGCCAGCTCCTCACCCTTGGTGAAGACGTCTTCCGGTTCGAGGTTATTTTGCACCAGGAACATCGCCATGTCGCCGACGATCTTCGACGACGGGGTCACCTTGATGACATCGCCGAACAGGTCATTGACCTTGCGGTACATTTCCTTGCACTCCTCCCAACGATGACCAAGGCCAAGACCTTCGACCTGCGGCTTGTAGTTGGAGTACTGGCCACCGGGGATCTCGTGATGGTAGACCTGAGCGGTCCCCGAGCGCAGCTCCGATTCGAACGGTGCGTAGTAAGTGCGCACCGACTCCCAGTAGTTGGCCAGCTTCTGCAGCCCGTCCTGGTCAAGTTGCGGATCCCAGATGGTGCCGTGCAGGGCGGCCAGCAGGGCATTCATGTTCGGCTGCGCGGTCAGCCCGGAAACCGAGGAGAGCGCGACATCGACGATATCGACCCCTGCCTGGGCGGCCAGCAGCAGCATCGCCCCGCCGTTGCTCGAGGTGTCGTGGGTGTGCAGGTGAATCGGGATGCCGATCTCCTGCTTGAGCGCCTTGACCAGCTTCTCGGCGGCAAACGGCTTGAGCAGCCCGGCCATGTCCTTGATCGCCAGGATGTGCGCCCCCATTTTCTCGAGTTCCTTGGCCAGTTCGACGTAGTAGCTCAACGGGTACTTGTCGCGCTTGGGGTCGAGGATGTCGCCGGTGTAGCACATGGCCGCCTCGCACACCGAGCCGGTGCGCTCGCGAACCGCCCCCATGGCGACCTGCATCCCCTTGGTCCAGTTCAGCGAATCGAAGATGCGAAAGACGTCGATGCCGCTCTCGGCCGCCTTGACGACGAACTCCTGGACCACGTTGTCCGGGTAGTTGGTGTAGCCAACTGCGTTGGAACCACGCAGCAGCATCTGGAAGAGGATGTTCGGCACCTTCTTGCGCAGCCGGTCGAGGCGCTCCCACGGATCTTCGCGCAAAAAGCGCATGGAGACATCGAAGGTCGCCCCGCCCCACATCTCCAGGGAGAAGAGTCCGCCGCCCAGATGGGCGGTCGCCTCGGCGATCTGATCAAGATCGTGGGTACGGAAGCGCGTGGCCATCAGCGACTGGTGGGCATCGCGCCAGGTGGTGTCGGTGATCAGCAACTGCCTGTTCTTCAGCACCCAATCGGCCAGCCCCTGCGGCCCCTTGGCCAGCAGGATGTCGCGGGTGCCGCGCGGATGCGATTTGCCGTAGGCAATCTCCGGCACCTCCGGCTCGCGCAGGTTGTGGAACTTCAGCGCCCGTTCCGGCTTGATCCCCGGGTAGCCGTTGACCGTGGTGGTGCCGATGAAATTCAGAATCTTGTTGGCGCGGTCCTTCTTCTCCTTCAGATCGAACACCTCGGGGTGCTCATCAAGAAACGAGGTGTCGCACTTGCCTTCGAGAAAGACCGGGTGGGTGATCATCTTTTCGAGGAAGCCGATGTTGGTCTTTACCCCGCGGACGCGGAACTCCTGCAGGGCACGGTGCATGGTGCGCGCCGCATCGTTGAAGCTCAACCCCCACGTGGAGATCTTGACCAGCAGCGAATCGTAGTGAGGGGTGATGACCGCGCCGGAATAGGCGGCGGCGGCATCGAGGCGCACGCCAAAGCCGGCGGCCGAGCGGTAGGCCTTGATGGTGCCGAAATCAGGGGCAAAGTTATTCTTCGGATCCTCGGTAGTAATGCGGCTCTGGATCGCGTAGCCGCGCAGTTCGATGTCCTTCTGGCTCTTGATACCGATCTCCGGGTCGGAGAGCTTGTATCCCTGGGCGACGCGGATCTGCATCTGCACCAGGTTGCGCAGCGTGACCAGTTCGGTCACGGTGTGCTCGACCTGGATGCGCGGGTTGACCTCGATGAAATAGAACTTCCCTTCCTGGTCCATCAGGAACTCGACGGTGCCGGCGTTGCGGTAGCCGACATGCTGCGCCAGCGCCATGGCATAGTCGCACACTTCCTTGCGCTTTTTCGGCGTCAGATAGAGCGACGGCGCGATCTCGATAACCTTTTGATGGCGGCGCTGGATCGAGCAGTCGCGCTCGTAGAAGTGCACGATGTTGCCGTGGTTGTCGCCGAGGATCTGCACCTCGACGTGCTTGGGCTTTTCAATGTATTTCTCGAGGAAGATGGTGGCATTGCCGAAGGCCGCCTGAGCTTCGGACGCCGCCGACTTGAGTCCTTCGAGCAGCTCTTTCTGATTGCGTGCCACGCGCATGCCGCGCCCGCCGCCGCCGGCCGATGCCTTGACGATGATCGGATAACCGGCCTCCTTGGCAAAGATCAGCGCCTCTTCCTCGGAACGGACCGGGTTGGCGGTGCCGGGAACCACCGGCACCCCGGCCTCGATCGCCACCTTGCGGCCGGAGACCTTGTCGCCGACCCGCTGCTGAATCTCCGGGGTCGGGCCGATGAAGACGATTCCGGCGCGCTCGCAGGCCGCCGAAAAGTCGGGGTTTTCCGAAAGGAAACCGTAACCGGGGTGGATGGCGTCGATCTCCTTGCGCCGGGCCAGATCGATGATCTCGTCGATCGCCAGGTAGGCGTCGATCGGCCCTTTCCCCTTGCCGATCAGGTAGGCTTCGTCGGCCTTGTAACGGTGCAGGGCGAGTTTGTCCTGCTCCGAATAGATCGCCACCGTGCCAATCTCCAGTTCGGTACAGGCCCGGAAGATGCGGATGGCGATCTCGCCGCGATTGGCGGCCATGACTTTGCGGAATTTCTTGATGGGCATGCGGGTCTCCTTAAGCGATCGGGTAACCTTAGAATTTTACCGGAAATCAAACTTTGAAAAGTCTTGCTAAAAAATTTAGCGCGAATAAAAATTTTCAATAAATATAAATAGTTAGACGATCTGCCCGGCCATATAAACAACGCGCAACATCTCTGTCAAGCGCAAAAAAGCGTTTTATTTTAACCCATTGAAACCCTTGGTATATTTTACCTTTTTTCGCCTCAGAAACAGCGAGGGGGCCGATTTTCCCGACCCCCTCGCTGTTTCTATTTTCGCTGGTAAATGGGGACAGAATTGAATTCTGTCCCCATTCCCTTGCCCCTACCGATCCTTCCGGTCCAGAAACGGCTTGATCAGATCGATCGGAATCGGGAAAAGGATCGTCGAGTTCTTCTCCGTGGCAATCTCGGTCAGCGTCTGCAGGAAGCGCAGCTGCAGGGCTCCCGATTCCGAGGAGATGACCTTGGCGGCATCGGCCAGCTTCTGACTGGCCTGGAACTCCCCTTCGGCGTGGATCACCTTCGAGCGCCGTTCGCGCTCGGCCTCGGCCTGGCGGGCCATCGCCCGCTGCATCTCGACGGGGAGGTCGATATGCTTGACCTCGACGTTGGCGATCTTGATCCCCCAGGCATCGGTCTGGCGGTCGAGAATCTGCTGCAGTTCCATGTTGATCTTGTCGCGATGGGCCAGCAGCTCGTCCAACTCCGACTGGCCGAGGACGCTGCGCAGCGTAGTCTGCGCCAGCTGACTGGTGGCATACAGGTAGTTCTCCACCTGGATCAAGGCTTTCTCCGGGGCCATCACGCGGAAGTAGAGGACCGCGTTGACCTTGACCGAGACGTTGTCCTTGGTGATCACGTCCTGGGGCGGCACGTCCATCGCCACGGTGCGCAGGCTGATCTTCACCAGCTTGTCGATGCCGGGGATGATGAAGCGCAAGCCTGGGCCTTTGACTCCTACGAAGCGGCCGAGACGAAAGACCACGCCACGCTCGTATTCCATGAGGATGCGGACGGCGTTGGCAACGATAAAAATCGCCAGAGCGACGGGCACGGCATAGGCAATCAGCATATCAACCTCCTGAGGTTTGAATTCAAACATCGGTCACTCCCTGGTGTTGGTGGCAGTCGATGCCACGGCGCGCACCTGCAGACGCATCCCCTCGCCGACACCGACCACTTCGATTTCAGCCCCTTCCGCTACGGACTCCTCGGCGTAAGCATCCCAATATTCGCCATGGACAAAGACGCGACCACTCCCATGAACGGCCGTGATCGCCCGGCCATGTTCGCCGACCATCCCTTCCTGCCCGGAAATGATGTGCCGCTGTTGGCTGCGCGCCACGAACCAGAGACAGAAGAGGATGAAACCAGTACAGGAAACCACCGTAGCAATGATGACGGAAATGGAAATCTGCATGACTGGATCCGGCGAATCGATCAGCATCAGCGAGCCAAGTGTCAGCGAAACGATTGCCCCCACGGACAGCATGCCGTAGGAGACGACCTTGATTTCCAGGATGAACAAGATCAGTGCCAGCAGAATCAGCAGGACTCCGACATAATTGACCGGCAGCGCCTGAAAGGCAAAGAGCGCCAGCAGGATGGCCAAGGTACCGATCACTCCCGGGAGAATCACGCCAGGCTGGGAGACTTCGAAAAAGATCCCGATGATGCCGAGCATCAGCAGCAGATAGGCGATGGTCGGATCGCTGACGGCATTGAGAATCCGGCGAGTCCAGCCCATTTCCCGTACGACCGGCGCAGCGTCACCCAATGTGAACCGGTGCTCCTTGCCCTCGCGCAAATAGCGCCGGCCATCAAGCTGCTTCAACAGTTCCGCACGACTGTCCACCACCAGATCGATGACCTTCAGGCTGAGCGCCTCACTGGCTGCCGTGGAAGCCCCGTCGCGCACAATCCGTTCGGCCCAGTCGAGGTTACGACCGCGCTGTTCGGCAATCGAGCGGGCATAGGCGACGGCATCATTGACGACCTTGTGCTTCATGGTTTCATCCATACCACCACCGAGGCCGATCGATACCGGGGTGGCCGCGCCGATGTTCGTCCCCGGCGCCATCGCGGCAAAATCGGCAGCCAGGGTGATCAGCGCCCCGGCCGAGGCTGCGCGCGCGCCTGCGGGGGCGACATAGACAATCACCGGGATGCGCGAGGAAAGGGTCGCCTGGATGATCCGGCGCATGGCACTGTCGAGACCGCCGGGGGTATCGATTTCAATCAGAAAGGCCGGCGCAAGCGCCTCATTGGCCCGCTGCATTTCCTCAACGGAAAAATCAGCGACGACCGGATTGATCGACCCGTTGATGCGAACCACCGGAATGTCAGCCGCGGCCGCTTCGCCGCAAACGACAAAACAAGCGAAAATTATTATGATTATCGCCCTGATCATTGTCTTAGTTTAACAATCGGCAGAGGTCTGTCAATACATTCATTCACCCTTCTCTTGTCCGACGGCAACAACCGTGCTAAGGTTCCTCCGTCAATAACATGACGCATGCCGAGGGGGCACCGTGTCGGAAGCAGCCCGGATACTGTTGATTGACGATGAACCTGGCAGCCGTGATGGTCTTGGGCTGTTGCTGCGCCGCGAAGGGTACGACGTCGAAACCGTCGACTCTGGCGAAATTGCGCTGTCTCTCCTGAATGAACATCCTTTCGAAGTTATCATCACCGACTTGTTCCTCCCCGGGCTCAGCGGCATCGACCTGCTCAAACGCATCAAAGAGATGGCTCTGCCGGCCAACGTCATCCTGATCACCGGCCAGGCTTCGGCGGAAACCGCGGTCGAGGCGATGAAGGGCGGCGCGTTCGACTACGTCACCAAGCCAGTCAATTTCGAGAAGCTCAAGGTGGTCGTAGCCAAGGCGGTGGAAAAAAGCCGGCTGGTGGCGGAAAATCTCTATCTGCGCCAGCAACTGCGGGGCAAGTACAAATTTGCCAACATCATCGGCAACAGCCCGGCGATTCAGCAGGTCTTCACCCGCATGGAAAAGATCCTGCACACCGATTCCACGGTCCTCATCCTTGGTGCCTCGGGGACCGGCAAGGAACTGGTGGCACGGGCCATCCACTTCAACGGGCCTCGCAAGGAAAAGCCGTTCATTGCCATCAACTGTGGAGCGATTCCCGCCGATCTTCTGGAAAGCGAGTTGTTCGGCCATGTGCGCGGCTCCTTCACCGGGGCTATCGCCGACAAGCCGGGGAAATTCGAACTGGCCAACGACGGGACGATTTTCCTGGACGAGATCGGCACGATGCCGCTGCACCTGCAAATGAAGCTGCTGCGCGTTCTGCAGGAGCAGGAAATCGAACGGGTCGGCGGCACTCGCCAGATCAAACTCAATGTCCGGGTCATCTCGGCGACCAACGCCGATCTCGAGGAGCGGGTGCGCGAGGGGAGGTTCCGTGAAGATCTCTACTATCGGCTGAATGTGATCCCTATCCACCTCCCGCAACTGAACGAGCGCCGTGAGGACATCCCCCTGCTGGCCCGCCACTTCCTGCGCAAGATTTGTCTTGAGATGAAACGGCCGCTGATGACCCTGACGCCGGCGGCCGTACGCGCACTGGAAGCTTACGGATGGCCCGGCAACGTGCGAGAGATGGAAAACGTGATTGAGCGGTCCGTAACCCTGACTGACGGCGAAGTGATCGATCGGCACGATCTGCCCCCGCAGTTTGCCGCCGGAGGCGATAATGATCTCGATGCCCTGCCGGTACCCAAAGTTCCTGCAGAGGGGATCAATCTGCCCGACACGATCGACACAATAGAACGCACCATGATCCGGCAGGCTCTGGAGCTTGCCGGTGGCGTCAAATCACGGGCGGCGCTGCTGCTCGGCCTGAACCGCACCACGCTGGTTGAAAAGATCAAGCGGCTCGGCCTCCCGGCCGGGATGACCGAATCATGAAATACTGACAACTTTGTCCGGAGAACACCATGAATCCTCAGGAAACCTCACTACTGGCTACCATGGCCGTCAGAATCATCTACTCCGTCATTATTCTGGCGGCCGGGATCTGGGCGGGGAAAATCCTTGCCCATTTTGTCCAGAGTGCCCTCGAGCGCCGGAAGGCCGACCCGGCGCTGGCCGGATTTCTCGGTAATCTGATCAACGTTTCGCTGATCGCTTTCGCGGTCATCGCCGCACTCAGCCAACTCGGCATCGAGACCATGTCGATTGTCGCCATCCTTGGCGCTGCCACCCTGGCCGTCGGCCTGGCATTGAAGGACTCCCTGGGAAACTTCGCCGCCGGCGTGATGATCCTGATTTTCCGTCAGTTCAAAACCGGGGATATCATTGAAGCCGCCGGAGTCATCGGTGAAGTGGAATCGCTCGACCTCTTTTCCACCCAACTGCGCACGGCCGACAACAAGACGGTGTTCGTGCCGAACGGCAAACTGGTCAACGACAACATCATCAATTACTCGATGAAAGGGACCCGGCGTCTCGATCTCGAAATCAACGTCAGCTACGATGCCGATCTCAGCAAGGTACGCGAACTGCTGCAAGAGGTTCTGGGGGAACACCAGCGGATTCTCAAGGAACCGGAACCGACCATCGGCGTCCTCGCACTGGCCGAGAGCAACGTCAGGCTGGCCGTGCGCCCCTGGGTCGAAAACAACGATTACTGGACCGTCTTTTTCGATCTGCAGGAGATGATCAAGTGCCGCTTTGACGAGGCCGGCGTCAAGATCCCCTTCCCCCAGCGGGAAGTGCATCTGCATCAGGAGAAACCGGCCCGTCCGGTCAAGGTCGTCGGCTGAGCGGATATGACCCGGGCAATGACAATTCCGGCAGCCAGGCTTGTCGTTCCGGTGCTAACCCTGATTCTGGCGGGGGTTCCCTGCGCGACCGCCCTGGCTGAACCGGCGCCGGGAACGGTCAGAGGCTGCGTCGAAATGGCCGGACACACCTCTTATTGCGGAGTCGCCGCTCTCTGGCCCGCCGGAGAGGGGAAAGCGCCTGATCCGCGTCGCGCGATCCGGCCTCCGGCGGTTTCCCGGGCGCTTGCCAGCGATGGCTGTTTTTCTCTGCAGGCGGCGCCGGGCGAGTATTTTGTCGGCGCTATCGTTCGCCTGACTGAAGGCGGCTGGCAGGGGCCGCCCCGACCCGGCGATATGATTTTCCTCTCTCCGGATACGACCGACAAGAATGTCGTAGTGACCATCCGTTCCGATGAAACCGTCGATATCGGGTGCCATCCGTCCGGATGGACATATTCTGGATTTGCCTCGACGGGAGCAGCCCTGACCATCTCCGGCCAACTGACCGGTATCGACGGCAAACCGCGGCAGGGGTTGCTGGTGTTTGCCTTTGCTGACATTGAAATGTCGAAAGAACCGGTGGCGGTATCGGAACCATCCGACAGCATCGGCCGCTACCTGCTGCGCCTGCCGGAACCGGCTACCGTGTACCTGCGCGCCCGTGAGCACTTCGGCCGCAGAAGTCCTGCGGATGGCGGCTACATGGGGATGTACGGAAAGGATGCGCCCATCCCCGTCACCGTTGGTGCCGATGGTGACAAGCAGGATCGCAACCTGACCATATATCTGATTCCCCCCTTGAGCGGACGCCAGAAGCAGGTGACGGAATCATCCCCCCGTCAGAAAAAAAATTGACAAGTTTTCATCAAAAGCATTGACAGCGAAAATTCACTTACCCTAATATCCCGAAAGTTATAGGGGGCGTAGCGCCCCTCCTGTTGCCAAACCTGTCGCGAGGCAGGGACGGAAAGCCACGGGTCTTACAGAGACGGCCGGGTTGCATGCAGATGCAGCCCGGCTTTTTTTATTGGGCTGTCTACATTTGAGGATACGGCCAAACCTGTCGCGAGGCGGGGACGGAAAGCCACGGGTCTTACAGAGACGGCCGGGTTGCATGCAGATGCAGCTCGGCCTTTTTTTATTTTGAATCGATTGATTTTACTCGGGAGCAAGGAGATTGACGATGCGCGAAAATGGAAAGGGAGCCGTCAGCTGCATTTGCATAGTGGTGGCCGGGGCGTTGATGTATTTTCTGGTGGCGGGAACCGCATGGGCGTTGACCGTAACCGATTGCGCCACCTGCCACGGCGCCAGCGTCGTCAGTAGCCACCACGACACGACCGACCCAAACAGCTATTTCAATCAGGGGCAGTGTGAGCAGTGTCATGTCGGGATCACCACCAGCGGCGACTGCACTACCTGCCATACGACCACGGGGTTTAACAACAAGCACCATGTCGTACCGACCGGCCAGACAGCCATTGACTGCGCCCAGTGCCATACCGGCGCCGGCAATCCCAAGGATTGCAGCAGTTGCCACAAGGGGGACGTGCCGCGCACCTTCCATCACACGAAACTCACCGCCTACCGGGATGCGGCAACCGGCAAGCTCAACTGCACGACCTGCCATCCGGGGGCCAAACTGACCAGTGATTGCAAATCCTGCCACAACGAAAGCTCGGCAGTCTATCGTTCCACCCATCATAACTACGTCAG
Organism: Desulfuromonadales bacterium; assembly: GCA_023701265.1. GTDB lineage: Bacteria > Desulfobacterota > Desulfuromonadia > Desulfuromonadales > BM103 > VAUL01. Next base: position 51,093 of record JAMPXI010000002.1, on the reverse strand, counting down.
CCCGACGACCAACAACAAACCGGTCTGCACCTCCTGCCATACCCAGTTGAAAGCGACCACCGGCAGTTGCCAGGACTGCCATGCGCCGCGCGCCAAGATTGACAAACACCATGCCTTGACCGGCGCGCCGGCCTACATGAGTTGCGGCTTCTGCCATGCCGGGTTGGCCTCCGGTCCAAAGGAGACCAGAGCCGGCTGCAACGCTTGCCATGCAACGGCCAATCTCCCCCTGCATCATGACAAGGTCAGGACCGAACGATCCCTGACCTGCAACCAGTGCCACAAGACCGCGGTTGCCGTCAGCGACTGCGAGAGCTGCCATGTCAACGGCACGACACCCACCTCCAAGGCAATCCACCATGACACGACGGCCGGCACTCCTTATGCCAGCGGCAATTGCGGCGCGTGTCACACCTCGACCGGGTTCGTGCGGGCCAACTGCAACAGCATCGCCTGCCATCCGGCGCTTTCGCCGGCTTCCGGCGCAAGACATCACCGCGCCGATGTCATCACCAAGTACCCGGTCTTCCAAAGCAGCAGCAATCCCGGCAGCGCCGATTGCTCGATCTGCCACATGTACAGCTATGCATTCGTGAACGGCTCCATTCAGATGAGTGTCGTCCCACCGCCCGCGGAAGACTGCGTCTTCTGCCACGAGAGGACCATCAGTCGGGGCGATGTTCAGGGCAAACACCACAACACGTCCGCTTCAACCAGCGGGAATTGTGCCATGTGCCACAGCGGCGTGAATACGTCCGGCAGCGCCTGTGCCACCTGCCATTCGGCCACCAGTTCCAAGCCGGCCACATCGCAGACCCACCATACGGCAGCCACTGCCAATGGCACTCCCTGCGCCGGTTGTCACAAGGGGATCAGCCCTTCGGCGGCATGCGCCGATTGCCATACGACAGCCAGCGGCAACGACGCCAGCCGCCACCACCTCTTCAAAAACAGCCAGAGCCAACTCTATGCCTGCAACACCTGCCACACCGGTGCCAGCAACATTTACCAGGCGTGTAAAGGCTGTCATGAAAAGGTGTCGATCAACGGTGCCGTAACCATCGTCGCGTCGAGTACCTGGCACCATATGACGACGATCTATTCGACCGGATCCTGTACGACCTGTCACAGTACCGTCGATGGCAGCTCCCTGCAGAAGGATTGCTCCTACTGTCATGTGGGCGCGGGCAAACCCTCCATCGTCACACGGCATCACTCAACCGACTCTTACCTGACGGGTAGTTGTTCGGGATGTCACGTCAACACCGCGCCAGCCAACATCCCCTGTGCCGGTTGCCACACCACCAGTCTGACCAAGCACCACAGCAAAACCGTGACCGTCGGCACTACCATCACTCCCAAACCGTGCCGGGATTGCCACAGCACGATCCAACTGGTCGGCGGCAGCTGCCAGGGTTGTCACACCGCCCCGATCCCACAGATTCACCACGGCGACCCGCTGACGGCTGTCAACGGCAACTGCGCCGTCTGCCACCAGAGCGTCAGCTCCCCCGACAGCTGCAGCACCTGCCACACGACCACCACGCATCACACTACCACCTGGTCGCAGACCGGTGATTGTACCCACTGCCACCTCGTCCCGGCCTCGGCCGTCGATCGCCCGACCCAGGCGGCCTGTCGCGAATGTCACGGCACGGCGATGCACGCCAAGGGCGGGCCGATCAAGAACTTCGGGGCCTGCGCCGCCTGCCACAATACGACCCCCTTCCACGGCGAACCGGGCATCATCCCCGATGGCTCGGAAAGTCGCGCACCGACGAACACTGGCGCCGGACGAGGCAAGTTCAACATCTTCATGGCGCGCAACTCGGCCCAGGGCGAGGAAGGTAAATGGCAGCCGAATACCAGGCTGATCTTCAGCACCAAGTCGATCAGCCACGCCGGCAAGAGCTACACCGTCCCCTACTTTACCGGGGCATCTGCCGCCATCGTCAACCTGGCCCTCGGCAAAACCGCCTCGGCCTCCGGTGCGGAAAGCGGCTACTCGGCCTCCCTGGTCGTCGACGGCAACGCCTCCTCGACCCGCTGGTGGAAAAAGAGTACCAGCACCCAGACCCTGACCGTCGATCTCGGTGCCAGCAAGAACATCAACAAGGTCACGGTCCGCTGGCACACCTACTTTGCGAAATCCTATCAGGTGCAGACGGCCACCAGCAGTTATGGCCCCTGGACCACGGTCGCTTCGACGACCGCCGGCGATGGCGGCGTGGATGAGCGGAGCTTCACCGCCAGAAGTGCCCGTTACGTAAGGATCAACTGCCAGAAAACTCCGGTGGTGAACAACGTTCTCTCACCCAACGGCTATTCGATCTACGAACTGGAAGTTTACGCACCTTGACGAGGAGAGCAGGCTTCAGCGGAGGCCATGCATTCATAACGGCAGCAGCACGACAAGGAGAATTGACATGAAGAAGTATCAGAAGCCGAGCGTGGTGGGGAGTGGCAGCGTTCATCCCTGCTGAACAAACAGACGAGGCCCCGGTAAAAACCGGGGCCTCGTCGCTTCGTCTCATCTTCCTGTGATGTAAATTTCTTTAAAGCTCCTCGGTTCTCAGCCGCTCCATCACCTGCTTCATATCAGCCCACACCTCGCGTTTGCCGTTGGGATTGCGCAGCAGATAGGCAGGGTGATAAGTCGGCATCAGGGGAATCCCCTGGTACTGCTGCCAGGTGCCGCGAACTTTGCCGATCGGCGCTTTGTTCTGCAATAGAGTTTGAACTGCGAAAAGTCCGAGTGCTACGATCACCTGCGGACAGATCGCCGCAAGTTGGCGGATCAGGAACGGCTCGCAGGTTGCCACCTCGTTGGGCTCGGGATTCCGGTTGTTGGGCGGACGGCACTTGAGCACGTTGCAGATGTACACCTCGTCGCGCTGCAGTCCCATGGCGAAGAGGATGCGGTCAAGCAGCCGCCCGGCTTCGCCTACAAACGGCTCACCCTTTTCGTCCTCTTCCCGTCCCGGCGCTTCTCCGACCAACACCAGACGGGCCTGCGGGTTGCCTACACCAAACACCACTTTCTGACGACCTTGATTCAGACCGCAGCGGCAGCAGTCGCCAAGATCGGCGCGGATGGCATCAAGGGTCTCCCCCCCCTGCACCCGCGCCGAAGGTATCGTTCCGGATCGGACGGCAGCGGGGACCTCATCGAAGCCGAGATCACGCAGATACTCGAACTGGCTGCGTCCCGCGGCAATGGCATCGTGCAATTCGCTCAGTAAGAGTTCAGGCATGGCGGGATTCCCTTGAATGTATTATCCTTGATGACAAGATGACGAAGAACACCATGAAATTCCTACTTGTTGCCCTGCTCCCGCTTGCTGCTGTCTTCTTCCCGACAGAAGCCTGGGCGTGGGGCGTGGGCGTTCATCTCCAGGTCGGCTCCTGGCTTCTCCAGCAACTTCCGCAGCTCCCTCTCCATCTGCAGACGCTGCTGACCGCCTATCCGCACGATTATCTCTACGGCTGCATCAGTGCGGACATCACCTTGGGGAAGAAGTATACGCATTACCTGCAGCACTGCCATTCCTGGCGTATGGGCCGCAAGGTACTGGCCGCGGCCGACGACGATTCCCGCCGTGCCTGCGCCTACGGGTACCTCAGCCACCTGGCAGCCGATGCCATCGCCCACGGCTACTACGTCCCTTACAAGCTGATGCTCAGCTATAACACCGCCCTGCTGCAGCATGCCTACTGGGAGATGCGCTTCGAGGCCAACGTCGATCAGGAATCGTGGAATCTGGCCAGGGCGCTCGGCCGCTTCGATTTCTCGGACAACGACCGGATGCTTCGCACCGTACTCGCCGACACGATTTTTTCCTTCGACACCAACAAACGCCTGTTCAACTCGTTGCTGCTTCTCAACCGGCTTAAACGCTGGCAGCGCACGCTGGCTGCGCTCGGCAAGACGACCCGCTGGCCGCTGCATGAAAGCGACCGCCAGGAATATCTCGATCTGGCCTGTGCGGCCACCCTGAGTCTGCTCAAGGACTTCGAAAAAAGCCCCTGGATGGCTGCCGATCCGACCGGCGAACGAGCCTTGGCGGCTGCCGGGAAAATCCGCAGAAACCTTCACATCCTATGGCTCGACGGCAAATTGTCCGAGGCGCAGGCGGAGCGACTGCTTCTGCAAATGAAAAAAACCTTGCGTGAAGGCCTGCTGCACCAGGATCGCCTGCTGAAACTCACTGCCTCCTGAATTTTTTCCCGCCACTTTCCTTCAGCAACGACTGAATGCGGTCGAGCAGCTTGCCGGCGACGGCTTCCTTTGGCAGGCAGGGAAGTTCCTCGACCTTGCCGTTCCGGTCGAGGAACCTGACGATGTTGGTATCGCGGCCGAAACCCGCTCCCGGCTCGGTGACGTCATTGGCGACCATCAGATCGACACCCTTGTCAGCCAACTTTTTCCGGGCATTCGCCAGCAAATCATCGGTCTCCGCGGCAAAACCGACCAGCAAGGCCTTGCTGCGCTTTGCGCCGAGGTCGGCGAGGATATCCGGATTTCGGACCAGTTCGAGCGACAACTGCTTGCGGTCGCCCTTCTTCATCTTTCCCGTGCCGCGCTCGAGCGGCCGGAAGTCAGCCACGGCCGCCGCCTTGATGATGACATCGCTGCCCTCGCAGCGGGCCATGACGGCGGCATGCATCTCCCTCGCGGTGGTGACCTGCACCATTTCAACTTTTTCCGGAGGGGCAAGGGCAACCGGACCGCTGACCAGTATCACCCGCGCACCGCGATTGCGGGCGGCGCGGGCAATGGCATACCCCATCTTGCCCGACGAGTAATTGGTCAGGTAGCGCACCGGGTCGAGTTCTTCGCGAGTCGGACCGGCGGTGATCAATACCGTACGGCCGGCCAGATCACGACTGCCGACCAGATTTTGGGCAAAATCGAAGATCGCCGCCGGATCGGGAAGTTTCCCCTGACCCTCCCAACCACAGGCCAGTTCTCCGACTGCCGGCGTCATAAAGTGGTAGCCATGGTGCTCGAGTCGGGCCTGATTCTCCCGATAGAGGGGATTCTCCCACATATTGACGTTCATCGCCGGCACAAACAGCACTGGGGCCTTGCTCGCCATCAGTGTTGTGGTCAGCAGGTCGTCGGCCAGGCCATGGGCGACTTTGCCGATGACATTGGCCGTCGCCGGAGCCACAATACAGAGAACGGCGCGGTCGGCCAGGGCAATATGGCCGATCTCCCGCTCCTGGATCAGGTTGAACAGCTCGCTGTGCACGGGATTACCCGAAAGGGTCTGAAATGTCAGCGGGCAGACGAATTCCTGAGCGTGACGCGTCATGACCACATGCGCATCGGCACCGGCCTTGACCAGCAATCGCAGCAGTTCAACGGCCTTGTAGGCGGCAATCCCGCCACTCACACCAAGCAGGATCTGTTTGCCTCGATACATACTGAGCCTCCCCGCCGATTAATCGGCCATTCCTGCAACATAGGGGTTGGTGCGCATCTCGCGGGCGATGGTGGTATCGGGACCATGCCCCGGATGGACAATCGTCTCTCCCGGAAGACACCACAGACGCTTGCGGATACCATCGATCAACGCACGATGATCACCACCCGGCAGATCGGTCCTGCCGATCGAACCGGCGAACAGAACATCGCCGGCGAAGAGATGCAGGCCACTCAACAGGGCGATACCGCCCGGAGAATGGCCGGGAAGATGGATAACTTCAAAGGACAATTCACCGATCGCAATGCTGTCGCCATCTTTCAGCAGCCGGCCGGGCGGCGGGGACGGCTCCGCGGGCAGACCGTAAAGTTGCGCATGAACCTTGGCCTTTTCCATCAGTGGCAGGTCGAGTTCGTGGATCAGCAATTCCGCCCCGGTTGCCTCGACGACAGCACGGTTGCCGCCGATATGATCGAAATGTCCGTGCGTATTGACGATGCGTACCACTTGCCAACCGGCCGAGTGGATCGCCTCAAGAATGCGGTCACCGTCATCGCCCGGATCGATGACCAGGGCCTCGCGGGTTTTCGGGCAGGCCGCCACATAGCAGTTGACCTGCAACGGACCGACGACCACCGTGGCAATCAGAGGCTGATCACTCATTGTTCCCCTCTTCTTGAGATGAGCCGAAGAGATTCGGCGTCATCCCCCGCAACTTCTCCTCGAGCGAACTGTTAAAGGGAGCCGTCGGCCTCGCCGGCCGCGCATGATGGAGAGGGCCGGGAGCCTCAGCCGGTTTCGGAGCAAGCGGAACCTCAACCGCCTCGATAACGGGTGGACTCTCAGCAAAACCCTTGAAAAAATAGCGGTCGTAAAAACGGTGATACTGGGTCCACGCCGACTCACTGTCCGGTTCCTTGTCGAGATGCGTGCGCACACCGTTGATCTTTGAATCGAGATCGTCGATGAAATTCAGGATCACCGCCTCCAGGGTCTTTGGGCGTTTAGGTGAACCGTATTCATATTGTCCGTGATGGGACAGCAGCAGATGTTTGAGCAGGATGGCCAGTTCAGTTGGAAAACCCGGCAACTGCCGCAACTTTTCCTCGACCATCTCGACACCGATAACGATATGACCGATCAGTTTACCGACGTCGGTATAATCGAACGAGCGCGCATAGCGCAATTCATTGACCTTGCCGACATCGTGGAGCAAGGCACCCGTAACCAACAGGTCACGGTTCAACCCCGGATAGCGGTTACTGATGTCGTCAGCCAGACTGGCAACGGCGAGCGAATGCTCGAGCAATCCGCCCAGGTAAACATGGTGCATGGCTTTTGCCGCCGGAGCGCGGCAGTAGGCCGCAAGGAACTCCTTGTCGTCAAGAAATGCCTGCAGCAGGGCTCGCAGAAACGGATCGTCAATACTCGCCACCCGGGACTGGAGATCGGCCACCATGTCACCTGTCGAACGGGCGGCAACCGGCAGGAAATCGGCCAGGTCGACGGTCTCTTCCTTGAGCTTCGCCAATTCCTGGATAACCAGTTGCATCTTCCCCATATAGAGGCTGGCCTTGCCGGCAACCCGGACGAAATCATCGCGCTCGAACTGCGAGGAGATTTCGTCCACCCGGTCCCAGATGCGCCCTTCCACTTCTCCGCTGCGATCCATCAGCTTGAGAGTCAGGTACGGTTTGCCGTTCTTGGCCATGCCCACGATCTTGTCGCGGACCAAAAAAGTGGCCTCGACCCAGTCGCGTTCCTGGATCTGACTGGCGAATATGTTTTTCACTGGCAGTCCCTCACACATATACGTTGAATAATCTGTTCTGCAACCTTCAACCCGTCGAGCGCCGCGCTCATGATGCCGCCGGCATAGCCGGCCCCTTCCCCGGCCGGGAACAGCCCGGAGTGGGAGATTGATTCGCCATATTCGTTGCGGACGATACGCAGCGGTGCCGACGTGCGGGTTTCGAAACCGACCAGAACCGCTTCAGCGCTCAGAAAACCCCGCATCTGACGGTCAAAATACGGTAGTGCCCGGCGCAGCCCGGATGCAACAAATGTTGGCAGGAACTCCGCGAGATCCGCCTCACGGACACCGGGACGACAGGACGAACGGCACACACCCTGACCGCGACCGGCAAAAGCCATCAGGCTTTGCGCCGGAGCATGGAAACTCCCGCCCCCGGCAACAAACGCATTCTGCTCGATCCGACGCTGGAACTCCACCCCGCCGAGCACGCTCCGACTGGACCAGTCCGTGGGCCGCACCGTAACCACCAGGGCGCTGTTTGAATGCATACCGTTGCGATCGGCCCTGCTCATGCCGTTGACGACCAGGCCATCGGTTTCTGAAGCCGCGTTGATCACTTCGCCGCCGGGGCACATGCAGAACGAATAAACGCCGCGGCCACTCTCGGCATCATTATAGCGCAGGGTGTAATCCGCTGCCGGCACATTGCGCGGGTGACGGCTGCCGTACTGGATGCAGTCGATCAGTTCGCGCGGATGTTCAACCCGAACTCCCACGGCAAAATCCTTCGGTTCGAGAGCCACGCCATGCTCGGCAAGCATCCGGTAGGTATCACGTGCGCTGTGCCCGGGCGCGAGGATCAGCGACTGGCAGGGGAGCAACTCGTTATCGTTGAGAACTCCTCCCAGGACCTTCCCGCCACTTACATCAAAGTCGGTCAGGCAGGTTTCGTAACGCAGATCGACTCCAAGAGCCTTGAGTTGTTCGCGGAATCTGACCAGGACCAGACGCAGGCGGTCGGTACCGATGTGTGGCTTGGCTTCGACCAGAATGTCTTCCTGCGCCCCGCATGCGACCAAGGTCGCCAAGACGTAACGAAGCCACGGGTGGTTCAGGCGCGTGCTCAGCTTGCCGTCGGAAAAGGTCCCGGCACCACCCTCACCGAACTGGACATTGCTCTTGACGTCCAATTCGCCAGTTGCCCAGAAGTGTTCGACGTCACGGAGTCTACGCTCCACCGGGCGGCCGCGCTCGATCAGGGTAACCTGGATGCCGCATTCGGCCAGATGCAGGGCAGCGAACAGGCCTGCCGGCCCCATGCCGACCACCAGGGCACGATGCGGCGAAGTGACCGGAGACCGCGATGGCAGTGGCATCTCGATGGCTGGCTGAAGTCGCGGGTTGTCCGACAGGCGTAGCAGCACCCCTGCTTCGTCGTCAATGCCAAATTCGACGGTGAACACCTGAAGCAGGCGCGGTTTGCGGCGGGCATCAAGGGAACGGCGGATAACCTGAAAATTCCGGAGTTGTCCAGGATCAACGCCGACAATGCGGCCGACCCGTTGGGGCAGACATTCCGGATCCTCGCCCCATGCCAGGGGGATATCGCGCAACCAAAGCGCCATATCGCCTGCAGCCTTCAGGCCAAAGGGAGGCTGACCACGAATCGGCTCCCGCCGTTCGGCCCGCTCTCGGCACGGATGCCGCCGCCGTAGGTTTTGACAATGCGCAGGACCACCGACAGCCCGAAACCGGTGCCCTTTTCCTTGGTTGTGAAGAAGGGATCGAAAATCTTGCTGAGATTCTCCGCAGGGATCCCTCTGCCGGTATCACTGACAACCACGGTGAGGCTTTGACCGTCGTGTTCCATCCGCACCCCCAACCTCCCGCCCTCGCGCATTTCAAAGAGGGCATTGGCAATAAGGTTGGTAAAAATCTGGGCCAATTCATCACCGTCGGCCAGAATTGCGGGGGGAGAGTCAATCAACTCGACGGCCATCTCGACATGCTGCAGCCTGGCTTGTTCTTCAAAACTGGCAACAACCTGGCTGATGACATCCTGAACTCGAATTGATCGCAACTGAAATAGCGAACGTCTGCTGGACGCGAGCAATTTCACCAGGATGTCATCAATACGTTCAACTTCACTGACGATCTTCTCGGTGTAGGAAACCATCTCCGGATCCTGGACAACACCGGCACGCAGTACCTGGGCAAAGAGTCCGATCGAATTGAGCGGGTTGCGAATCTCGTGGGCCATCCCTGCCGAAAGGTGTCCAAGCGCAGCCAGTTTCTCGCTCTGCAGGATTTCGGCGTGAGCCCGCTCCAATTCATGGCTCTTTACCGTAACCCGATGCTCGAGCTCGCGGTTCCATTCGGCAATTTCAGCCAGAAGACGTTCCCGCTCCTCGAGCAGTTCGCGATTACGCAGTTCAATGGCGCGCAAGCGAAGAGTGCCATCGATGCGATCGATCAAATTGGCGTTGCTGAATGGCTTGAGAATATAGTCAGCCGCCCCGGCCTTCATCAGTTCAACGGCGAGTTCCTCGCTCCCCTTGCCGGTGAACATGATCACATACGTTGCCGGGAACCTTTGGCGAATCTCGCGTAGAGCCGTCAGACCATTGACTTGCGGCATCATGTAGTCAAGCAATGCAACAGCCGGCTGCTCGCGGGCTATGATGTTGTAGCCGTCCAATGCGTTGTCGGCGGTAAAAACCTCATAACCGCGATGTTGCAACACCATCGCGGTTAAATCGAGGATCATTTTTTCATCATCAATAACGATAATTTTTTCGTTCATCATCAAGACGACCTATCATGCAGGGAGTTTGTCAGAATACCTGTCGGTGAACTTTTTGGCAAGAGCAACACGTGACCGGAATGTCTTCCCACAAGAAACAAAAAGGCAGCGTTTCCGCTGCCTTTCGAGCCCAATGTCACAGTCTGGTTATTCCTTTATGCGGATCGTCATCACGGGAACAGTTGACTTACGCACCACCTTTTCGGCCGTGCTGCCGAAAAGCACATGATCCAACCCGGTTCGGCCATGCGTACCCACGACGATCAGGTCGGCATTGATCTCCGCTGCCTTCTTGATGATTTCATCGAAGGGAATTCCAGGCACAACGAATGATTCGACCTTCGCGTAATCCTGGACATGAGTGCGACAGAACTTTTCCATCATCTTCAAGGCCCCTTGTTCGATCTCCTCTTCGAGTTTGTCGAACGAGATATGGGGCACATAAAAACCGCGGAGATCCACCGGTTCACTAATCACGTGAATGATTCCCAACCGGCTCTCGAATTTGCGGGCCATGGACAGGGCATATTGAAACGCGTGATCGGAACTCTCCGAAAAATCGGTGGCAAACAGAATGGACTGGAACATTTCCGCCTCCCGAAAGGGCTATTGCCTCAGGACAATACCGCGCTGCTGCTGTTGAAAACTTTTTTCATGACTGATCGCAACTCGTCAAGACGAACCGGTTTATGGAGGTATTCGAGAGCACCAAGGTTCATCGCCTCAAGATACGATTCTACCCCCCCATACGCGGTAATCATGATGACATTGGTGCTTGGAAAACGCCGGCTGATTTCGCGAAGAAAGGCAATGCCGTTCATATCAGGCATATTGATGTCGCTGATCACCAGGTTGAACCGCTGCCTGCGCAGCAAATCCAGGGCTTCCGTCCCGTTGGCGGCAAGATCGACGACAAAACCCTCCTGACTCAGCAATTTGCTTAAACCAAGCCTGGTGTTTTCTTCGTCATCGACAACGAGTATGCGTTTGGCCTGTTTGCCCAAAGCCCGCTCCATTCCATGTGGTTTAGGCGAAGTCTAGCATGGGCGGGACAGCTGTCAAGCTTCCCGACACCCCACCTCAGACAGAAAAAACATGGCAAATTGACAGGTTATCAACCAAAAGTTTAATCATCCCGATACCCGGCTGAAAGGGCTGTTCAAACTGCAGACATTTCAGGGTAAACGCAGCGGGACACCGCGTGACAGGGGAGATTTGCGGGGGTGTCTAATCAGAGTTTCAGCAGCTGGCGAATACGCTCCTGCAGATCGCGCGGCTTGAACGATTTATTAATGAAATCGTCAGCCCCGAGCCTCCGGACAGTCTGGGCGACTTCTTCGCCTCGCTGAACACCGCTCATAGCCAGGATATGGATCTGTTGGCTGTCGGGACGCTGACGGACGGCGGCAATCAGTTCATGCCCGCTCATGCCGGGGATGTTCAGATCCAGCAGCAGCAGGGCCGGATGCAGAGACTCGATTTTCTGCAAAGCCTCATGACCATCAGCGGCAGTTTCCATGCGGATCGGCAGACCAGCCAGCAGATCGCAAATCATCTCCCGGAAAAAACGTGCATCATCGACAATCAGCACGAGGGGCTTGGCAAGGTCCGCAACGACCGGAGGCACAGCAGCGGGGGCCACCACCGGCGGCATTGCAGTCTTTGTCTCAAGTCTGGCTTCAAACGTATGCTGACACCCGGGACATTTTACCCGGACAGTGGCTTTGTCGCCGGTCGAAGGGTTGATGCGATAACGCGCCTGACATTGCGGACAGACGATGATCATGGACGCCTTTCCTGATGGGCACCGACCTTCAATAAAAATGCGGGATATTCGGCCACTGCAACTTCCTGCTGATCGACCCAGACACGAACCAACCCCGGCGCAGAGAGTTCACAGGCCAGGCTTTGCGTGACTTTCCAGTTCAGCGACTGTTCAGGCAGAAGTTGGTATTCGCGCGTCTCCTGATTGTCGAGGGATACTTTCATGACCCCGGCAGAGCCAGGCAGCATGCGCACCACAGCACCTCCTGCGGGGAGAACCGGAAGTTCGGCAACAGGAACCGCCGGCTGTTCCGGAGCCGGCGGCTGTTCTGCCGCAGGTGAGGCTGCCGGGGGTTGGGGCTTGGGAGCTGTCGGTATCGGCGCACTCTCCGGCGGCGCCGTTGTAACCTGCGACGACGGAACGACCGGAATTCCCGGCTTCATAAACAGGTAGGTAGCTCCAACTGCTACCAACAGAAGGATAAGCAGCAACAGCAAAAGCCTGCCGCCCTTCCCTTTTCTTCCGCTTTTTCTGGAAGGCTGAGAATAATCTCCACCGATCGATGGCAAACCGGCACGATCATCATCTGCGTTGGTGCCAGCCAGAGATGAGAGCAGAGGCTCCGCCGGCAATCCCAATTGCCGGGCGTAGATGCGGAGAAAACCGATCGTATAGGCGAGCCCGGGGAGCGCTCCCAGGTTTTCTTCCTCAAGCGCATGCAGGTAAGTCTTGCGAATCCTGGTACTGGCCGCCACATCATCCAGCGACAGCTTCAACTCTTCACGACGCTGACGGAGAGCGGCACCAAATCTCAACTGATTAATTTCGGACATAGGCAATAGTTATTGCAGGATTTTCAGGTAATTTCTGGCCAAACGCGCCTGCTCGCTGTCTGGCGCCAGTTTAATGGTTTCCTGGAACGCCCGACGGGCACGTTCAGGGTCGCGGGACTTCATGGCGGTCAGGCCAAGCCAATACTGCCCCAAGGCAAAACGAGGTGCAAGTTCGACTGTCTTGGAAAACGCATTTAACGCTTCGGCCTGACGGTCCTGATTATAGTAAAGTTCTCCCAACCGGTAGAACGCCTGGAAATAACCCGCGTTCAGATCAAGGGCCTTTTTGTAGTTTTTCTCGGCGGCGGCGTAATCGAGTTTTTGGAAGTAAGCAACCCCGATTCCGGTCCAAGCCACTTCCGGCGTAGCAAACAGCAGATTTTCCGCAGCCTTGCGAAAGGCAACGATCGCATCATCAAAGCGATCCATTGTCAGGTAGAGGGCGCCGAGATTATTGTAATACTGCGGTGCCCCGTCACTCAGCTCAATTGCGTTCTTGAAATGTTTTTCGGCAAGATCGTAGGCCCGCTTCCCCAAATACGCTCGAGCCAGCCCCGCTTGAATATCCGCATTCCGGGAATCAGCTTTTTCAGCCAGCAAAAATTCCTGAAGCGCCATGGTGGGGTTGTTTTCGGCAAGGGCCGATATCCCGAGGAGGTAGTGTGATTTGGCTTCCTGCTCGGGGCTGCTGCCCTGGGTCGGCATACAGGCAGACAACTGGGTGAGCAGAAGAATAACCGGGAAAATCAGACGCAGAGCCATACGGCCACCTTGGAATCACCGGTTAGAGGGACGCCAGAATTCTTCCGACGCTTTCACGCAGTTCCAGACGGCGGCGATTCAGTTCGTCCGGGCTAGGTGGTTTTTTACGGGAGCGAACACCGGGACGCCGGGTGCGCAACTCCTCAACGGCAGCCAGAAGATCATCAACATTTGCCTGCCCGTTTGCTTCTGTCTCGGCAGGCAAATCTTCCTGTTGCCTTTGTTCCGCCACGGTGACGGCTGGGACGATCTTCTCATCGGGCAGAGCAATTTTCGGTACCGCTGGCATGACCGCAGGTGGTGCTTTCTGAACAGGCGTCGCTGCCGCAGCTTTTGGCGGAGTACTTTTCTCCGCTTCCTGGAGACCATTCTGCAGAGGCAGTGATGACCACAGCATTACCTTGTCCGAGACACTCAGGAGATGAATGTCGAGGTCGGTCATCAGAAAACCCATCGATTCTACAAACATCAGGGTTTGATCAAGGATTGCGTCGGCTTTGCCGGCAGCAACCACAATTGGCGAATCGACGTAGAATGCCAGCTGACTGCTTTTGTGCAGATGAAACGCGATAATCGTACCAACGCCTTGGGATGTCTTATGCTGGCAAAGGTAAGCTGTTGCCTCTTGGGCGGGCAACCCGGGCAAGGCAAGTTGCACGTCGCGCATGGACCGGTGCAGGTGAACAACTTCCTCCACCGGCACGCCCATGCTCTTGATTGTCTTGTCCCATTGGAACATCGGCACCTCCCAGGCTCAATCGAGCCCTTCAAACGCAGTCAATGCCTGAAACCTGCGGAAGCGATCCTCGATTTCCTGCCAGGACACGCTACGCAGGCGGTTGAGGCTGAAATCCTCGACGGTGAACGATGCCATCACACTGCCGAACACGGTGGCCTTGCGTATCGCCGCATCGGTAAAGCTTCCAGTTGCCGCAAGGTAACCGACAAAGCCCCCGGCAAAAGTGTCCCCGGCGCCGGTCGGATCGAATACCTCTTCAAGCGGATAGGCCGGGATTGAGAAGACGCTGTGTTCGCCAAACACCAACACCCCGTATTCGCCGCGTTTGACGACCAGGGTCTTGGGGCCGAGCGCAAGGATCGCCTTGGCAGCCTTGACCAGATTGGGCTCATTGGCCAACTGACGGGTTTCCCCCTCATTGATGATCAGGATATCGACCTGATCGAGAGTACGTACGAGCGCATCCCGTTTGCCGCCAATCCAGAAGTTCATGGTATCGCAGGCGATCAGGCGCGGGCGCTTGACCTGACGCATGACCTCCATCTGCAGCTCCGGATCGATGTTGGCCAGGAAAACCACCTCGGCATCGCGGAAGTCTTCAGGTAGCTTGGGCTGAAAGCCTTCAAAGACGTTAAGATGGGTTTCAAGCGTCTGCGCTTCGTTGAGATCGTAGCCGTAGCGCCCTTTCCAGCGGAAGGTTCTTCCGGGTGCAACCTGCAGCCCCGTCAGATCGATGTTGCGTGAGGACAGAAAGGAACGGTGCTCATCAGGGAAGTCCTCACCAACCACGGCAACCAGGCGAACGCCGGTAAAAAAGCTGGCTGACGTTGAAAAATAGGTCGCCGAACCGCCCAGGACTTCATGCCCATGGCCAAAGGGGGTTTCCACCGTATCGAACGCTACCGAACCAACAACCAGAATGTCCACTGAAGCAATATCCCTTCAAGAATATTGGCAATTTGTTTATTAAAGCAAATCAAACGCAATTTAGCAATCACTCAACACGACTGTGCCGTCATGGCTTCGGCAAGTGACGCCCGATCAGCAGGTCGAGATTGGCGCGGGTCCGCGCCGGAATCCTGGCCGGATCGGTGATGACCGCATATTTAAGGGCCTCGCCGCAGCCACAGGCGGGTGGTTGCTTCAGGGCCTGCGCAGCCTGCTTGACAATGTTGCGGGCAGTGGTCACGTTCTGCCGGATAATTTCCAGGATCGCATCGATCGACACATCGTCATGAGCCTCGTGCCAGCAATCGTAGTCAGTGGCCAACGCCACGGTGGCATAGCAGATTTCCGCTTCGCGGGCGAGGCGCGCCTCCGGGATATTGGTCATGCCGATGACGTCGACCCCCCAACTTCGGAAGATGTTCGATTCGGCGCGCGTCGAAAAATTCGGCCCTTCGATGCAGATGTACGTCCCTCCCTGGTGCACGGTGGCGCCAACCTTGCGGGCGGCATCGGTCAGCACGGCAGAGAGGCCATGGCAGACCGGATCGGCGAACTGCACGTGGGCAACCACGCCATCGCCAAAAAAGGTCGAGGCACGCTTCCCCTGGGTGCGGTCGAAGAACTGGTCGGGAATGACGATGTGCCCCGGCGCAATCGCTTCCTTCATGCTGCCGACAGCCGAAATCGAAATGATCCTCTGTACCCCGAGTTTTTTCATTCCGTAGATGTTGGCGCGATAGGGAACCTCCGAAGGGAGCAGACGGTGCCCTTTGCCGTGGCGCGGCAGAAAAACCAGCTTCACCCCCTCAAGCATTCCGGTGACATAGTTGTCACTCGGTGCACCAAAGGGGGTGTCAAGGGACACTTCCTGCAGGTCGGTCAGCCCTTCGATTTCATACAGACCGCTGCCGCCGATGACGCCGATGGTTATTGGAGACATGGGGAACTCCTTCAGAATCGGGATTCAAGACTCAAGCGCCAAGAGTAAAGAAAAAGCTTCTTCTTGCGCCCTGGCGTGTGGCTCTGTCTTCTAAGTCAACAGCTTCAACTCTTCCAGCCTGCCCTTCAACTGGCCGCAGGCTGCCGAAATATCCTGCCCTTTGCTGGCACGGCGGATGGCAACAATGTCGCGGTCGAGCAGGTGGCGTTGGAACGCCTCGATCGTCGCTCCGTCCGGTGCCCGAAACGCCGAACCGGCATGCTCATTGAATGGGATCAGGTTGACCTTGCACTTGACCCCGTGCAGCAGCTTCACCAGGCGCTTGGCATCTTCGAGCGAGTCGTTGACGCCGCGAATCAGGATGTACTCGAAGGTAATGCGCTGACGCGGCAACAGGGGATACTCACGACAGGCGCGCATCAGTTCCGCCAGCGGGTAGCGGCGGTTGATCGGCATCAGCTCGTTGCGCACCGCATCGGTGGTGGCATTGAGCGACACCGCCAGGTTGACGCGGATGCGTTGGCCAAGTTCCAGCATCTCCGGCACCAGCCCCGAGGTGGAAAGCGTCACTTTACGTGGGCTGTAGTCAAATCCGGACGCGCTGTAGAAGATCTCCAGAGCCCGCACCACGTTGTCCAGATTATGCAGCGGCTCCCCCATCCCCATCAGCACGATATTGTCCACCGGAAAACGTGTCCGTACCGCGCACACCTGGTTGACAATCTCCGCGGCGGTCAGATTACGGGTCAGGCCAAAGGTGCCAGTCAGGCAGAAGGCGCACTGCATGGCGCAGCCGACCTGGGTCGAGACGCACAGCGTCGCCCGCCCCTCGTCCATCGGGATCAGCACGGTCTCGACGCTCTGCCCATCCGCAAGCCGGAAGAGGAACTTGCGGGTGCCGTCGGAACTGATCTCCTCGGCTTCGATTGAGAAGGTCGAAACGACCGCCCGCTCTTCCAACTCGGCACGAAACGCTTTGGCCAGGTCAGTCATGGCCGTGAAATCGCTCACACCGCGCAGGTAGATCCAGCGCATCAGCTGTCCGGCGCGGAAGCGCTCCTTGCCGAGCCCGGCAAGAAATTGCTCCAGTTCGGCAGGGGAAAGATTTTTCAGATCGACCAGAGAATTATTCATTTAGAAAAAAATCCGTGAGATAAAAAACAACGGCCCGGCGATTGTAGCCGCCGGGCCGGGTGAACTCAACTGAAAAGGGCTGATTAAAGCAGTTCCAGCCCGGAGAAGAAGTAGGGGATTTCGAAGGCCGCGGTTTCCGGAGCGTCGGAACCGTGGGTGGCGTTCTCGCCGATCGACTTGCCGAACTCCTTGCGCAGGGTGCCGGCCTCGGCCTGGGCCGGGTTGGTGGCGCCCATCAGATCGCGCCACTTCTTGATGGCACCTGGAGCTTCCAGCACCATGACCACGCACGGGCCGCTGCTCATAAAGCTGGTCAGTTCGCCGAAAAACGGGCGTTCCTTGTGCACATAGTAGAACCCTTCGGCTTCTACCTTGCTCATGTACAGCTTCTTCAGGCCGACGACCTTGAACCCCTCGGCGTAGATGCGCGCCAGGATCCTGCCGGCATCGCCAGCGGCAAAGGCATCCGGTTTGATGATCGCAAATGTCTGTTCCATCACTATCCTCCAGGTTTCAGTTGGTTGTTGAAAGTCCCGCGCTTTTAGCACTCCAGGGACAGATTGTCAAGATTCAGGCAGCCTGTTCCTTGTGACCGCTTTTGTACAGGTAATAGTCGTAGTCCCCCTCGTAACTCAGCATCTCGCCGTGGTCGATGGCGAAGACCCGGGTGACCAGCGAGCGCAGAAAGTGGCGGTCGTGGCTGACCAGCACCACGGTGCCGGTGAATTTCTGCAGCGCTTCGAGCAGAATCTCGCGCGACTGGATGTCGAGGTGGTTGGTCGGTTCGTCGAGGATCAGCAGGTTGAGCGGCCGGGCCAGCAGCGTCGCCAACACCACGCGGCTCTTCTCGCCGCCGGAGAGCTTGTCGATACGCTTGTCAACGTCGTCACCCTGGAAGAGGAAGGCTGCGCAGAGGTTGCGCAGCACACCGATGGTGGCAGTCGGCAGGGCGTCCTGCACCGTCTCGAACACACTCTTCTTCGGATCGAGCACATCCATGGCGTGCTGGCTAAAATAGCCGAGATTGACATTGGCACCGACCGTGGCACTGCCTGCGGTCGGGTCGGTCTGCCCGGCCAGCACCTTGAGGAAGGTCGACTTGCCGGCGCCATTGACCCCGACCACGGCGACCTTGTCGCCGCGCCGGATGGTGCCGGAAACGCCGCCGAACACCGACTTCTCGCCTCCCTCCGGCAGGCTCCAGACCTTGCCGAGGTTGTCGATGCGAAAAACATCATCTCCGCTGCGCGGCGGCTCGCTGAATTCGAAGCGGATCAGCCGCTGCTCGGCCGGGATCTCGATACGCTCGATCTTCTCCAGCTTCTTCACCCTTGACTGCACCTGCGCGGCATGTGAGGCACGGGCGGCGAAACGGGCGATGAACTCTTCTTCCTTCTCCAGCATATCCTGCTGGCGGCGGTGGCTGGCGAGCAACTGCTCGCGGCGGATCTCCCGCTCGCGCAGGTAAAAATCGTAATTCCCGCCGTAGGTGGTGATAGTGCCGCCGACGACCTCGATGATCCGCGTCACCAACCGGTTCATGAAATCACGGTCGTGACTGGTCATCAGCAGCGCCCCTTTGAAATCACTGGCCAACCACTCCTCGAGCCAGACGATCGACTCGACATCGAGGTGGTTGGTCGGCTCGTCGAGCAGCAGCACATCGGGGTTGATGGTGAGGATTTTCGCCAGCGCGATGCGCATTTTCCAGCCACCGCTGAACGACTCGACCGGACGATCATACGCGTCCGGACCGATGCCGAGACCGGTCAGCACCGCCTGGGCACGAGCTTCGAGATCATAGCCGCCTCGATGCTCGAACTCCTCCTGGGCATCACCATAGCGGGCCAGCAGGTCGGCCATGGCGACATCACTCATCGGCTCGCCCATGGCGGCTTCCATGGCACGGATTTCAGCTCCGAGCGCCACGGTGCGGGCAGACGCCGCCATGACCTCGGCCAAGGCCGAGCGCCCGGCCATGTCGCCGACATCCTGGGAGAAGTAGCCAATGACCGTATTTTTACCGCAGGTGATTTCGCCGGCATCGGCGTGCTCCTCGCCGGTGATCAGGCGGAAGATGGTAGTCTTGCCGGCGCCGTTGGGGCCGACCAGGCCGCTGCGGCTTCCAGGAAGGATCTGGAAACTGGCGTTCTTGAACAGAATTCGGTCGCCATGCTGGCGGGTCAGGTTGCTCAGGTGGATCATTCGTGCGGTGCCTCCGTGCAAAGTTCCGCACTGCTAGCACAAAGCGCCGCTGTCGGACAAGTTAAAATGAATGCATCTGATCAGACAGGCGGGTGCTCGGAGGAGATGGAGGTTTTTCGAGTTTTGTCCGCATTGACCGGCAAACTGCAATGGACGCATTTGCGCACCGGCAGGAAGGTAGGACCGTGCGTGTGAAAACTGTTGCGGCAGCGCGGGCATTTGACGACGGTCGCCAGCCCTACGGCAACACAAAGCAGAACGACCCAGAGGCCAAACAGCTTGGTCATGGCGGCAGTTGAAAGGTTCAGTTGCAGAGCGATCACCAGGCCCGGCACATAGATGATAATCGCAGACCACAAGATCCAGCGGCTTTTGCGGACCTTGACCAGCCCCTGACTGATGGTCGCGGGATCTGTCTGATAGTCGATTTTCAAGGGCCTCTCCTCTCGCGGGTTATGCCGAGGGCATTGTAAAGCGATCGGCGGCGGCGGTAAACCCGGCAAATAAAGACGCCCGGGCCATTTCAACCCGGGCGCCACGGTGACGCACAAAGCAGAGACGGTCTCAATACCGCGCGTCGGCGTATTCCACCCAGCCGCCGGCCTGAACCAGCGCCTTGTCAAAAGGGCTGATCTCGAAACGGAAGGACTCGCTGCGCCCCGCAGCCTGCGCGACCAACTCCTGGCGATCAAGATGCACCTCGATCTCGATCCTGCCGGCAGCAGCTTCTTCAAGATCAAACAGGCGCTGGATTTCGGCGGCCGGCAGCTCGATGGCCAGCATCCCGCAGTTGAACATGTTCTGCCGGAAGATGCGAGCGTAGCTCTCGGCAATGATCGTGTGAATGTCGTTGACCTCGAAGACCCAGGGGGCGTGCTCGCGGGAGGAACCGCAGCCGAAGTTGGCGCGGGAAACAACCACCCTGGCGCGTTTGAGTTCTTCCCCCTTGGGGTCGAACCCTTCCAGCTTCAGATCTTCGAGGCAGTACGGCGTGAGCGCCTCCTTGGTCACCTCGGTCAGGTACTTGGCCGGAATGATCTCGTCGGTATTGATATCGGCCCGATCAAGGAAAATCGCGGGCCCGCCAAAGGTTTTTTTCATGTTGTTTCTCCCTTACATAATTCATGTAGGGGCGCGATTTATCGCGCCCTGGACGCAATGAATTGCGCCCCTACGCCATCGTTTCAACCGATTTACAGCGTCCGCGCGTCGGTGATGACGCCGGTGACCGCCGCGGCCGCGGCGGACGCCGGGCTCATCAGGTGGACCATGCCGCCCTTCCCCATCCGCCCGTTGAAGTTGCGGTTGCTGGTCGAGGCACACACCTCCCCTTCGGCCAGGACGCCGTTGCTCATGCCGAGGCAGGCGCCGCAGGTCGGGTTGGTCACACAGAAGCCGGCATCCATGAAGATCTGGATGATCCCCTCGTTCAGCGCCTCCTGGAAGATCTTCGGCGTCGCCGGCGAGACGATGCCGCGCACCGAATCGGCGATCGTACGGCCTTTCAGCACCTCGGCGGCCTGGCGCAGATCCTCGATACGGCCGTTGGTGCAGGTGCCGATGTAGACCTGATCGACCTTCGTGCCGGCCATCTCCCTGACCGGTTTGACGCAATCCGGCTTGAAGCCGTAGGTCACCTGCGGCTCCAGCGCCGACACATCGAAGGTCAGCACCTTTTCGTAAACGGCATCACCATCGGCGCACCATTTCCGGTATTCGGCCAGTGCCGCGTCCCTGCTGGCGAATTCCCCCTGGATGAACGGCCAGAGGTAATCGACGGTGGTCATATCCGGCTGGCAAATGCCACAGGTGCCGCCGGCTTCGATAGCCATGTTGCACAGGGTCATGCGCGCATCCATGCTCATCGCCTCGACGATCGGGCCGTGGAATTCGAGCACGCGGTCGGTGGCGCCGTTGACGCCGAGCTGGCCGATGACGAAGAGGATCACGTCCTTGGCGACCACCCCCGGCTGCAGGATGCCGGTCAGGTTGACGCGGATCGTCGTCGGCTCGCGGAAGGCGCACACCCCCTTGAGGATGCCGACTTCCAGGTCGGTCGTACCGACCCCGGCGGCGAACGCACCGAAGGCCCCGTGGGTGCAGGTGTGCGAGTCGCCCATGATCACGGTGAAGCCGGGGCGGACGTAGCCCTTCTCCGGGAAGATGGCGTGGCAGACGCCGTTGCGGCCGACGTCGAAGAAGTCCTTGATCTGGTGCCGGTGCGCCCAGTCGCGCAGCATCTTGGCCTGCAGTGCGGTCTTGCTGTCCTTGGACGGGGTAACGTGGTCGATGACCGCCTTGATCTTGCCGGCATCGAAGACCCGGTCCTTGCCGCGCCATTCCAGGTCGGCGATGGCCACCGGGGTGGTGATCTCGTGACAGAACACCCGGTCGAGATTCAGCACTTTGGTTCCCGGGAACGGCTCATCGCGCAGGTGCGCGGCGAAAATCTTTTCAGCTGTGGTCTGGCCCATGCATCTCTCCTTGAAACCCTCTCAACGAGGGATAGTCAATTTCTTGATTTTTCTCGTTATCTCGCTCTCTCGCCACTTGCTGCCTTTAAAGTTGATGCGGATTGCGCTTCGCCTTGGACAACCCCTTGTTCAGCGCATTGATGAACGCCTTGGCGCTGGCCACGATGATGTCGGAGTGCGCCCCCTGCCCCAGCACCTCGCGGCCATCAACCTCCAGGCGCACGGTGCACTCGCCGAGGGCGTCGGTGCCGCCGGTAATCGAGCCGATGCCGAAGTGCAGCAGTTTCGGTTCCATTTTGGTCAGCTTCTTGATCGCCTTGAAGGTGGCGTCAACCGGGCCATCGCCAAGCACCGCGGTTTTTTTGACTTTGCCGTTGATTTCCAGCTCCACCGTGGCGGTCGGCGCCGCGAACGATCCGGAGGAAACGCTCATCTGCACCAGCTTGATGACTTCGGGGGTCCGGATGATCTCGTCGGCCACAATGGCATCGAGATCTTCGTCATAGATCTCCTTTTTTTGGTCGGCCAGCGCCTTGAAGCGGACAAAAGCCTTCTCGATGTCTTCCTTCGACAGCTCATAGCCTAGTTCCTTCAGGCGGGCAATGAAGGCGTGCCGCCCGGAGTGCTTGCCGAGCACCAGCTTGTTGGTGGTCAGGCCGATCGATTCGGGGGTCATGATTTCGTAGGTACTCTTCTCCATCATCACGCCATGCTGGTGAATCCCCGCTTCGTGGGCGAAGGCATTGGCGCCGACAATCGCCTTGTTCGGCTGCACCACGATGCCGGTGATGGTCGAAAGCAGACGGCTCGCCGCATAGATATGCTCGGTATTGACCCGGGTCTTGTACGGCATGATGTCCTGGCGGGTGCGCAGCGTCATCACCACTTCTTCCAGCGAACAGTTGCCGGCCCGCTCGCCAATGCCGTTGATGGTGCATTCCACCTGTTCGGCACCGGCCTGGATGGCCGCCAGGGAGTTGGCCACGGACAGGCCGAGATCGTTGTGGCAGTGCACGGAAATCACGGCTTTCTCGATATTTGGCACATTTTCCTTGAGATAGCGGATGATGTTGAAATATTCTGACGGGATCGTGTAGCCGACCGTGTCGGGAATGTTGACCGTCCTGGCTCCGGCCTCGATGACCGCCTGCACCACTTTGGCCAGAAACGGCAGGCGGGTGCGCACCGCATCCTCGGCCGAGAACTCGACGTTGGGGGTGTAGCCGGCGGCGCGCCTGACCGCCTTGACCGCGGTGTCGATCACCTGCTGCTCGCTCATCTTCAGCTTGTACTTCATGTGGATGTCGGAGGTGGCGAGAAAGGTATGGATGCGCCCGCGCTCACCGGCGTACTTCAACGCCTCCCAGCCGCGGTCGATATCCATGTCACTGGCCCGGCACAACCCGGCGATCTCCGGCCCCTGGATGGTCTGCGCGACCTTTTTCACCGCCTCGAAATCGCCTTCCGAAGCAATTGGAAAGCCAGCCTCGATGACATCGACATTCATCTTCTCAAGCTGGTGGGCAATGCGCAGCTTCTCCTCAATGTTCATGCTGGCGCCGGGAGATTGTTCGCCGTCGCGCAGGGTGGTATCGAAAATCTTGATCATCTTGGCCTGTTCCTTGGCTTTACTCATTGCTGTCGCCTCCTCCGTTGAAGGGTTGTGACCTGTGTCGTTCAAAATAAAAAAAGCTCCCGCCCTTGACAGGGGCGAGAGCTTGACGCTTCGCGGTACCACCCTGCTTCGCCCGCCATAGCCGGAAGGCGAAGGCGGACCTTGCTTGGCCGTTGACGCCGGCTTACGGCGGAAATTACCGGGGCACGATGCCCGTTCACGTCCGCGGCTCCAAGGCGAGTTCGGGATGTCCTGCACCGGTTCGCACCAACCACCGGCTCTCTCCAGCAGGAGGAAGTCCCTACTACTCCTTTTCTCAGCCTTTACAGATTGTCTTGTGAGTTAAACAACAAACGTGGGCACCTGTCAAGGGGCGATTGCGATAATTACCCCGATCGCCGGATGCGCGGGTCGGCCATGGCGTAGCCGAGGTCGGCAAGGAGATTGCCGATCAGGGTCAGCACCGCGCCGATCACCAGGATCCCCATGATCAGCGGGTAG
Source organism: Desulfuromonadales bacterium (assembly GCA_023701265.1). GTDB lineage: Bacteria > Desulfobacterota > Desulfuromonadia > Desulfuromonadales > BM103 > VAUL01. The sequence goes on along the minus strand of JAMPXI010000002.1, from coordinate 27,189 downwards.
TCGCGCATCATCACCCCATCGTAGAAAAGTTTGCCCATGCCGGGGATGGCGAAGATCGTCTCGAAGATCACGCTGCCGCCGATCAGCCCGGGCACCGACAGGCCGAGGATGGTGATCACCGGCAGCAGGGCGTTGCGCAGGGCATGGCGGAAGATCACCTGTGACTCCGGCAATCCCTTGGCGCGGGCCGTGAGGATGTAGTCCTGGCGGATCACCTCGAGCATATTGGAACGCATGTAGCGCGAGAAGCCGGCCAACCCGCCGAATGCCGAAACAAATACCGGCAGGATCAGGTGATGGATGACATCCCAGATCTGACCGAAAAACCCGAGATACTCGTAACCGATCGATTTCAGCCCGGCAATCGGGAAGACGCCGAGACGCACTCCAAGATAGTCCATCAGCAGCAATGCCAGCCAGAAAGAGGGCATGGCAAAGCCGGCGAAGACCAGCACCGTGGTGACACGATCGAACGGCGAATTGCGGCGCACCGCCGAAAGGATTCCAAGCGGCACGGCGACGGCAAGAATCGTCACGATCGAGAGGACGTTGATCATGATGGTCACCGGCAGACGCTCAACGATCTTGTCGAAGACCGGACGATGGTCCTGGGCGAATGATTCGCCGAAATCGAGCCGGGCCAGACGTCCCAGCCATTGCCCGTATTGCACCGGGAGCGGTTGGTCGAGACCGTAGCGTTCGCGCAGTCTTTCACGCATCTCCGCACTGGCTTTGGGGTTGAGATCGGTCTGCAGATCGGTGGGTTCGCCGGGTGCAAGATGGATGACGACAAAGCTGATCAGTGTGATGCCAATCAGCAACGGAATCATCATCAGCAGACGTTTGGTGAGGTAGGAAAGCATATTTAGAAACCGGGACTCAAGCGCCAGGACTCAAGAATAAACCAAAAGCGTTACTCTTGGCGCTTGGCTCTTGGCGCTGGCTATTTCGCATACTTCTGCTCCCCCTCCGGTACATACCACTTGATGAAGTTATGGGTGATGCCGGCCGGGGCCGGTTCGATGCCGTGGAAGCGTCGGGCCACGGATGGCAATGCTTCGGCAATATAGAGGAAGGTGTACGGCTGCTCCTCGGCCAGGATTTCCTGGAAGCGATCATAGATCTTCTTGCGCTCCGCCTGGTCAAAGGTGCGCCGGCCGCGTTCGAGCAGATCATCGACCTCGGTGTTCTTGTAGTGGATGAAATTCAGTTCGCGCGGCCCGGTCTTGCTCGAATGCCAGATATTGTACTGGTCGGGCTCCGGACCACCGGTCCAGCCGAGGATGGTGACATCGAAGTTTCCCGGAAAGATGAACTCCTTGAGGAAGGTGGCCCATTCGACGATGCGGATCTGCACCTCAAAACCGACCTCCTTGAGTCGACGCTGGATGATTTCGGCACTCTTGGCGCGCAGATCGTTCCCCTGGTTGGTCACAATGGTGAACGCCAGTTTCTGCCCGCCCTTTTCCCGTACGCCATCACCGTCGCCGTCGCGCCAGCCGGCCTCTTCAAGCAGCTTCCCGGCCGCGGCCGGATCGAAGGGGTAAGTTTTGACGTTTGGATTGTACACCCAGGTATCCGGCTTGTAGGGGCCGGTCGCCGGCCTCCCCAGGCCGAGCAGAACGCCGTCGATCAACTCCTGCTTGTCGATGGCATGGGCGATGGCCCGGCGCACCCGCACATCCTGGAAAAGCGGCTTGCGCAGGTTATAGCCAAGGTAGCTGTAGCCGAAATTCAGGTAACGGTACTTGTTGAAGCCGCGCCGGAATGCCGGGGTATCGGTCTGGGTGGAAAACTGAATCGGGGTCAGTCCCATGAAATCGAGGCCGCCCGATTGCAACTCCAGGAACTGGGTGGACGTATCGGGGATGATGCGATAGACCACCCGCCGGATATACGGCTTGCCGTCGTAATAGTCGGGGTTGGCTTCGAGCACCAGTTTTTCCCCAGTCTTCCATTCGGCAAAACGGTACGGCCCGGTGCCGATCGGGGCGCGGCCCAGAGGACTCTTGGCAACATCCTGCCCTTCGAGCAGGTGCTTCGGATGGATGGCCGTCCCCCAGCTTTCCAGCGCCGGGGCATAGGGCTGATGGTAGGTAACGCGGAACGTATGAGGATCGGGTGCCTCGGCCTTGGCCACTTGCTTGAAGTCCTCGGCATAGGACGTCGGCACCTTGGGATCGATGTACATCTGGTAGGTGAAGAGTACGTCGGCGCTGGTGAATGGCGCCCCGTCATGCCACTTGACCCCCTTGCGCAGGTGGAAGGTGATGGTCAGGTTGTCCGGGGAAATCTCCCACGATTCGGCCATGACCCCTTCGAGGCGCAGGTTTTTGTCGTAGCGCAGCAAACCATCGTAGACCAGGCCGTTGATGTCGGAGGAGGCCGAATCGGAAGCAAGCACCGGCAGCAGGGTGCTCGGTTCGCCGATGGAGGCCTCGATCAGGGTATCGCCGTATGCCGGTTTGTCATCCTGCCCTGTGGCAGGGGCTGCAGCTTCCTGGCGGCTGCAGCCGAACATGGCCAGCAATAGCAGCAAACTTGTCAGATAGCGCATCATCTGCTCTCCAATGGGGGGGACGTCTGCAGTGTGTCCATTTCATCCAGAATTGTCACCAACGCTCCAGCGGGGGGGACCAACGCAAAGACCTCCGGCAGGATCTGGCGATTCACTTCCAGCTCCTTGAAGACCAGACTGGCCTGGGTCTTCTGCTGCGGTAACTCCAGTTCGATGCGGTGGGGGAAAAGCTGCGGGGTGGCATCAAAGTCTCCGTAGGCAAGACGCAACTGCAGCTCCCCGCCGTGGAAGTACCGCACCCCGCTCAGGTGTTGCCCTACATCGAACAGCAGCTCTTGCCGGCGTTGGCCGGCTTCGAGAACGGCCATCCAGCCACCATCAGAGAGCTGGAAGGTTTCGAGACTTTGATAGTCAATCAACGGCGGCCGGAAAAGCAGGATGCTGACAAGATCGGCAAGGCGCAGCGGCAGACGGGTGAAACGCCCGAGATTCTCCGGCGTTGCCCGCCCCTGGTAAAACCGGTTGTCCCCCGGCACCAGTACATTGATCTCCGTATCGTTGGCAGTCATCAACAAAAGTGGTGTGCCGAAGGGGCTCAACGTCTCGGCGCGCAATCGGGCTGGCTCTTCAACCAGAAGCACCTGGGTCCCGCTGACTGTACGCTCCGGTGTCTGTACCCGAATCCTGGCGATCCCCTGCAGCGTGCGATTTTCGGTTCTGCGGGACAGATGTTCGTTAAGCAGAGTGCGTCCGAAATCGCTCGCGACCGGGGCTTTTAGCTGCGGAGCCGGCAGCGTCGCGCACCCGGAGAGGAGGCAAAGCTGCGCCGTGATGATCAGCCAGAATACCAGCATTGGCGTGAGAAACCGCGGAGTGAACATCATTCCGGGCGGCCAAGTCGCTGCAGTTTGTCGCGAACGGACTGATTGTCCGGATTCAGTTCAAGTGCCTTTTGGTAAGCAGCCTGGGATAGGACAGCCTTATCGAGAGCACTCAGCACGTCACCAAGATGTTCATAGATGACGTCGTCATCGGGGAGCAGGCGGCTTGCCTCGTCGATCGCCTTGCGTGCCTCCTCGAAGCGGCCGAGGCGATAGTAGACCCAGCCAAGGGTATCCAGAATATGTCCGGCAGGCTTGAGGGCCACGGCCCGCTCGGCCATGGCCGCGGCCTCGGCAAGATCGAGGTTGTCCTCGGCCAGGCTGTAGGCAAGAAAGTTGAGTGCTTCGGCATGATCAGGGTCTGCAGCTACCACCTGACGCATCACCTCCCGGGCCTTCCCACTTTCACCAAGCCGCTCCAGGATCAGCCCTTTTTCATAAAGCAGATCGGCGTCATCCGGGTAGCTGGCCAACCCCTGATCGAGGACGGCAAGCGCCTTGGCATGGTCACCGGAGCCAAGCCGCAGCACGGCCAGATAGTAGAAAATCTGCGGTCGCGGTTCGGGCTTTTGGAGGCGCTCTTCGAGCAGCGCAATGGCATCGGAATTCCGACCGGTCTGCACATAAATATAGCTCATGTGCGCAACGGCGTCGTCGTAGAGTGGCGAATCTTCGGCGATCTTGCCAAACGCATCAAGGGCGGCCGCCCATTCATCCTTGCGTTCCAGAGCCGTGCCGAGATAGTAGCGTACCGGTTCAAGCCCGGGCCGAAGCGCAAGAATCTCACGGAAGACGGTAATGGCCTTATCCCACTTTTCCTGCTCCAGATAGATCAGGCCGATCTTGCGGCGGGCATCGAAATCATCGGGCTTCAGCTCGACAATGGTCTGCAGTTCGTTAAGCGCATCCGCATAGCGCTTCATCCCGACATAGACGCGGGCAAGATGATGGCGCAGGGAGAATTCGAGCGGATCCTTGGCCAGTGCGGCGCGGAACACCCCCAAGGCATCGTTCCACTGCCGCCGTTCTTCATAAAGCAGGCCCAGTTCAAGCGACACATGGGTCAGCTCGGGATGGCGCTGGATCAGTGACCGATACTCTTCGATGGCCAGGGCGTCGAGTTTGGTTTCGCGATAGAGACGGGCAAGCGCCAGCCGGCCGGCTTGAGAATCCGGGGACCGCCGCAACAGCTCCTTGAGCTCCTCGATGGCCTGCCCGGCTTCACCGGACCTGGCCAGGGCAATGGCCAGTTGCAGACGCACCTGTTCCTGATCCGGATCGAGCTCGAGCAGTTTACGGAAGTGGGGGATCGCCCGTTCCGGCTGGCGACTGCCGAAATAAGCGTTGCCCAGGCGAAGGTGGGCCTTTGCCGAATTGGGGTTGCGAATAAGGATATCTTCGACGGCCCTGACTGCCTGCTTGATCTGATCCATTTCAATGAAGAACTCGGCCAGGGCAAAACGCAATTCCTCGTTTTCCGGGTCGAAACCGATCGCCTCGCGCAGGGCGGCCTCGGCCTCGTCGTTCTTGCCTTCATCAAACAACAGGCGGAAGCGGCCGTAATGATAAAGCGCCTTGGCCTGAGGATCTTCCACCCGGGAAACATACCCCGTCTCGACAGGATTGCCCGCCGGCGGCACGGCACACCCCGCCGCAGAAAAAAAACCTGCAACCATGAGCAACAGTAAACAATAGCGCATCTAAATTAATCTCCGATGTATCGACGGAACATGCCGACAATTGGATAATTTACCATATGCACCGGCAGTGGTCAATTAACCACCCTTTGGGTCAACTTCTTTACAGGCGGCTATCATCTGGTAATTTATAAGGAAATCATGGACGGCCCGGAGTGGTGGATGGACTTTCAGGAGATGCATCGGCAACTGCTCGATCCGGCCACCTATCCGGAACCGACCAGTCGTGTCGAGTATCGCGAAACCCATATTTCCAGGATCTACCTGACCGATCGCCATGCCTACAAATTCAAAAAACCGCTGGCGTTGGGCTTCCTGGACTATTCCACACTTGAACGCCGGGGTTTTTACTGCGCCGAGGAAGTTCGTCTGAACCGGCGCTTTGCCCCCGACACCTACCTTGGCGTTGCCAGACTGCGGACGACCCATGGAGCCCTGAGCTTCAAAAGTCCGGGCACTCTGATCGAATTCGCCGTACACATGCGCCGACTCCCCGATGAGCGTATGCTCGACCGGCTTATCGACCTGGACGCCCCCGAACTTCCCATCGAGATCGAGCGGCTTGCCCGGCATCTTCCTCCCCTGCTCAACGCATCCATCATCTGCCGCGACGAGGCCGAGGGGAGCCATGCCGCGATTGTCCGCACCAACTGCGAGGAAAACCTCGTTCAGACGATCACCGTTATCGGGCCCGCACTCAGCGCGGAAGCCCACCGTGTCATGACGGACATCAACCGGAGGCAGATCGCCCTCCTCGAACCGGCCTTCGCTTCTCGCGAAAAACTCGGATACGTGCGAGACGGCCATGGCGATCTGCACACCCGCAATATCTGCATGACCGACCCGATCCAGGTCTACGATTGCATAGAATTCTGCCGGCGCTTCAGAGTTGACGACATTGCCGCGGAATTGGCCTTCCTGCTGATGGATCTCGATTATCGCGGCCGGCGCGATCTCGCTGAACGATTTCTGGCCGGCTACCAGGGACACGCCGACGACCCCGGCCTCCTCGCTCTACTGCCATTCTACAAAAGTTATAGAGCCTGGGTTCGTGGCAAGGTTGAGGCACTCCTGGCAGGTGAGAGCGATGTTGCCCCGGATCTTCGGCAGTCGGCGTTGGAACGTTCGCGCCGCTACTTCAATCTGGCCCTCGGTTATCATGTACCGCAGTTCCTCCTGCTCACAACGGGGCTGATGGGGGTGGGCAAGAGCACTTTCGCACGGGCCCTGGCCGATGCTCTCGGCGCCGAACGACTTCGCTCGGACGTCATCCGCAAGGAACTGGCCGCCGTCCCCCGGGACTTGCATCTGCCGGATACGTTCGGCGAAGGGCTGTATGCGCGGGAAATGACCGCCCGCACCTACAGGGAGATGCGGCATCGGGCCGAGCGACTGCTGCGCTGCGGCAAAACCGTGATTATTGACGCCTCGTTCGCCCGCCAGGCCGAGCGACAGGCCTTTTTCGATCTCGCGGGCAGGCTGTCGTTGCCGGCGCGACTGCTTCATCTGAATTGTGACAAATTGATTGCCATGGCGCGACTTGACCGGCGGCAGGCTGAGGGACAGGACGCTTCGGACGGGCGGCGCGAACTGTTCGATGCTCAGTCGGCCACGTTTGAGCCACTCCCCGACAGCCCCTGTCTGATCACAATCGACAGTTCCGCCGCGGTCGACTATAATGTGCAGGACATTATCTGCCGACTGCTGACCAGGTGAGCAAATCATGAACATGCCGGCGAAAAATCCATTGCATCTGCGCGAGGCGTGGGTCATTTTTTTCGTCCTTGGCCTGGTCATGCTCAACTTCCCCTTTCTGCATATTTTCAACAAGGACGTGCAGGTGTTCGGCACGCCCCTGATTATTCTCTACCTGATGGTCGGCTGGCCCGTTTCCATCTTGGTCGTTTACCTCTTTTCACGCCTGCTTGCCAACGCCTCGCCCGAAGCCGACGACGACAATTCACCGCCGCCCCCCCAGGATCAGCCATGATCCCGTTCGGCATCGTCGCAACCCTGTCCCTGCTCTACTTCGGGATGCTCTTTGCGGTTGCCTATTATGCCGACCAGCGCAGCCAGCTCGGGCGCAGCCTGATCGACAACCCCAACGTCTACTCGTTCTCACTGGCGGTTTACTGCACTTCGTGGACCTTTTACGGCAGCGTTGGCCGGGCAGCGACCAGCGGCATCGATTTTATCGCCATCTACCTTGGCCCGACGTTGATGGCCTTTACCTGGTGGTTCCTGCTGCGCAGAATGGTGCGGGTCAGCAAAGAGCAAAACATCGCCAGCATCGCCGACCTGATTTCCAGCCGCTATGGCAAATCGGCCGTACTCGGCGCCATCGTTACCTTGTTCGCAGTACTCGGCATTCTCCCCTACATCGCCTTGCAGCTGAAAGCCGTCTCCCATACCTTCAACCTGCTCACCATCCCGCCAACCGAGCTTGCTCACGGCGCAAGGCATCATATTCCCGCCCTTCCGCTCACCGTTGACACGGCACTCATCGTCGCCCTGCTGCTCGGCCTGTTCGGCGTCCTGTTCGGCGCGCGCCACCTCGATGCCACCGAGCGCCACGAAGGGCTGGTCGCTGCCGTTGCCCTAGAGTCGCTGCTCAAGGTCGTTGCCTTCCTGATGGTCGGCATCTTCATAACCTATGGCCTGTTCGACGGCTTTACCGACATCTGCAACCAGTTTCTAGCCCGTTTTCCGGAACGTCGTCATCTGCTCAGGCTCGACACCGAGCACATTCCCTATCCGGAATGGTTCTCACTGACCTTCATGGCAATGATGGCCGTCATGTTCCTGCCGCGCCAATTTCACATCATGGTCGTCGAAAATTGCCGGGAAGAGCACATCCACAAGGCAATGTGGCGATTCCCTGCCTATCTTTTCCTGATCAATCTGTTTGTCATCCCGATTGCCCTGGGAGGGATACTCCTCAATAACGGCGACACCTCCGGTGCCGATTTTTTCGTCCTGCAAGTCCCGTTGGATACAGGCCATCCCTGGCTGGCGCTGGTCGTCTTCATCGGCGGTTTTTCCGCCTCGGCGGGGATGGTCATGGTCGAATCCGTTGCACTGTCGACAATGATCCTCAACCACCTGCTCATGCCGATCATCCTCAAGGTTTACTCCGGGGCCGGCAATTTGTCCGGCCTGTTGATCAATCTGAAACGCATCTCAATCTTCGCTGTCATCCTGCTTGGCTATCTTTACTACCGATTGCTCGGCGAGTCGGCGGCACTGGTCAACATCGGCCTGATCTCGTTTCTTGCCGCCACCCAGTTTGCTCCCGCCATCATCGGTGGACTCTATTGGCGCCGTGCAACCCGTCGCGGAGCAACGGTCGGGCTGACACTCGGGTTCATGGTCTGGTTCTACACCCTGCTGATCCCGGCTTTTGTCGATTCCGGCTGGCTTAGCCGCACAATTCTTGATGACGGGCTGTTCGGCCTGGCCATCCTGCGCCCCACTGCCTTGCTCGGTCTGGTTGACTTCGGCCTCTGGTCGCATGCGCTGTTCTGGACGCTCTTCGTCAATGTCGGCAGCTTTCTGGCCATTTCTCTGCTGACTACGCCGGTGCCGGCTGAAGAGGAACAGATCGAAAAGTTCGTCGATGTCTTTAAGGACAGAATGGCGGCGCCTCAACTCCGTCGCATCAGCAAAGCTCCGACGATCATCGAATTTGTTGAACTGATGGCAAAGTTCATCGGCGAGAAACGGGCCCACCTGGCCATCAGCGAGTACCTCGGCAACCGGGAGATCGATGCCAAGGGCAGCCTCTCCGAGCAGGAACTCCCCCAACTCAAGCGCTTCACGGAACTGACTCTGGCCGGCTCCGTCGGCACGGCCCCCGCCCGGATCATCCTGGAGAACTACCTCGCTGCCCGCGGCAGTCACATGGAGGACGTTTTCGATGTTCTCGGTTCGGTCAACATCAGCCGCACCGCCAGCCGTGAGCAACTGAGCGTACTCTACGAAGCGGCCCGGGCCGCTTCGAGCGGCGCCAGCCTGCAGACCGTACTTGATGAGATTCTCAAGATCTTCACCGATCAGTTTCGCTTCGATCTCTGCGTGATCCGCATCCTTGATCACGAACGCCAGGCCCTGACCGTGCGCAGCCAGCGCGGCATATCCCTGTCGCCCGCCTTCGGTGCGGACCGCGAACTGACCATGGACACCTTCATCGGCGAAGCTTTCCTGACCAACCACATGATCGTGGTCAACGACAGCGACACGATCAGCAAACAGAAGACCTCCGAGATCACCCGGCTTGAAGGAATCGTCTCCTTCGCACATGCGCCCATTACCGTCGAAGGTCAGCCAATCGGTGTGATTTCGGCCTCCTCGCGCACGGCCAAGGGGGTCTTCACCGACGAATTCGTGGAGCTGTTCGGCAGCCTGGCCGGCCAAGTGGGCGTTGCCTGGCGCAATGCCCAGCAGACCGAACGATTGATCGTCGCGCGCGAGCAACAGCGGGAGTTGGAAATCGCCAAGACCATTCAGTTGGGTCTTCTCCCCCTCACCGTTCCGGATATTCCCGGCATTCAACTCGGTGGAATATGTGTTCCGGCGAAGGATGTCGGCGGTGATTACTATGATTTTCTGCTGCAGTCGGATGGCGGGCTTGGGCTGGTGATAGCCGACGTCTCCGGTCATAACGTCGGCGCAGCTCTGCTGATGGCCGAAACCCGCACCCTGATCCGCGCCCGCTACGGTCAGCTTGGCACTCCCCGCGATACGCTCGCCGAACTCAATCGCTTCTTCTATGAGGATCTGAGCCGGGCAGAACTGTTCGTAACCATGTTCCTGCTGGAGTTTCATCCGGAGAGCGGACGGGCCTTTTACGCCAGCGCCGGGCATTCACCTGCACTGCTCTGGAGCAAGAGTGTCGGTGAATGTCTGAGACTGGATGCCGAGGGATTAATTCTTGGCGTTCGCCGCGAATTCCCCTACGAGCAGGAAAGCGTCGACCTTGGACCCGGCGACGTCCTCCTGCTTTACACCGACGGAGTAATCGAGGCTGCCAATTCGGCAAGCGAATTGTTCGGCGAGGAGCGGCTGGCCGACCTGCTAAAGGATTCGCACCAGCTCGCGCCGCGGGAACTGATTGATCGTATCCTGCAGCAGGTTCGGCTCTTTTCCGGATCACACAGTTTCAACGATGACATTTCCCTGGTTGTCATGATGGTCGATGAAACAAAGAAAAGCCCCTGACGATGCCATTTTTATGTTAAAATTTCCGCGAAATTCAAATCCCTCCAACAGGAGTCATGCATGAATCTGTCGATTGAGCAAAGAGGCAGCGCAGTCCTGCTGGCCGTTCATGAAGAACGTCTGGATGCGCACAACAGCAGCGAACTCAAAGCCCAGATGCTGAAGCTGTTCGAGGAAGGGAAGAATAACCTGATCGTTGATCTGCAGGCAGTGCGTTTTGTCGACTCATCCGGACTTGGCGCTCTGGTTTCCGGGTTCAAGAACGCCAGCTCGCGCAATGGCAGCCTGAAACTGTCCGGACTGCAATTACAGGTCAAGTCGATGTTTGAACTGACCAGGCTGCATCGGGTTTTCGAAATTTTCGCTGATGTCGACGAAGCGCTGGCGAGCTTTTCCTGACCTTGTCCGACAGCGGTGAAGCAACACCGTCATAGGAAGCAGCAGGATGCCGGGAGACCATGCATGAACACCGACCGGATTGAAGTTGACATCAAGGTTCCCAACCAGACCCGTTATCTCTGCCTGATCGGCCATATCGGCGAAAACATTGCCCTGGCCCTCAAACATTATGGGGGAGATCGGGAAAAGCTCGCCTACGAATTGAATCTGGTTTTGACGGAAGCGATGGCCAACGCGATCCAGCATGCCAACGAAGGTGACCCCGCCAGAGAAGTGCACATCGAGATCGGCATCATCGAACGGAACCTGACCATTCGTGTTTACGACCATGGGCAAGGGTTCGACATCAGGCAGTTCGCCGAACCCAGCCACCCGCTTGACGAGCATGGCCGTGGGATCTACCTCATCCACACCATCATGGACCAGGTTTCCTACCTGCCGTCGAACGGCGGTCATGTCCTGGAAATGAGCAAAAAACTCGACTGAGTTCCCGTCGAAACCATCCATCGTCACTGCAGCCCCGGAAATTTCTTCCGGGGCTTCGACGTTTCAGGTGCCGGCGACAAACAGTTCGAGCAACTGCTGGTGACTATCTATCTGCAGATCGGCAGGAAGGTTGTTGCGGTAGGCGGCGAAACGGATGCCGGCAGCCACTGCGGCAGACCGGTCAAGTTCCGAATCGCCGACAAAGAGAATGCGGTCCGGCTTGAGGGCAAGCCGCCGAGCCGCTTCGATCAGCATGTCGGGATAGGGTTTGGGACGTGGCACGTCGCGGCTGGTAACGACCTCCTGGAAATAGCCGGACAAGCCAAAATGCTCGAGAATCTCGAGCATGCTGCCGCCGCGGTTGGTGGCAATCGCCAAGGGGAACCGTGACGACAATCCGGCGAGGGCCGCGGTCATTCCTGGTTCAGGCTGCATGGCTGGAATGAACTGGCGATAGTCGAGCAGGCGCGCAGCCTCCAGGGCAGCGGTCATCCGTTCCTCCCCCAGGAGAACGCGGAAGACTTCGGGGCTTGCGGCCGTGTGGCAGAGGTGAGCACGAACGTTATCGTCCGGCTCAACCGGAGACTCGCCGAAGATTTCGAGAATGGCATTGTAATAGGCCAGGTTGGCTGCACGGCTTTCAAACAGCACACCGTCACAGTCGAAGATGATCCCGGCAACCCTTTTCATGATGCCGCGCCACGCCGAAGGGTCCAGAAAAGCCCAGCCACACCGAATATGATCATCGGGATCGACAGCAGTTGCCCCATGGTCGCCCCACCCCAGAGAAAACCGAGTTGAGCATCCGGCTGGCGTACGAATTCCACCAGAAAACGGAACACGCCGTAACCGACGAAGAAGCTGAAAAACGGCACGCCATGGCGCACACGCCAACGGTGGAGCCCGTAGAGCACGACAAACAGCACCAGTCCTTCGAGGAACGCCTGGTAGAGCTGGCTCGGATGCCGAGGCACGGGACCGGCCCCGGGAAAGACCATCCCCCACGGCAAATCGGTCGGCCGCCCCCACAACTCGCCGTTGATGAAGTTGCCCAATCGCCCGAAACCGAGACCGATGGTGGCCGCCGTGACCAGAATGTCACCGGTCAGCAGCACCGGCAGTTTTCTGCGACGGCAGAAGATCAGCGTTGCCGCAACAACACCCAGCAAGCCACCATGGAAACTCATCCCTCCCTGCCAGATGGCAAAGGCCTCTAGCGGATGGGAAAGATACCAGCCCGGGTTATAGAACAGGACATATCCCAGCCGTCCGCCGGCCACCACACCGACGGCCCCGTAAAACAGCAGATCGGCCGCCCCGTCGCTGTCGAGCGGCAGGTCACGCAGCCTGGCCAGGTGACAGATCAGCCCGTACGCCGCCAAAAAACCGAACAGGTACATCAGCCCATACCAGCGGATGGCCAGGGGGCCAAGATGAATCAGAACCGGATCAATTTGCGGAAAAGTCATGGTCAATACTCGAGAAACGCGAAGTTCAAAACATCAGCAGCCAATTATCATGAAGAGGCAAGAAAATGCATGACCGCTTGGAAGTCCTCCGGGAGGGGCGATTCCAACTCCAAACGGGAACCGTCAACCGGATGATCGAGGCAGAGCTCGCTGGCATGCAGCATCTGCCGAGCTATCGCCGCCCCCTTGACCATGCCCGGACCACCATAAGCCGGGTCACCAAGCAGCGGATGTCCAGCTTCGGCGAAATGGATACGGATCTGATGGGAACGCCCGGTCGGAATCTCGACTTCGACCAGACTGGCGCAATCGTAGCTGGCTATCCGCCGGTAGCGGGTCAACGCCGGCTTGCCGCCTCGTTCCACCGAGACCATGCGGTTGGTTGCCCGACGACGCGCCAATTGCGACCGCATCTCCCCTTCGTCATTCTCCAGGTGACCGGCCACCAATGCCAGGTATCGCTTGGTAACCCGGTGTTCGCTGAAAGCGGCCGTCAAGCCTTTGTGTGCCCGGGGATGCGTGGAAAAAACCAGGACTCCACTGGTGTCGCGGTCAAGCCGTTGTACCATGCCGAGGCTGACCTGCCCGGTATCGCCGAGAAACTGCTGGAGTGCGGCATATATGGTTCCCTGGTAACGTGCCGGCGTAGGCTGGGTGGCAACCCCTGCCGGCTTGTCCAGCGCCAGCAGGTATTGATCACGGTATATGACCATCGCAGGATCGAGGCGAAACGGTTCAAGTGGCAACCCGTCGACATGGAGCTCAATGTGTTGTCCTGCAGCAACCGAAAGGCTGCAGCGGCGCACTCGCCGACCGTCGATATGTGCTCCACCAAGATCGATCATACGCTTGATCATGCTGCGTCCTCCCTCCAGAGCGCCCGCAAGGAACAGGTCGAGCCGAAGTCCGGATTGATCGCCGGGCACGACAAAACGATAAACACCAGGGGAAAGCAGTCGTTGTTCCACGGCTCACGGGACCGGATTGAAAAGTTCAGGGATGCGGCTTGACAGGAAACCGGCACATGCTAGCATGTGAATCAACAGCGACCAAGTTCTTTGACATTCTCTGGAATGCCCGGCGGTTGTGAACCTACCCCCGGCCAACCAAATTTCAGCCCGTCCCCAGGTTACACCGTGGTGTGCCAGCCCGCCCGCGAGCGGGACGCCTGAAGCGGTATCCCGGGGCATTTTCAACATTTGAGGCCGGGCAGAGGAAACCGTCGGCATTCCGGAGTTTGCGTTTTACGAGTTTGGTATTGCACTGCCACACAAAAGGGTCTGTGTATCCAACCCGGTCCAACAAGAATTCAGGTTCAGCCAGGACGCCGGGCAACCGCTGGCGGGTGCAATACCAATAAGATAAAGGCCCCGTGCTTGCACGGGGCCTTTGGCGTTTGCTGATTCGATCAGGAAAGCATACCCGGTTCAGTTAAGTTTTTTTGCAGAGGTCCCTGCGCTGTTCACGCTTCAGCGCCATTGACTCGCTCGCGCAGTTCCTTACCGGTTTTGAAAAACGGGGTTTTTTTGGAGGGGATACGCACGACCGTGCCGCTTTTCGGATTGCGGGCCTCGCGAGCATCGCGCTGACGCACGGTAAAGGATCCAAACCCGCGGATTTCCACCCGGTCTCCTCCAGCAAGTGCCTCGCTGATGCCGTCGAAGATCGCGTTGACAATCACTTCAGCTTCACGCTTGTTCAGCATTTCGTTGGTTGTCATCAGTTGTTCGATCAATTCACTCTTGGTCATTATTCTACTCCTCCTCAATTAAATCCCGGCCAGACGTACTGCAGCTTGCCACCTTGCTGCCGGAGCAGTGCCTGATGAATCTGGCTGGACGCTTCCTGAATCAGGAAATCGATAAGTTGCGGCTTGTCACTGGGTGGATAAACAACTTCAGGCTTGCCGTCGATGCCGCCTAACTCCCCGGCACGACGGACAGCCGCTTCGAGACTGCCAAGTTCATCGACCAGACCAAGCTCGCGTGCCTGCCGGCCGGTAAAAATGCGGCCATCGGCAAGACTGCGCACCTTTTGGATATCTAATTGGCGACCGGCTGCAACCGAATCGACAAACTGACTGTGCACATCGTCAATCAGTGATTGCAGCAACGCCCTTTCCTCTTCGGTCATTGTCCGAACCGGTGAACCGATATCCTTGTGTTTGCCGCTTTTTACGACCTCGCTGCGCAGACCGATCTTGTCGAGCAACTCCTGGAAGTTGGCAAACTCCATAATGACGCCGATGCTGCCGGTGATGGTGCCGGGGTTGGCAAAAATCTCGCGGGCCGGAGCGGCGATATAATAACCGCCCGAAGCCGCCACTGATCCCATCGATGCAATAATCGGCTTGTCGGCATCGATTCGCTTGACTTCGTCGTAGATCTCCTGCGAAGGGCCGACGCCGCCGCCGGGGGAATCGATCCGCAGCACAATCGCCTTGATTGAACCATCCTCATGGAAGGCATCAAGTTGCTCGATGATTTTTTTGGAGTCGACGATGACCCCTTGCACCTCGACGACGCCAACCTGGCTATGCCCCACGAAACGGGCCGGGCGGTCAAGGAAACGGGAGGTCGCAAGGATCAGCGCCAGAAAGAAGACGAAGATCCCGGCCAACAGGGCCAAGGCTATGAACAGCGGTCGCTTTTGCATCAGGAATGGTGGAAGTGCCGTACCCCCGCCAAGCGGGGGTACGGCGGTTGGTTGTTCAGCAACTTAGTCGTTGTTCTCCGAACTGCTGCGCTCCATGGCTCCCTGTAGAAGGGCGCCGAGGTTGGAGGTCGCCTCCTTCTGCGCACCGAGGAATTCACGGACTTCAGCTTTTTCCTTATGTTCGTCGAGATGTTTGACCGACAGGGCAATCTTGCGATCAACTCCATCAATGGTCAGCACCACCGCTTCAAGAATGTCACCGGGCTTGGCAAAATCGCGCGGACTCTCGATTTTTTCCCGACTCAACTCGGATACGTGAATCAGCCCCTCGATCCCCTCTTCGATTTCCAGGAACACGCCGAAATCGGTCACCGAAGTCACACGACCACGGATGATCGTCCCCGGGGCGCACTTGGTCGGGATGACGCTCCACGGATCGGGAGTGAACTGTTTGATGCCGAGAGAGAAACGCTCGTTGTCGCGATCGATGTTGAGCACCACCGCCTTGACCGTGTCACCCTTGCGATAAAGCTCGGAGGGGTGCTTGATCCGCCGGGTCCAGGAGAGGTCGGAGATATGCACCAGCCCGTCGATCCCTTCGTCGACACCAACAAAGATGCCGAAGTCGGTAATATTTTTGATCTGACCTTCGATAATGGTGCCGATCGGGAATTTTTCACCGATCTGCTCCCAGGGATTCTGCTCGATCTGCTTCAGCCCGAGGGAAATGCGCCGATTGGGAATGTCCAGTGCCAGGACCACGGTCTCAACGTCGTCGCCGACATTGAGCAGCTTGTTGGGGTGCTTGACGCGCTTGGTCCAGCTCATCTCCGAAACATGGATCAAGCCCTCGACGCCACCTTCGAGTTCAATGAAAGCCCCGTAATCGGTCAGGCTGACGACCTTGCCCTTGACACGGCCGCCGACGGGGTATTTCCCTTCGACATCCTCCCAGGGATCGGGAATGATCTGCTTCAGACCGAGGGAGACGCGTTCGCGCTCACGGTCGAATTTCAGCACCTTGACGTTCAGCTTCTGGCCAACGGTCAGCACATCGGCGGGATTGTTGACCCGTCCCCACGACATGTCGGTAATGTGCAGCAAACCATCGAGGCCGCCCAAGTCGATGAAGGCCCCGTAGTCGGTGAGGTTCTTGACAACCCCCTCAACCACCTGCCCTTCCACTAGGGTATCCAGCGTCTGGCCGCGCATGGAATCGCGCTCTTCCTCAAGCAGAACTCTGCGGGAGAGGACAATGTTGCCACGACGCTTGTTGAGCTTGATGATCTTGAACTTGAGGGTGGCGCCCAACAGTTTATCGAGGTTGCGCACCGGGCGGATATCCACCTGGGAACCGGGAAGGAATGCACTCACGCCGATATCGACGGTCAGGCCACCCTTGATGCGGCCAGTGATTTTTCCCTCGATCACCGAACCTTCTTCAAGAGAACCCCAGATGCGCTGGCGGTCGGCTTTCGATTTGGACAATGAAATGAGTCCGCTTTCGTTCTCGCGGCGCTCGAACAGGACGTCGATCTCATCTCCCACCTTGACCTGGAGTTGACCGCCTTCGTCCCGGAATTCCTCGATCGGGATAACGCCTTCCGATTTGTAGCCGACATCGACGACGACCGTATCATCGTTGACCTGAACGACCGTACCGCGCACGACGTCGCCGACATTCAGTTCTTGCAGGCTGCTTTCGAACAGCGATTGAAAATCCTGTTCGTGGTCTGCGCCTTCGTTTTGCTCCCGTTTGTTGTTGATGTTGTCCGACATTAACCAGATACCCCCTAACAAAGTCTGCCGCCAGGCGGCAGTTTGGCCCTAGCCATGGTCGCTGAAAGTAGCACAGCGCTTAAGGAAAGACAAATGTTTATTTTTCGCCAGGATGGATGAGTTCAGTGACCCGATTGACAACTTCCTCGATCAGCCATCGCGGCGTCGAGGCACCGGCGGTGATCCCGATCCGTTCAACACCATTGAACCAGGAACCCTGAACCTCTTCCACTGTTTCGAGATGATGGGTGGCGGGCTGGATTTCCCGGCAGATCTGCGCCAGACGTGTGGTGTTGGCGCTGTTGAAACCACCGATCACCAACATGACATCCACCTGCCCGGCAATGTCCCTGGCCTCGTTTTGCCGCACTGTCGTAGCATCGCAAATCGTATTAAAAACATGCAGTTCCTGACATTTTGCCAGACAGATGCCGACCACCTGCTGCAAATTTTCGAATGACTGGGTGGTCTGGGCAACAATGCCGACCCGTACCATGCGCGGCAGATGGGCTGCTTCGGCCGCATTGGCGACGACTTGAACCTTGCCGCCATTGGCGTAGGAAACGATCCCCTGCACCTCGGGGTGCTCGGTCTCGCCGACAATCACCACCGTGTATCCTTCCGCAGCCAGGCGCGCTGCATACTCCTGAGCCTTGTTAACAAACGGGCAGGTGGCATCGACCACGGTCAGGCCACGCGCCTGAAGCGCCCGCATCTCATTGGCAGTGACCCCGTGGGAACGAATGATGACCGCTCCCTCGGGGATCGCCTCGACCTCCTCGACCACCCCCACCCCCTTTTCGGCGAGTTTCTGCACCACCTGGGGCGAATGAATGATCGGCCCCAGCGAGCAGATGTGTTCATACTCGGACGAGGCTTCGAAAGCTATCTGCGTGGCTCTTTTGACGCCAAAACAAAAGCCCGCGCTCTTGGCGAGGAGGATTTCCATCAGTTCACTCCTTGCCGGAATTCGCGGCAGATTGCCGGGAGCGAACCACCTGCAGCATCTCCGCCAGGACCTGGTCGATGCCGCGGGCCGTCGTATCGATTGCCACCGCGTCCGCTGCCCTGCGCAGCGGTGAATGGGTGCGGCCACTGTCGGCGGCGTCGCGCGCCTCGACTTCGGCGACGGTTTTTGCCAGATCCACCGCCACCCCCTTGGCCTGCAGTTCCAGGAAACGCCGCCGACCCCGCTCCGCGGCGCTCGCCACCAGGAAGAATTTGACTTCGGCGTCAGGGAACACGACCGTGCCGATATCACGCCCTTCCAGCACGAACCCGCCCCGGATACCGAGTTCCCGCTGCCGCCTTACCAGCGCCTCGCGCACTGCCGGACAGGCCGACACTTTCGAGGTCAGCAGACTGATTTCCGGGGTACGGATAGCTGCGGAGACATCCTCTCCATCGAGCAGCACCCGCTCGGTGCCAGCATCCCGGTCGAAGTCGACGACCACGGTTTCCGCCAGACGTCCGAGGGCGGCGTCGTCGTCGGGGTCGACGCCATGCTGCACGGCAGCCAGGGCCACCGCCCGGTACATGGCGCCGGTATCGAGATTGACAAAGCCGAGCTCCCTGGCCAACAGCTTGCTCAAGGTGCTTTTGCCAACCCCCGAGGGACCGTCGATGGCTATAATCGGTTTACGCATAAGTTCGGTGACTGATTCTGGTGGCCGGGAGCGAGTCAATTTCGAAGCTTGTCGAGCAGTTCCCAGAAACACGGGAAAGAGGTTTCGGTGCAGGCGGTGTCTACAATCGTTACCGGCCCGGCGGCAACCAGGGAAGCAATCGCACAACTCATGGCGATGCGATGGTCACCGTGGGAATGGACTTCCCCGCCCTGCAGCCGCTCTCGGCCGTTGATGATCATGCCATCCGGTGTCGGCGTGATATCGGCGCCCAGCTTCCCCAGTTCGCTGGCCATGGCGGCGATGCGGTCAGTCTCCTTGACCCGCAGTTCTTCGGCGTCGCGGATGGTCGTCGTCCCTTCGGCCAGAGCCGCGGCGACGCTCAGCACCGGGAACTCATCGATGGCGCGCGGCACCACCTCGCCACCGATTTCGATTCCCTTGAGACGGCTGTGCCTGACCAGTATATCAGCCACCGGCTCTCCCGACTGCTCACGCTCGTCGATCAGTTCCAGCTGTCCACCCATGGCGCGCAGGATGTCGACAGCACCACTGCGGGAGGGGTTGAGACCGACATTTTTCACCAGCAACTGGGCGCCGGGGGTGATCAGGCCGGCAACCAGAAAGAACGTGGCCGAAGAGATGTCACCGGGAACCAGCATATCACGGGCGACCAGGCGCGGCCGACCGGCCAGCGTCACGCCGCCCTGAAACGGACGGACGTCGGCACCGAACCAGGTTAACATCCGCTCGCTGTGGTCGCGAGAGAGATGCGGCTCACGCACGGTGGTCTCCCCTTCCGCATACATGCCGGCCAGCAGGATTGCCGACTTGACCTGGGCGCTGGCAATCGGTGAATCGTAGCTGATCGGGTGAAGCGGCGTGCCCTGAATCGCAAGGGGCGCCAGTTCCCCACCGCGACGCCCCCAGATGCGTGCCCCCATGGTGACCAGCGGTGCAGTCACACGCTTCATCGGCCGACGACGCAGGTACTGGTCGCCGGTCAGCACCGAGAAGAACTTCTGCCCGGCAAGCAGCCCACTCATCAGTCGCATGGTGGTACCGGAATTGCCGCAGTCGAGGACATCGGCCGGCTCCTGCAGCCCATCCAGACCGCGCCCTTCGATTTCCAACTCGCCGGGAGTTGTCTGGCGGATGGTGATCCCCATCGCCTGGAACGCCTTGAGCGTGGAGAGATTGTCCTCGCCGGTCAGAAAGCCGCTGACCCGGGTGGTTCCCATCGCCAGTGAACCGAACATGATCGAGCGATGGGAAATCGACTTGTCGCCGGGGGTGACAATCTCGCCGCGCAGGGTGCGGGCAGGTTGGAGGGTACGGTCAGTGCTCATAAGCCAGCCTCATGCAATTAAGGTTCTGACAAACCATGATCATACAGGAGCGGGGTGTGCCGTCATTCCGGACAGCGTTTCGATTGTCTGAAGCGCAGCAAGTTTCGAAACGCCGACGGGAGGGCGGCGCGCCCCGCGTGCCAGACTTATTACAGAATGGCGTCCCGGCTTTCCTTCGACCTGCGAAAGAACTCAAACAAACGTTCGCTATCCCCTTGTGCCACATCATCTTTCAGTTCGCGCAAATACGCTTCGAACTGCCCTATCATCTCGATCAGAGCGTCGCGGTTGGTCAGGGCAATATCGCGCCACATGGTCGGATCGGAGGAAGCGATCCGGGTAAAGTCACGGAAGCCACCGGCGGAATACTCGAGGATATTCTCTTCGTAGCGGTCGTAGGCGCCGACGGCGTTGACCAGGGCGTAGGCGACCATGTGCGGCAGATGGCTGACCGCCGCCAGCACCCGGTCGTGCTTTTCCACCTCCATCGCCACAACCTCGCAGCCGGCGGCTTCCCACATGGCATGAACTGTCGCCAGTGCGGCGGGCGCGGTCCGGGCCGTTGGCGTCAGGATGCAGCGCCGCCCTTGGTAGAGCGAGGCAAAGGCCGCCTCGGCGCCGCTGTGCTCGGTGCCGGCGATGGGATGGCCGGGAACGAACTGGACATCGTCGCGCAGAAACGGCTCGATCTCGTCGATGACCGCCTGTTTGACGCTGCCGCCGTCAGTCAGAATCGTCCCCGGCTTGAGATGCGGCATCGCCTGGCGCGCCACCGGTCCGAGGGTCAGGACCGGCGTAGCCAGAAGAATCACGTCAGCGTCGGCAACTCCGGCAGCCAGATCCCGGGTGACACTGTCGACCACCCTGAGTTCCATGGCCTTGTCCAGATTCGCTTGGCCACGGCCAATGCCGACCACCTGCCCGACCGCTCCATGGGCCTTCAGTGCCAGGGAGAGCGAACCGCCAATCAGTCCGACTCCGACGATAGCAAGCTTATCAATGTAAAAATTCGTCATTTTACCAGATCGCCTTAAAGCTTGGGTCTTGAGTCTTCTAGCGTGCCTTTGGATACGAGCCGAGTACCTTGAGAAACTGACAACAGCCTCTAAGTTCCTCGACGGCGGCGTCCACTTCGCTATCGCGAATATGCCCTTCCATATCGAGGAAGAAGATATATTCCCACGCCCTCCCCTTCATCGGCCGGCTCTCGATCTTGGAGAGATTGAGGCCGCGCTTGGAGAACGGCTCAAGCATCCGGTATAGGATCCCCGGTTCGTCGCGCACGCTGAACATGATCGAGGTTTTATCGTGTCCTCCGGGTTCGGGCATCTGTTGACCGATCACCAGGAAGCGCGTGAAGTTGTTGGGATTGTCCTCGATGCGGTGCTTGACCGCACGCAGCCCGTAGAGATTGGCGGCGGCTTCGCTGGCGATCGCCGCGACACCCTCGTCCTCGGCCGCCTGCTGGGCGGCCTGGGTGGTGCTGCCGATGTCGACCAGCGGCACGTCGGGGAGGTTCTCTTCCAGCCAGACGCGGCACTGGGCCAGCGCTTGCGGATGGGACACTATTTTGCGGATATCCTCGATCCGGCCGGTGCGGTTGAGCAGATCGTGAGAAACTTCGATCAGCACCTCGGCAATGATCTTGAGATCGGACTTCATGAACATGTCGAGGGTATGTGAGACCACGCCCTCGTTGGAGTTTTCCACCGGGACCACCCCGTAGTTGGCGCGGCCACGGCCGACCTCATCGAAAATTGAGGGAATACTTTTGATCGGCACCAGTTGGGCGGAGAAACCGAACTGCTGCATGGCGGCGACGTGGGTGAAGGTTCCCTGGGGGCCGAGGAATGCGACCTTCATTGGCTGTTCGAGGGAGAGTGACGCGGAGATGATTTCGCGGAAAACCCGCCGCACCCCCTCCTCCGGGAACGGCCCGGTGTTGGCGGCGATCAGCCGTGCGTAGATGGCTTGTTCGCGGCTCGGCACGTAAAAATCGCCGCTCGCCCCGTCCTTGGCCTTGCCGACGGCAATGACCAGTTCGGCACGGCGATTGAGCAAGACAAGAATCTGGTCGTCGATGGCGTCGATCTGCTGGCGCAGCTCGGAGAGTGACGGGTTGGTCACGACCGCCTCCTTCCCGGGGATTTCCGGAGTTGCGACTCTAGCCGAAACGGGGGGAAAAGGCAAGGTGAGGGCCGAGGAAACGGGGACAGAATTGAATTCTGTCCCCGTTTCCTTTAAACTCCCGCAATCTCGGAAAAACAAAGGATTTCGCCATGTCGATCGCCATCAAGGTCCGCGGTGCCATCGAGCGCGCATCGTGGATTCGCCGCATGTTCGAGGAGGGTGCGGCGCTGACCGCCCGCTTCGGCGCCGAAAACGTTTACGACTTCACTCTCGGCAACCCTTCGGTCGAGCCGCCCGAGGCGTTTCGCCGGGAGTTGCGCCGGTTGGCGGAAAACCCTGTACCGGGGATGCACCGTTACATGAACAACGCCGGCTATGAATTCACCCGCCAGGCGGTGGCCGAGTTCCTCTGCGAAAAGACCGGCGTACCGGTCAACTCCAGCCATGTGGTGATGATCTGCGGTGCCGGCGCCGGACTGAACGTGGTCCTCAAAACCATTCTCAACCCCGGTGAAGAAGTCATCATCCTCACCCCGTATTTCGTCGAATATAAATTCTACGTCGACAACCACGACGGCACCACGGTCGAGGTCTGGACCGACCGAGACACCTTTCAACCGGACATTGCCGCAATCGAAGCAGCAATCGGCCCCAACACCCGTGCCCTGCTGATCAACTCGCCGAACAACCCGACCGGCGTGGTCTATCCGGCCGAGACGCTCGAGGCACTCGGCAAGATGCTCGAGCGCAAGCAGGCCGAACTCGGCCGCACCATCTATGTCATCTCCGATGAGCCCTACGCCCGCCTGTCCTTCGATGGCAACCAGGTGCCGCCGGTCTTTCGCTTTATTCGCAACAGCATCATGGTCACCTCGCACTCCAAGGATCTGGCCCTTCCCGGCGAGCGGATCGGCTACCTGGCCGCCAACCCGGCGATGGACGACTGTGCCCTGTTCATGGAGGGGGCCATCTTCTGCAACCGGGTGCTCGGCTTCGTCAACGCCCCGGCGCTGATGCAGCGCCTGGTGGCCGGGTTGCAGCGCGAGAGCGTCGATGTCGGCGAATACCAGCAGAAACGCGACCGGCTCTACGCTCACCTGACCGGCCTGGGTTTCCACATGGTCAAGCCGGGAGGGGGATTCTACCTCTTTCCGAAGTCGCCGCTGGAGGATGATGTGGCCTTCGTGCGCAAGGCCCTGGAGCACAACATACTGCTGGTTCCCGGCAGCGGTTTCGGCGCCCCGGGCTACTTCCGCATCGCTTACTGTGTGGCCATGGACGTCATCGAACGCAGCCTGCCGGCCTGGAACAAGCTGGCGAAAGACGTCGGCCTATAAATGGATAAACGTTTTCTGACTCCGGCCGAGACCGCCGGCGCAATCGTCGCCGCCGGAGAACGCGTCCTCACCCAACCGCTCTCCCGTACCCTGGTGCTAAGCCTGCTCGCCGGCTTCTATATTGCCTTCGGTGCCGAACTGGCTACGGTGGTCACCTCAGATGCCGCAACCCACCTCGGCCTAGGGGTCAGCCGGTTGCTGGGGGGGAGCGTTTTTTCTCTCGGCCTGATGCTGGTGGTGGTATGCGGCGCGGAACTGTTCACCGGCAACAGCCTGCTGGCCAAGGCCGCCCTGCATGGGCGCATCCCCTGGGGGAAACTGGCGGAGAACTGGGGGGTGGTGATTCTCGGCAATCTGGCCGGCTCACTGTTTTTCGCCTGGCTGATGACCGAAACCGGGTTGTGGCAGAACGGCAGAATTGGCGAGCATGCGGTCGGCATCGCCGCGGTCAAGTGCCAACTCGATTTCTGGCCGGCCTTTGTCAGGGGAATTCTGTGCAACTGGCTGGTCTGCCTGGCCGTGTTCATGGCCACCGCGGCCCGTGACATCATCAGCAAAATACTCGCCTGTTATGTGCCGATCATGGCTTTTGTCGCCAGCGGCTTCGAGCACAACGTCGCCAACATGTACTTCATCCCGGCTGGGCTGTTCATCGATCTGGCCCTCGGCCAGCAGACCAACGGGCTGACCTGGGGAAACTTCTTTATCGGCAACCTGTTGCCGGTGACGTTGGGGAACATCGTCGGCGGCGTGGTTTTCGTTTCCTTCGCCTACTGGTTTGTACACCTGAGAGGGACCAAGGCCGAATAGTCCGGCCAGCAACTTCTGAAAACGACAAAGGCCCGCTTGCGCGGGCCTTTGTCGTTGATCACAGGGTCTGACTTCGCAGACCTGTAACGGCTATACAACGCTCTCCTGAATACGCATGCAATAGAAGCTGCGCCAGACAAAGAGCATGGACACCGCGAAGAATACCACCGCAAGGCCCGTCGCCAAACCGCCGTTGCCGGCGTGACGAATACCGACCGCCATCTCCACCGCCAACAGACCGAACAGGGTGGTGAACTTGATGATCGGGTTCATGGCCACCGAGCTGGTGTCCTTGAACGGGTCACCAACGGTGTCGCCGACAATCGATGCATCATGCAGCGGGGTACCCTTGGCACGCAGTTCAGTTTCGACGACCTTCTTCGCATTGTCCCAAGCCCCACCGGCATTCGCCATGAACACCGCCTGGTAGAGACCGAACAGGGCGATCGAGATCAGGTAGCCGATGAAGAAGTATGCATCCATGAACGCAAAGGCCAGGGTGCCGAAGAAAACCGCAAGGAAGATGTTCCACATCCCTTTTTGCGCATAGAGCGTACAGATCTCAACGACCTTCTTGCTGTCTTCGGTTGAGGCCTTTTCGGCGCCATCCAGCTTCATGTTCAATTTGATGAACTCGACGGCCTTGTAGGAACCCGCGACCACCGCCTGGATCGACGCACCGGTAAACCAGAAGATCATCGATCCCCCGGTCACCAGGCCGAGGAAGAACGGTGCGTGGGTCAGCGACAGCTTCATGACTTCGGTCGCGTTGGAAAGTCCCTGGGTCAGTTCCATGATGATGGAGAAGATCATCGTGGTCGCGCCAACGACGGCAGTGCCGATAAGAACCGGCTTGGCCGTGGCCTTGAAGGTGTTGCCAGCGCCGTCATTCTCTTCGAGCAGTTCCTTGGCGATCTCGAAGTCCGCGTCGAAAGCGAAGTCCCTCTTCAGTTCCTGCTCGATGTTGGGCAGCGTCTCGATCAGGGACAGCTCATAAATCGATTGGGCGTTATCGGTCACCGGACCATAGGAGTCAACCGCGATGGTGACCGGCCCCATCCCCAGGAAGCCGAAAGCGACCAGACCGAAGGCAAAGACCGCCGCCATGGTTTCCCCGGCCGCGCCACCACCCAGAACCACATTGAGACCCATCCCGGAAAACCAGTAAGCCAGCGCCATCAGGCCGACGATGGCCAGCCCCAGCCAGTAGCCGGAGAAGTTGCCCGCCACCAGGCCGGAAAGAATGTTCAGGGAGGCACCGCCCTCCTTGGAGGAAGTGACAACCTCGCGGACATGCATCGAGTTGGTCGAGGTGAACACCTTGACCAGTTCCGGGATAATCGCCCCCGCGGCCGTGCCGCAGGAGATGATCAAGGAGAGCTGCCACCAGATATCGGAGTTTCCAGCCACCGTGGGGATCAAGAGCTGCGACAGAACAAAGGTCACCACGATCGACAGCAGGGAAGTAATCACGACCAGCGTGGTCAGGGGGATCTCGTAGTTGAACTTCACCACGTTGCCAAATTTCGGCTTGGCGATGACCAGGTCATTGACAAAGTAGCTGCCGATCGAAGTCAGGACCATCGCCACGCGCATGGCGAAGATCCAGACCAAGAGCTGCACCTGGATCTGGGGATCCTTGATCGCCAGCATGATGAAGGTGATCAGCGCAACGCCCGTCACGCCGTAGGTTTCAAAACCGTCGGCGGTCGGTCCGACGCTGTCGCCGGCGTTGTCACCGGTACAGTCGGCAATGACGCCAGGGTTGCGGGCATCGTCTTCCTTGACCTTGAAGACGATCTTCATCAGGTCCGAACCGATGTCGGCAATCTTGGTGAAGATCCCGCCGGCGATACGCAGCACCGAGGCGCCGAGCGATTCGCCGATCGCGAAGCCGATGAAACACGGACCCGCCAGTTCGCTGGGGAGGAACAGCAGGATGATGAGCATGATCATCAGCTCGACGCTGATCAGCAGGGTGCCGATCGACATCCCGGCCTTGAGCGGAATGGCATAGCAGGGATAGCCCTTGCCCTTGAGCGAGGCAAACGCGGTGCGGGCATTGGCCAGGGTGTTGATGCGGATGCCGAACCAGGCCACACCGTAAGAGCCGAGAATGCCGACCACGGAAAAGGCCAGAATGATGATGACTTTGTAGAGCGCCAACTCTGCAATCAAGAAGAAATAGGCGAAGATGATGACACCGATCAGCATTTGCAGGATGAACAGGAACTTCCCCTGGGTAAGCATGTAGGTCTTGCAGGTTTCGTAAATGAGGGCGGCCACCTCCCCCATGGAGTCGTGGACCTTCATAGCCTTGAGCTGCAGATACTGGATCAGGCCGAACCCCATCCCCACTACGCAGATCAGCAGGCCCCAGACCAGGAAGCTTTTCCCCGGCACGCCAAGGAAACTCACCTGATTAAGGTCGGGAAGCACGAGGCTGGCTTCTCCGGCCCACGCCGTGCTCGTCACCAGCAACCCGAGCATGCTGTACATCAATACTTTCAAACTCTTCATCCTGAACTCCTTCCTCTGCCTAATCTAATGGGAATTTGCGTTCGGCGGGTTGACGTCAATGGCGGCTGCAAACACCTCCCGCCAATGACGGTCCCACCGTCCGCTAACAATGTCTGGGTGAAAAAATCGCTTATACTTATGCTATCTCGGCGAATAAATCCACAGAAAAAACCCTCCACAACAAAAAAAGGGGAGGCACGAAGCCTCCCCTTTGATACTGCATGTCAAGATGGATTAGTGATCGATTGCCTTGGCCATGCCGATGCCGGTGTTCTGGCGGACATAGACCTCGTCGAACATCTCTTCGGACCGCTTCT
>JAMPXI010000066.1 GCA_023701265.1 Desulfuromonadales bacterium | reverse complement strand
TGCATGGATGCCAGCGGCCGTTGCGTGTGCGACGACCAGTGCGTCTCGCATGGCGTCTGGCAGGAGTTGGGCGCGCGTGTCCGCCAGTTTCTGGCCTCGATCACCCTGGCCGATCTGACCAGGGATGCCGTGCAAGGCAAGAAGAGTGAGGAGTGAGGAGTGAGGAGTTTTTGCCGTTACTCCTGACCCCTCACCCCTCTCGATTTTATCTTAGGAGCTTAGGAGTTGACCCGTGAAACGGATCTACCTCGATTACAACGCCACCACACCGGTCAGACCGGAAGTGCTTGAGGCACTGCTGCCGTACTACCGCGACCAGTTCGGCAACCCGTCCAGCGTCCACTGGGCCGGCCGGCAGGTTTCCGGCGCCGTGGAGAAAGCGCGCGAGCAGGTCGCCGCGCTGCTCAACTGCTCCCCGGCCGAGATCGTCTTCCTCTCCTGCGGCACCGAGGCGGACAACATGTCGCTCAAGGGCACGGTCGACGCCCTGGGGGAGAAGGGGAACCATATCATCACCACCGCCGTCGAGCACCCGGCGGTGCTGGAAACCTGCCGCTATCTGGAAAAGACCGGCTGCAAGGTGACCTACCTGCCGGTCGACAGCGACGGCCGTCTCGATCTTGCCGACCTGGAGAAGGCGATCACGGCGCAGACCGTCCTGATTTCGGTGATGTGGGCCAATAACGAGACCGGCAACATCTACCCGATCGAGCAGATCGGCGCCATCGCCAAGGCCCGCGGCATCCGCTTCCACACCGACGCGGTACAGGCGGTCGGCAAACTCGAGATCGATGTGCAGAAGGCCAACATCGACCTGCTGGCACTGTCCGGCCACAAGCTCGGCGCGCCGAAAGGGGTCGGCGTCCTCTACGTGCGGCGCGGTACGCGCCTGACGCCGTTCATGCACGGCGGCCATCAAGAGCGCAACCGTCGCGCCGGTACCCACAACGTCGCCGGCATCGTCGGCCTCGGCAAGGCTTGCGAACTGGCCATGGCCGAACGGGAGTCGACCTGTGCGCGCGTCAAGGAGTTGCGCGACCGTCTGGAACAGGGGATCTTCGCGCGCATCCCGCAGGTCAAGCTCAACGGTCATCCGGGCGAGCGGCTGCCGAACACCCTGAACGTCAGCTTCGCCTGGATCGAGGGGGAGTCGCTGCTCCTCAACCTCGATATGAAGGGGATCGCCGCATCAAGCGGTTCGGCCTGCACCTCGGGGTCGCTGGAGCCGTCTCACGTGCTCGGCGCCATGTGCGTCGAGGTGACGCTGGCCCATTCCAGCACCCGCTTCAGCCTTGGCCCGGACACCACCGCCGAGGATATCGACTACGTACTCGAAGTGCTGCCGCCAATTGTCCAGCGACTGCGCGACATGAGCCCGCTGTATAACTGCGGCAAGGTCGACGCCTGCGAGACCTGCGACACGGTGAAGAAACTGTAGGGGCGTCATTCATGGCGCCCAGGGCGTGATGAGTCACGCCCCTGCGACCGATAAATATCCAAGGAGCCGATCATGTATTCCGAGAAAGTCATGGATCATTTCAGCAACCCGCGCAATGTCGGTGAAATCGAGAATCCGGACGGCGTGGGGGAGGTGGGGAACGCCTCCTGCGGCGACATTATGAAGATCTTCCTCAAGGTCGACAACAACGTGATCACCGACGTCAAGTTCAAGACCTTCGGCTGCGGGGCGGCGATCGCCACCTCGTCGATGGTCACGGAAATGGCGATCGGCAAGACTATCGAGGAGGCGCTGCAGCTCTCCAACCAGGCGGTGGCCGAGGCCCTCGACGGGCTGCCGGCGCAGAAGATGCACTGCTCGAATCTCGCCGCCGACGCCCTGCATGAGGCAATCAAGAACTACCGGGCGACGCATCCGTAAGGTTGATGGTGATTATCGCAGGGGCAGGTCTTTGACCTGCCCAGGGTGGGTTTGAAACCCGCCCCTAGGGACGGAAAAATGGGGACAGAATTCGATTCTGTCCCCATTTGATCTGTATCGGTGGAGTCAGATGGAAAGTCTTGCTGGCAAGCGCGTAGTGGTGGCGATGAGCGGCGGGGTGGATTCGTCGGTCACGGCAGCGCTGCTGAAAGAGCAGGGGGCCGAGGTGATCGGCCTGACCATGCAGATCTGGGATTACCGGAATTTCAGCGCCCCGGATGGCCAGCACTTCGGGACTTGCTGCTCCCTCGACGATGTTTACGATGCGCGCCGCGTGGCCGAACAACTCGGCATCCCCTTCTACGTGGTCAATTTCGAGGAAGAGTTCGCACGGCAGGTCATCGACGCCTTCTGCGACGACTACTTTGCCGGCCGTACTCCCAACCCTTGTGTCCTTTGCAACCAGAAGCTCAAATTCGAACTGCTGCTGCGCCGCGCCGTCGAACTGGAAGCCGACTTCCTGGCGACCGGCCACTATGCGCAGGTCGTCCATGAAGGCGAGCGTTATGCCTTGCGCAAGGGGGTCGATGACTCCAAGGACCAGAGCTATTTCCTCTTCACCCTGACTCAGCAGCAGATGGCCATGGTGCGCTTTCCGCTCGGCGGCATGACCAAGGAGGAGGTGCGCGCCCATGCGGCCCGTTTCAGCCTGCGCGTTGCCGAGAAGGCCGAGAGCCAGGACATCTGTTTCGTCCCCGACGGCGACTATGTGCGTTTTCTCGAGGAGCAGCGCGGAGCGGGAACAATGGATGGCGAGATCGTCCATGTCGACGGCCGGTTGCTGGCACGCCATCATGGCACCTACCGCTATACCATCGGCCAGCGACGGGGCCTGGGGATTGCCTGGCCGGAGCCGCTCTTTGTGGTGGGGATCGATGCTGCGGGGAAGCGGGTGATCGTCGGCGAGAAGCAGCACCTGTCGGTCGCCGAATTTCTTGTCGACCAGGTCAACTGGCTGATCCCGCCGCCGACCGGCCCGTTCGATGCCGACTGCCGCATCCGCTATCGTCACAAGGAAGTTCCTTCGCAAATCCGGAAAGTTGACGTCGATACGGTGAGAGTCGTCTTGAGGGAACCGCAGGCCGGCGTCACACCAGGGCAGGCGGCGGTCTTCTATCGGGGGGATGAAGTGATCGGTGGCGGCTGGATTGACGTAGGGGCGCATGGCCTGCGCCCAGGGCGGACGTCGTCCGCCCCTGCACAATCATGAGCACCTTTGCGCCTACCACCGTCGCTTTTGCCACCCTCGGCTGCAAGACCAACCAGTTCGAGTCGGCGGCGATGCGTGAACAGTTGGAGATCGCCGGCTACCGGGTGGTGCCGTTTGCCCAGGGGGCCGACCTGGTGGTGGTCAACACCTGCACGGTGACTGCAGCCACCGATGCCCAGTCGCGCAACCTGGTGCGCCGGGCCCGCCGGCTCAACCCGGCCTGCCGGGTGGTGGTGACCGGCTGCTACGCACAGATCGACCCGCAAGCGCTGGCCGACCTGCCCGGCGTGAGTCTGGTGATCGGCAATGAAGAGAAGCGCGGCCTGCTTGGCCACCTGCAGGATTCTGCCGAAAACCGGATAGCGGTTGCCGATATCCGCACCGAAACCACGGCCCATATCCCGGTGCTTGCCAGCCACACCGAGCGCAGCCGGGCCTTCGTGCAGGTCCAGAACGGCTGCGATGCCTTCTGCAGCTACTGCATCATCCCCCATGCCCGCGGACCGAGCCGCTCGGCGCCACCGGCGCAGGTCGTCGCGCAGTTGCAACAACTGGTGGCGCAGCATGTTCCGGAGATCGTCCTGACCGGCATTCATGTTGGCAATTACGGTCTTGATCTGCAGCCCCGCTCCAGCCTGCTCGAAATGCTGCAGCGGATCGAATGGGAAACCAGCGTGCACCGGCTGCGTCTCGGTTCCATCGAACCGACTGAGATTGACGATGCGTTGATCGGGCATCTGGGCGCATCGAAGGTGATCTGTCCGCATCTGCACATTCCGCTGCAGGCCGGTGACGACGCGGTGCTCAAGCGCATGCGCCGTCCCTATGGGCGCGAAGATTTCCGTGATTTGGTCGGTCGCATTGTCACAGCGGTTCCTGATGCGGCGATAGGTCTGGACGTGATTGTCGGCTTCCCCGGCGAGACGGAGGACGAGTTCGAAAACACCGTGCGCCTGATCGAGGAACTCCCCGTCACCCATCTGCACGTCTTTCCCTTCAGCAAGCGTCCCGGAACTGCGGCGGCGACCATGCCCGGCCATTTGCCCGGCGATGTCAAGAAGGCACGGGCCGAGCGGCTGCGCCTGCTCGGCGAGAATAAACTGGCGGAGTTTGCAGCCCGTTTCGTCGGCCGTGAGCTGGAAGTGGCGGTCGAAGGGGGCGGGAAGGGCGGACAGCTCAAAGGGCTGACCCGCAACTACCTGGAGGTGCGGTTTGCGGGAGGCCCTGAGCTTGTGGGTCGGTGTGCAATGGTGCGGGTGGTGGCGGTGGAAGGCAGTTTTTTGATTGGGGAGTTGGCAGGGTAAGCGCGGAGCGGGGGCTTGTTCACCGGACTTTGAACGCCTTCGGTTACAAATGCGTTGCCTTACCCACCTGATTGCCTGGGATCACTGCCTGCCGCTCGAAGGACTTTCATGCTACAAAGTCCTTAGCTCACAAACCCCCGCTCCGCGCTTTTGGTTTGTAATTCACCTCACACAATGCGGGCAAGGTGTTCTGCGAACAAGGATTTCGTAGCGATCAGATCATTTCGTGTTGTCTGGATTCTCCGGTTTCAAGTTCAATATGAGCAGCCCCCTGGTGCCGAGGCGTTCGAAATCCGGCTGAGCAGGGCACCTTGCCCGCATCCTCAACTCTTTCAATCCATTTTCTTAGCCGCCGTGTCCCCCACCTTTTTCCCCTTTTTGTAACTGTCTTCCAGAAAAGCGATGAAGTCGATGTGGCGATCGATGAAGCGCAGGTTGTAGCGGCTCTCGTAGAGGAGCAGCACGCTGGCCGCGAGGAGGAACAGCCCGCCGAGCAGGGCCAGACCGCTCGGCAGCCAGGCGGTCTCGGCGCTGCCGTAGGCCACATTGAGGGCGATCGCCAGGCTTGATGCGACGAACAGCACGGTGGCCGTGTACAGGGCCGCCATCGATTTCTGGATTAGCCAGGCCCGTGTCTTCTGCTTGCGGGTCTGCTCCTTGAGCATCGCCATCCGCTCGTCGGGGAACGACAGCTTCCCTTCCAGCACCGCCTCCACTTCCCCCTTCAACAGATGCACCCGGTCGAAAACCCGCGCCAGGCGTGCCGAGGTCGAGAAGATCAGCGTCCCGCAAGCGGAGATCAGTACCGCCGGGGTAATCATCGAGGTCAGGATCCTGGCACTGGAGAGAGCTTCGAGCATTTCATGGTCGGGGAGGGGCATGGGGCGTCTCCTTGTTGATCAGGACAATTCCTGGGTCACTGCGCTGCATCGACCCTCTGCCGTCCTCGCTCGATGTCGACGCCGGCCAGCAAAACCATGCCGACAATGAAAAACAACGCCAGGGAGAGGATGGCGAAGCGGTTGGAGCCGGTCAGGTCGATGAGCAGGGCAAAGAGCAGCGGGCCGAGAATGGAGGCGAATTTGGAGCTGATGGCAAAGAAACTGAAGAATTCTGCGCTGCGATGCCGGGGCAGTAGCCCGGCATAAAGGGAGCGGCTGAGCGCCTGGCTGCCGCCGAGTACCAGGGCCACGGCCGCGCCGAGAATCCAGAACTCGATTGCCGAGCGCATGGTTGCCGCATAGACGGTGATGACGACAAACACGGCCAGGGCGGCCATGACTGTACGCTTGCTTCCCCAGCGTGCCGCCAGACGTGCCGTCAGCATGGTCGCCGGCATGGCCAGGAACTGGATCATCAGGTAACAGCCGAGGATCGTCCCGGTGCTCAAGCCGAGTTCGACGCTGGCGAAGATCGCGGCGATGGCGATAATTGTCTGGATGCCGTCGTTGTAGAGCAAAAACGCCAGCAGAAAACGGAGCAAGTCGGGATAGGCGGCCAGTTCCCTGGCCAGGCGCAGGTAGTCGGCGGGGGTATGCAGGCGGTGCGCGTTGGGGCGGAGCGGCCCGTCCTGCAGCCAGCGGAAGGCCGGTAGGGCGAACAACAGCCACCAGACGCCGGTGAGCAAAAAGCCGAACCGGGTTGCCAGCCCCTTGTCGGCGATGCCGAACCAGGCATGTCCTTCGATCAGCAGGAAGACCAGCGCCAGCGCCACCCCCCCGCCAACATAGCCCCAGGCATAGGCTTTTGACGAGAGCCGGTCGGCCTCGACACCGCTGGCCAGGTCGGTCAGGAAAGCGTTGTAGAAGACATTGCCGGCGGCAAAGCCGATGTTGCCGGCCAGGAACAGGCCGGCAGCCAGCAGATGGGCGCCGCTCCCGGCCTGGAAGAGCAGCGAGGTGGCACCGGCCCCGAGGATCGTGCAGCCGATCAGCAGCGGTTTCTTGACGGCGTGCCGGTCGGCGAAGTTGCCCAGAGTTGGGGCGATCACGGCGACCAGCAACATCGAGGCCGCCACCGTGTAGCTCCAGAAGGCGGTGGCCGGGGTTACCCGGCCGAGGAACGGAATGCCGCCCGGTGGGGCGATGGCGGCGAAATAGACCGGCAGGACGGCGGAGAGGATGACCGTGGCGAAGGCCGAGTTGGCCCAGTCGTACAGGCACCAGGCCGTTGCGGGCTTCATTCAGGGTGTCCCTGCTCACGGCTTACGGTCGGCACGAACGGACCGGGACGCGGTTCCGGGGGAAGATCGAGTAACGTCCGCGCGCGATTGAGCGCATCGTCGATGTTGTCGTGGATGTTGTCTTCGCCGATCTTGTCCAGCAACCCGGAGCGTTCGAGGACGATGAGCGGTTGGGCGTGCACGCCGGAGAGGATCAGGGTCGTCTGCTCGCGGCGGGTCCTGGTGTAGACCGTTTCGAGGGCCTGCATGGCTGTGGCATCGAGGGAGAGGACGTGGCGCATGCGCAGGATGAGGATGCGCGGTTTGCCTTTCACGGCACGGATGGCGTTCTTGAATTTGTCCGCCGCGCCGAAGAAGAACGGACCCGACACCTCGAAGACTTCGACACCGGCGGGAACCTTGCGGCGGCTGAGGCTCAAGGGGTCGTTGGGATTCTCTTCTTCATCATCATTGACCATGTGGGTGACATAGCCGACCTGGGTGACATCGGCCATGCGCCGCATGAAGAGTAGCGCGGCCAGGACCACGCCGACCTGGATGGCCACGGTCAGATCGACCAGCACGGTGAGCAGGAAGGTGCTGATCAGCACCATGATGTCGCTCTTGGGACCGCGGAACATCTTGATGAACAGGTGGGTCTCGCTCATGTTCCAGGCGACGATGGCCAGGATCCCGGCCAGAGTGGCCATCGGGATCAGCGCCGCCCACTTGCCGAAAAAGAGCATGATCAGCAGCAGGGTGACGGCGTGAACGATCCCGGCGATCGGGGTGCACCCGCCGTTCTTGATGTTGGTCGCGGTACGGGCGATGGCGCCGGTGGCCGGGATGCCGCCGAAGATCGGTGAGGCAAGGTTGGCGACCCCCTGGGCAATCAGTTCCATGTTCGAGCGGTGACGGCGTTCGGTCATGCCGTCGGCGACCACCGCCGAAAGGAGTGATTCGATCCCGGCCAGAATGGCGATGGTCAGGGCCGGCGAGAACATCTGCCGGCACAGTTCCCAGCTGATGTTGGGCAGATGCGGGGCGGGGAGGGTGTTCGGCACCTCGCCGAAACGGCTGCCGATGGTTTCGATCGGGATATTGAGTAGTTGCACGGCGGCGGTGGTGGCGATGATGGCCACCAGCGAACCGGGAACCCGATGGGTCAGGCGCGGCCAGAGGAGGATGGTCAGCACGGTGGCGACGGCGATCACGGCCGCCCACGGGTTGACGCTGCCGGCATGTGCGCCGAACGCCTCGACCTTCTCGATGAACTCCGAAGGCACCTTCTCCATGCTCAGGCCGAAGAAGTCGCGGATCTGCCCGACCATGATGATCAGGGCGATCCCGGCGGTGAAGCCGACGGTGACCGGGTAGGGGATGTACTTGATGACTGTCCCGAGCCGGGCCAGTCCCATGGCGATGAGCAAGCCGCCGGCAAGCAGGGTGGCGGTTGCCAACCCGTCGTAGCCGTACTTTTCGACGATGCCGTAGACGATGACGATGAAGGCGCCGGTCGGACCACCGATCTGTACGCGGCTGCCGGAAAGCAGCGAGATCAGCAGGCCGGCGACGATCGCCGTGTAGAGGCCCTGTTCGGGCTTGACCCCGGAGGCGATGGCAAAGGCGATGGCGAGGGGGAGGGCGACCACGCCGACGATGACGCCGGCCATCAGGTCCTGGGTGAGCTGGCGGGAAGTGATCCCTTCGCGAATGGCGGTAACGAGCTTGGGAGTGAACTCGGCTCTCATCGGATGCCTCCGAGAGCCCGGGCGGTGGGTTGGACCGTCTGGGGTCTTACTGATTGGATTAAAGAAGCGGCCCCCATGGCCGCGCGGGGCGCATTATAGCACCCTGACGTTATCGGGCAAGGGAAAATGGATAAACGTCAGTTAACGATTCAACTGTTCCAGTGAGGGAACGGCAGCGGTGGCCGGTGCCAGATCGATCAGCAGTTTCCCCCCGTTGCGAGTGATATTGGTTGAACCTGTACCGTCGACCAGTTGCCAGAAAAGATCGGCCAGAGGGTGGCCGGTGGCTGGCAGCGGGGATTTCTCATAGCCATGCCAGACTCTGGAGAGCATCAGGCTCCACTGCGGATCCTGGCGGCCGAGCGCCACGGCGAGAAAGGGCGGAGCCATATCCCGTCCAAAGGGATCGAGAGGTTCATTCAGGGAAACCAACACCGGGCCGTCCGGCAGGCCGGTCAGGCCGAGACGCTCGAGGTAGCTGCGGGAG
Organism: Desulfuromonadales bacterium; assembly: GCA_023701265.1. Taxonomy (GTDB): domain Bacteria; phylum Desulfobacterota; class Desulfuromonadia; order Desulfuromonadales; family BM103; genus VAUL01. The sequence continues at coordinate 5,890 of JAMPXI010000066.1, read as the reverse complement.
AGCTTGAAGTCGTAAGGCCGCCGGGCGAGGATTACCGTTGACTGCAGCGCTGTGGTCGGCACCAGGAAACGGTTGCCGATGATGGCCGGTTCCGGGTTTTCCGGCAGCGCCTCGATCGTCAGGATTAGATCTTCCATCGCTTCCCGTGCCGCACGGTCTGACCCGTTTCCGGCATAGAGCAGATAGGTGTAGAGCCCAAATTCACCGGGCTTGAGGGTGGCCTGGTCGATCGCCTGCCAGTTGCTTTCGCCGGCAGCGGTTTCGGACTCGACCACGCCAGCCTGCGCGGCGGCTTCCAGTGCCCGGCGTTTTTCGAGGGAGCGCAGTTTGTCCTGTAACAGCCTGAGTCGGTCCTGGGTTTCTCTGATCCTTTCGATGGTCTCCTTGCGTTCATCTCCAGCCGGAAGCGGCTTCGGGGTGAAGATCTGCGTTAAATCGAGCCCCAGGACCGGTGTTGGTAAAACGGATGTCAGCAGGATGACGACCAGCAGGGAACGAATACGGCTCATGGGCAACACCCCTGGTTTGGGAGATGCGACCGTTTCCGGCCTGTCAGTGTTGTAGCAGGGTTTAATACCGGGGGGAAGGGAGAACCACTCAACTTACTCAGGGGACATCGATCTGCACCAGGAAAGGCCGATCGGCATGATGGCTGGCCAGGAACTGCTGGAACTGCGCGGGACTGCCGGAGAGAGCCCCTTCCAAACCGGGCTGTCCGGCGAGCCAGACGAGCAGCGGCAGGTTGCCGGTCACCCCGAATCCGGCAAAACGGATCATGGCGAAGACCAGGCCGCGCTCAAAATCGGCGGCCAGTTCCTGGGGGACGGCGGCATAGTGGGTCGGCCAGGCGACCACGGCACGGTCGAGGCTGGCCAGGAAGGCATCGCGTTCATAGCCGGGAAGCCCGGCCAAATTCACGCCGCACCAGTCCGGCGGTCGGGTGGAGAGCAGGGCGCGGCAGGCGAGGGGACGTAGAGAGTAGATGGTGCAGTTGGCGTCGTCATCCAGAAACGGGCAGGGGCCGACCGCATGGCGATAGCCGGAGAGAAAGGTGCGTGCATCGCTGCACTGCCGGGCATGGGCGATGATGCCTTCCGCCGTGGCGGCAAGGCGTTCCTGCCGGGGACCGTCGAGGGCGGCAGCGATGGCCAGTGCCTCGGGAAGAGTGGCGTTGACCGTCAGGGTGCAGCAGTTGCCGCACCCCGGCCCGCACCAAAAACGCACGTCGGCGCCGGGCCCCTGGCGCCAGGCGGCGATCGCGCCGTCGAGTTCCATCTGGCGCTCGCGGGCCAGTTCCGCCAGCGCGGCGCATTTCGCTGCCGTCATCGCCGGTCCTCTCGCACTTCGGTCTCGCTGATCCAATAAGTCTGCTTGTGCTGGACGCGGGTCAACTCTGCCAGGCGTGACTCGGCTTCGTCAAAATTCCGGTAGCAGCCGACCAGAAAGCGCTGGCCGTTGTCATCCTGACGCCAGAGTTCGAAGGGCATGGGTGAGGGATACAAGGCTGACCTCTTTTTCTCTTGCAAAAACAGACTCTTGCTTAAAAAAATTCCCGCCGCTGCAAGGTCCATTCATTTACAATATTTCGGCCATGTTTTCAAGCTGGCAGGGGATGGAAGGACACCCGTCGTGGGACTGATTACGGTTGGCTTCGTTACGCCTCTCAAGCTATAAATGCTCGACACATATTGCATGACGGTGAAGGGGCCATTGCCTGTGAGTAGTCTGTCCCAAGTAGCAATCGCCTGTTTTGTTGTGGTCTTGATGTTGGCTGGTTGCAGCCAGCGCGACACCGTTGTTTTTTGTGACGACAGGGCAGAATTGCTGAGCGGCCCCCAACGGGACCGACTGAACGGTTTTCATCAAAAATTGCTGGAGGATGTTGATATCCACCTGCTGGTTGTTGTGCTTGACCGGTTGGAGCGGGACCTTGACGGGAAGTCGGTGGCCATCTTTGAGAAATACCGGGTCGGGAGCGAGACCAATGGGGCGCGTGGGGTACTGCTCGTGGTTGACCCCTTTGGACGACAGGTGAGAATGGAGATTGGCTACGATCTGGAAGGGACGTTCCCCGACGGCTTTGTCGCCATGGTCGAGAAAGAACAGATGTCCCCATTTTTTGCCGCGGGACGGGTGGCTGATGGAATTGAAGCCACAGTGGAGTTGCTGGTTGCCAAAGCTCTGAACTTAGAGACCAGCCAAGCCCTGATTCCATCGGCAAAAGAAAGGCTCAGCGGTGGTGGCGGGGCCAGGATCAATGTGAACATTGGCACCGGGAATGCTCAGCCCTCATCGCAGCCCGGACCTTCTCAAAAATATTCTGCCGGGGCTTCCCCACAGGAAACCCTGTCTTCTTACCTGCAGGTATTGAACAGTCGCAACAAGGATCCGGAACTGCAAATATATACTCCAGAGACCAGAAACATGCTGCGTAAATGGCTGGTGACCGATGCTCAACAGGCCAGCGAGTTAAAAACTCTCTCTGCCGCCGTTGGACGTGGAAACTGGCGTATTGAGGGATCGCTCGCAGTGCTGCGTTTTCCTCTTGCCGAACGTCAGTTGCCTCCCTATTTCTTTCAGCAGAGCGAACAGGAATGGATGCTGGATCTTACCACAATGAGTCAGCTCGTAGCTTTCAACCATCTCAACCAGTGGCACTTTCGGCACCTTGAACACCCGTACATGTTCGCGTTCCAAGACGTGCTATTCGATGCCAATGGCTATCCCCACCCGGCAACGAAAAAACCATAAAACCCATCGTACTGGATCTTGGCGCATTGAAAATTTCTACCAGTCGATGCTGTCGATCTTGATTGTGCGTCCGGTTTGCATGACAAACTTGATCTTCGCGTTTTTCATGTCGATATGCCATTCCGTTTCGCGGCCGAATTCCCTGACTTTCTCCGGTTTCCTGCCGGACTTGTCCGAAAACCACAGCGTGTACGAATTGCCCTCCTTGCGGTAGGTGACGAGGATAACCTTGTCCTTCGGGGCGCGCTTCGGCAGGTTCATGTTGTTCCTGGCGGGTGCGCTTCGATCCGAGCGGTTGAAGACGATGGCGCCGGTCTTGTCGTCGAAGGCGTTTTCATAGGCAAAGACCACGATCTCTTCGGGGTTCGTCCCGTTGAAGAAATAGGCCGTCTTCCCGGTGGTCTGATTGAAGATGCCGATATCGACGGTTTTTCTGTCGTCCCCCTTGAGCAGTCCGCCTTCCTCCTTGATTTCCACGCCGTTGTAATAATACGTCCCGGCCTGATCGTATTCGTCGATCTCCATGCTGTAGTCGTAAGAAGAGAGGCCGGCGTTGGCGGTCGTACCGGCAAGGAGGAGGAACATCAATGCAAACAACTTCTTCATATGGGCTCCCGATGTTTCGAGGTTATGAACCGAGTTGAAACTTGACGGGCTCCACTTTGAGTTGCCAGCGCCTGAGCAGCAACCAGCCGACCAGCAGGGCCAGGGGGAGCGTGGTCATCCACAGCGGTAAGAGGATCTGACCCTCTAACCCCTGGGTTGCAAGCTACCGGTAGTGCACCGCCAGCCAGACGGTGTCCTGCCCGGGATCGGTCCAGTCGACCCGGTGCTTTTGATGGGCCGGGATGTCAAGCCAGTCGCCGGGGGCGAGATCGATCATCCGGGCGCCATCGGCAAAGGTGAGCCGGGCACGGCCGCTGACCAGCAGGACGAACTCGTGCCAATCCTGATCGTACCAGAAGCCTGGCGGGGATGCCTGCCCACGCGAGACGATCCGTTCGATGCGGACGTCGGTCGATTGACAGAGGGTTTCGATCAGTTCTTCGGGAAGATCCGCCGGAATCCGTTGAAAGATGCCGGGCATGTCAGCTCTGCGGGGGAGCGCTGCCCATCGGCAGGACCACGTGGAAGGTGCTGCCCTGTTCCGGTGTGCTTTCGACCCAGATTCTGCCGCCGTGCGCGTCGATGATGTGTTTGACGATGGTCAGGCCGAGGCCGGTCCCCCCGACTGCGGTGGTGGAACTGTTCGCCCGGTAGAATTTGTCGAAAACCCTGCTCGCCTGCTCCGGGGTCATGCCGATCCCCTGGTCGGCGACGCTCAGGTGAAATCCTGCGGGTTCCACTTTTCCGGTCACCGCAATGGTACCGCCTTGGGGTGAGTACTTGATGGCGTTGCTGAGCAGGTTTTCCAGCACCTGCTCGACTTTCAGCCGGTCGATCGGTAGGAGCACCGGAGCAGGCGGGAGGTTGGCTTCGAGCTTGTGCTGGGTGGTCATGTGCTGGATGTGATAGAGCACCTGCCGGATCACGTCGAGCACATCCTGCTCTTCCCGGTTGACCGGGATCTCCTTGCCCGCCTCGATGCGGCCGACATCGAGCAGGTCGTCGACGATCTTCGACAATGCCCAGGCTTTCTGATGGACGTAGACGAGCGATTCGCGTTGTTCTTCGAGATTGCCGGCCTGGCCGGAAAGCATCAGTTCCGAGTAGCCGATGATGGCTGCCAGCGGCGTGTTCAGTTCGTGGGCCGCGGTGGAGAGCAATTCGGACTTGAGCCGTTCCACCTCCCGTTCGCCGGTAACGTCGTGAATCGTCAGCAGCATGCCGACGGTGTGCCCGTGCCCGGCCTGGATCACGGAGGTGCGCCCCTGCATCTCGCGCGGCTGTCCCGGTTTGCTCCCCGGCCATTCGAAGTGGAAGCGGGTGCCGCTTTTGCCGGTGGCCATGGCCTCCCTGATGATTGCGCAGACATTCCGGTCGGCAACCAGATCGGCGAGCGGGTGGGATCTGACTTCTCTGGTCTTCACGCCGAAAAACTTTTCGGCGGCCTTGCTGAGCAGGATGATATGGTCATGGACGTCGGTGACGATCAGGATGTCATGGACTGAATTGAGAATGCAGTCGATGCGCGAACGGATGCTTCCGGCCACCAGGCGGCCGAGCGGGATGGCCAGCAGAACCAGCAGCAGGGTGGCTACAATTATCCAGGTGGCCATGGTGTTGATTGCCATCGCCACCCGCTGATGACGCGATTCGAAATCGCTTTCGTAATAAGCGGCACCGATGACCCAGTCCCAGGGTGCGAAGTAGGTCAGTGCCACGGATTTGTAATTCTTGGAGCTTTCACCGGGGTTCATCCAGGGATAACGGTCAAAAGCGACCGGAATGGCCTTCTCATTCTCCGGGAAGGGGAGAGCCATCGCCTTGTCGATAAGCCGCTGTACGAACGGCTGCTTTTTATCATCAACGTTGCCCAGCAGATACTCATTATCCCGCTGGCCGTTCTTGGAGATGATGTAGCGGCCGCGTTGATCCCCTTTGCCGCCGAGAACCCAGACGTAGCCAGTCTTGCCGACCACGATGTCCATGATCCCCTGGCGCAGGCTCTCCAATTGCTCCTGCTTGACCCCGACATACAGGGCGCCGACCACGCGAGTCCGGTCCCGGTCCCAGATCGGCTGATACGCGGTGATGTACCAGGCATCGACCACGAAAGCCCGGCCCCGGAAGGTGTCGCCGCTCAGCAGGGCGGTCACGACCGGGTTGGGGGTGCCGTTCGGGTTCACCGCCGGGATATAGGTGCCGATGGCCCGTTGGCCGTCCTTGTCGATGACGGAGGTGGCGACCCTGAGCATGTCGCCGGTTTCGTTCATGCGCTGGAAGATGGTGGCGGTGCCGCCGACCAGCTGCTCGGTTGGGTCGACCACCAGCGCTTCCGCTTCAGGGGCGCGAATCTGCCCGAGCCAGCGGTTGCCGACCAGCATGCGCGGCAGAATGACGGTGTGCGACCGCTGGGTGAACTGGTTGACGGCGTCCCACCGGACCTGTTCGCGGCCAAAGGTCACGGTGCCGGACCGTTCGAGAATATCGGCGGCCACCCGCAGGTTGGCATCGACGGTTTGCTGCACCGACTCCT
>JAMPXI010000065.1 GCA_023701265.1 Desulfuromonadales bacterium | reverse complement strand
TGCGGGTCTGCATTTCGGCCTTTGGCCAGGAGGGATTGTCATGTCATGCCGTGTGCCCCGGGAGGGGTCTTCCCGCCGTTACTCCGTTCGACTCCTTGCTCTGTTCTCCCTTGTTTTGCTCGTCTTGTTTCTCGCACAGAACGCTGCGGCCATAACCGTCAACCCGCTCGGTGATTTTGATAATGTCACCGTCATGGAAGTGTCGGGGAATTATGACGCCATCGACAGCTATGGCCGGCCGGACATGTCGGCGCGCCGCGAAATTGCCAAGGAGTTTTATCGCAGCCACGGCGATGACTACGACTTTCTGGTGATCTTCACCAATTTCAATTTCCAGATGCCGTCGTTGCAGGCCAAGGCCTTTTTTTCGCCGGCTAAAAACGATGTGAAGGGTATTGGTCTGGAGTTGAACGACCATACCAATGCCTACTCGCCCGATGGTTCCTTCCTTGCCCGACTGCAGGGGACCATCGACATGGCCAACCTTGCCGGACACGTTCTGGAACCTGCCGATCCGAAATTCGACGACACGCTGATGACCATCACCCACGAATTTCTGCACCGTTGGGGCGCATATGTACATTTCCGGGATGGTGCGGGCGAAAGCGACGCGTTACAGGGGCTCGACGGTGCGCACTGGAGTTTCCTGCTCGATTCTGAAGGTTCCACCCTTTACGGCAACAACTGGCTCGACAACAGCGATGGCACCTTCACCACTATCGCTCCCAAACAAGCCAGCAACGGCGAAGTCATCGGCCGGATCTTCAGCCCTCTCGACCTCTACCTGATCGGTTTGATTGACAAAAGCCGGGTGCCGCAAATGCTGTTGATCGATGCCCCTGGCCTCGACCCGGCTCAATTGCCGGGGATCGGCGTCACGATTCCCGGCGTGGCGAAGACCGTGACCATCGACGACATTATTGCTGTGGAAGGGGAACGCATCCCCGCCGCCGCTGACTCCCGCAAGGAATTCCGCGTTGCATTCATTTACGCAGTGGCCCCCGGCACCTGGTCCGCAAGTGCCCCTCAGGCCCGGGGCCAGGTGGCCGCCATCAACCAGCTGCAGAACGAGTGGGAGAAACGTTTTTCGATTCTCACTGATGGTGCTGCACTGATGAGCACCGCTTTCGTGACCCCTGAGGTTGTGGAGAGCAATCCCGTTGTAACGCCGCCGCCTTTTATCCCGGCGCAGATGCAAAGTGTGAACAACGGCGTCGCCTGGCTGGTCAGCCGCCAAGGGCAGGATGGTTCCTGGCAGGACCAGCCAGGCACCAATCGCCGCGATACGGCGGCGGCGGTTGTGGCGCTCAAGGTCTTTCCAGCGGGCTCCACGAGTGTCGTCAACGGGCAACTCTGGCTCGGCACGGCGGCCCCGGAGAACAACGATTTCCTGGCGCGCAAACTGCTCAGCCTGGACAACGTCAGCGTGACCGAACTCACCTCTTTGCAAAACGCAGATGGCGGTTGGGGGAGTGCCCACGGTTACGGCAGCGACCCAGTCGATACAGCGCTGGTGCTGCGGACGCTCACAGCCCGCAATGCTGTCGACCATAATGTCGCCTTGGCCGCGATCAACTATCTGCACTCTGCACAGCTGCCGGACGGCGGCTGGAATAGCGGTTCCGGCGGCAGCCTGGTTCAACCTGCCGCCCAGGCGTTGCTGTCCCTGAACAGCTTTCGCGGCAGTTATCCCCTCGAACCGGTCATCGCCGATGGTCTCGCCTGGCTGACCGCCCGACAAAACAGCGACGGTGGTTTCGGCAACAGCCCGAGCACGGTCATCGATACCGCCGCTGCCCTGCAGGCGCTCAAGGCCACCGGCGCTTCTGCCGCGGCAGTGAACGGCGCGGTCAATTATCTGCTCGGCAGGCAGGCTGATACGGGCAGTTGGAACGACAGTGTCTTCCAGACCGCCCAGGCGATCGAAGCTTTGTATGCCGGACAGGTTGCGGCGGACCTGGCCGTTGAAACAGCCGATATCAGCTTCAATCCAGTGACGGCGGCGGCCGTGCCGTCAACCGTTGCCGTGTCAGTGACCGTCCGCAACCTGGGGAGCAATGCGGTGTCGCAGGTCAGGGTGGCACTCTTCGCAGGAGACCCGGCGTTGGGAGTACTGGTCGGAGAGCAACTCGTCAATGTTGCTGGCAACGGCAGCGCCCTGGCAAGTTTCAGCGTGATGGTTAATGAAACCGGTCTGCACGACTATTACGCGACGGTCGACGGTGATAACCGGATTGCCGAGGCAAACGAGTGGAACAATTCAGCCTTCAAGACTCTGACGGCCAATCTGCCACCGCCCACGGTCGGTTTCGATCTGGCCGCTTCGGCGGGGGCGGAAGAGCAGGCCAGTGTTTCACTCGCCATCAGGCTCAGCTATCCCTGGCCCGAGCCGATCACGGTCAATTACACGATAAACTCAGCCACGACCGCCGTGTCATCGGTCGATTACGTGATGACCACCGGAACCCTGACCTTTGCTGCTGATCAGACCGACAGGACGATCGACCTCACGGTTGTCAACGACCTGGCTGCTGAACCCGACGAATCCGTTATCATCGATCTGGCCGCTCCAAGCCTTGGCGCCCTTGGCGCATCACGGCATACCTACACCATCCTCGACGACGAGGCGCCGGCTGTCAGCATCACGTCGCCTCCAGGCGATCTGATAGGCCAAAACTCACCGCAGCTGCTCTACTCCACCACCGGCGGCAACGTCGTGGTCATGGTTGATGGTTTGGCCGTCAGCAAAGCCTCGGGAAGCAGCCTCGACGCTTTGGCCGACGGGCCACATTCCGTGGAAGTAACGGCCTGCAACAGCTCCGGCCTGACCACAACGGCAAGGGTCGATTTCATTGTGGATACGGCACTGCCGACGGTGACTATCCGCAGCCCCTTGCCCGGGATTGTCACCAATCCCCGGCCGCTGCTCGACTACACGGTGACTTCGGCAGTCAGGCTGGAAATCCTGGTGGACGGGATAGCTGCCAGCCAGGTGGCCGGTGGCCAACTCGGGCCTCTGGCGGATGGTACGCATACCCTGACGATCAATGCCTGGAATGCAGGGGGGGCAAAAAGGTCCAGCCAGGTTGTTTTCCCGGTGGACGCGCGGCCACCCCTGGTCAAAATTCTCTATCCGGCCAACGAGTTCATCCGGGAGACCAACCCTGTGCTGCTGTCCCGGATTGACGAAGCCGGCCGAGCCGTTGTCTGGCTGGATGGCATCGAAACAGCTTTCTCCGTCGGGGAGGGCATCGGCCCGTTGGGCAGCGGAGTACATCGGCTGCGTGTCATGGTGACGGATGCTGTCGGCAATATCGGCAGCGATGAGGTGATCTTTGCCGTGGCAGCCGGAGAAGAGGCGGCGTTTGTGCTTGCCGATGGCTGGCCGGCAAGGGTCGAGGGGACCTATGGTGGCATTGCCGTCGACCGGTCGGGAAATCCCTGCGTGGTCACGAGACGTACGGCGAAGGAGTTCGATATCATTAAGTACGATCCGGCGGGACGACAGCTGTGGCGTGCGATCAGATCCAGCTATTTCAATGTGGCCGGATCGCATTGGGTTGATATCGAACCGAAAGATGTGGCGATCGACTCGCTCGGCAATATATACATCGTCGGATGGGGATACTCAAATTCCTGTAATTACAGTGTATTGGCAAAATATGATGCCAAGGGCAATTATGTGAGCCATCTGTTGTTCGATACCCGCATGCTTTACGGCGATGTGGAAATTCATTCGGTTCATGTTGACGGAAACGATCTTGTTTATGTCGCGGGGAACACTGAAAACGACCTGTTTGCGGTCGATTATTCGCAACCCGCCACCATGTTTGTTGCCAAGTATGACAATAATCTCAGGCGGCTTTACGGAGTATGTTACGGAGATGCCTATGACCCGGCGAACTTCCACTTTGCTTCAAGAGACTCACTGGCGGTTGATGACAACCAAAACGTCTTTGTCACCGGCAGAAATGGCAGCAATCGTCTTCTGCTCTGGAAACTGGGCCAGGACCTGACCAGGACCGGAGTGGAAATCGTCGGGGCTGACAACACCTCCGGTCTGGACGTCGCCGTCGATCTTTTCGGCGATGTTTATGTCGCCGGCGCCGGCCCATCTGGTGGTGCCGTCTGGAAATACTCCGCGGATGGCCAACTGGTTGCGATGCAAGATGAGGGCTTTCCCTCCAGGTTGCCATCGCTGGTTGTCAATAAGGATGGCACTGTCTTCGTTGCTGACGACGCGGGAACGGTGAGGAAACTGGACGAACGTTTTGCCGAACTCTGGTCAATCCATCTCGGGGGAGATTTTGATTCTAAAATCGTGCTGGCTTCAACCGGGCAACTGCTCATTGGCGGAAGCGACGATTCGTTGAAAGTTGCCAGTGTGGCCGGGATGTCGGATCCGCGAACCCCTCAATTCAGCTTCAGTCAGCCGGTTTTTTATGCCAACGATGCTCTTGTTGTCCTCAGCGGTTATCTCGAACCGGGTTTCGACGTGGTTCTGGAAGGCGGTGGACCCGGTTCCGGTGAATACAGTCACGAGACCGATAGCGGCCGTTGGCAAATGGTTGTCAATGGGCTGTCCGCAGGTGAACACCTGATTGCTGTCTCGGTCACGAATGATACCGGCTTCGCCAAACATTACACAACCCGGGTCGTTGTCGACACGATCGCTCCGCAGGTAGAAATTGACATACCGGCCAACGGGAGTGTCTGGGCGAGCAGGCCATGTCTTTCGTATACGGTGAACGAAGGGGAGGTCAGGGTTTTTATCAATGGCATCGATGTGACCAAGCGTTCCGGTTCCCAGATCGACAGTCTCCGCCCGGGGGAAAATCGCATCCGGGTGCAGAGCACCGATCCGTCAGGCAATGTAGGTTTCGACGATATTGTCATTCAAGCCGCCAGTGCGGCGGTCGGCGAATATCCCCTCGATGTTGAAAACATGCGGAAGGTCGGGATTGCCGGCAACCAGACCGTGATCGACTCAGGGCAGGATGGCGCGGGGAATCTCTACGTTTTTGGCGAAACTTTCCTGGAGACGGCCGGTTATGTCTACCGGGAGCTGTACGTCGCAAAATTCGACCCGGCCGGCAATCTGCTCAAATTCTGGCAGCTCGGCGGCAGCTCAAATTTTGATTATGGGGCTGCCCTGGCGGTTACGGCCAGTGGAGCATTCACGATAGCCTGCAACACTCATCTTTCGGACAATCTGTATACAACTTACATGGGCATTGCCAGCTATTCTGCCAATGGTACATTGCTCTGGAGTGATGAGCTTTCATCCGGTGCCGTTGACGAGATCCACGATCTTGCCGTCGATGCGGCCGGGAACATTTATGCGTGCGGATATACGACCGGACGCCTGAACAACAAGAGGTATGGAGGGAAAGAAGATTATTTCCTGATCAAATACAGCCCCCAGGGAGGTAGGCTCTGGACGGTCCTGTCGAACGCGCCGACCTCCGACATCCTCAAAGACATCAAACTATCTGATGATGGGTTCCTTTACGGGATGGGACGGATGACCGATGTCACCGCCATGACGTTGTTCAAATTCGACCTGAACGGGGTTCTGTTGTGGAAAAAGGATTACCAATACCCCGATTCACTGATGCGCGCCGAACAGATGGAAGTTGGTGGGGATGGCAGTTTCTACACGTTCATCGAATCTCAGACCTCGATCAGTGATGACTATTATTATGTGACGAAGCATGACCGGCAAGGCAACTTCGTCACGGGTATCTACGGCCGGGCGCCCTCGATAAGGGGAATGGGTCTGTCGCTTGATGCCGGCTCCAATGTTTACGTGACAGGCTATGCCGATGACCCCTATGGCTGGGGTTGGTCGCTGGATGGCAACCGGAGCTTCGGTGATGAGGATATCTTCATTGCGAAATATGCTGCGGCCGACCTGCATGCCCTGTGGACCCGGCAGATAGGTGACGCCAAAGGACAGCAGGGGAGCAGCATCATCTTTTCCCGTGTCGGTGGCCAGGCTTACCTGGCAGGGATCGCCGATGGGGATTTCGCAGGCGCGGAGAGTAACGGACGAGACATCTTCCTCGCCCCGCTGATGCAATTGGCTGAAACACCTGCTCCCGTACTGACAATCACTGATTATCGATCGCCTGCCAGGCTACGATATCAGGTTGTCCATGGCCATGCGACGCCCGGAGCAATCCTCGGCGTCGCCGTTACGGCACCGGCGGCTTCATCTGCTGAGATTTCGCCTCCAGCGCAGTATCCCGACGGTTCATGGTCGTTCACCGTCAGTGACCTGGTGGCAAACACCGACAACGTCCTGACGATCGAAGCCGCCGATGCGTTCGGTACAGTCAGTCAAGCGATGACGATCACTGTCGATGACCTCCCGCCGTTTTTGAGCATCGACCCAGTTGACTCCACGGTCAGCCTGCCCACCCAGAGCATTGCCGGACAGATCGAAGATGGGGCAATTCTGACCATGGCGGGGATGCCGGGAACAATCCCCGCCAGCAACGGAACCTGGAGTCATGCTGTCGAGCATCTGCGGGAGGGCGACAATTACTTCACATTTACCGCTACCGATACTGTTGGCAACCAGACCGTCAAATCGGCGACGATCACGTATGTGCCGCCACCGCCACCGACGCTTGTCGTCGAGCCGGCAGTAATCATGGCGGATGAGTCAGCAGATATAACCCTGAAGATCGGCAATGTCTCCCCCGCTGGTGCAACGCTCATCTTAACCAAGATCCTCGATCTTGATCGCAACGGACGGGCTGATGCCGGCGAACCGGTTGTGCGCCGAGGCTCTGTCACCGATGGCGGCACCCACCGCAATCTGAATATCGTCTCGGATGCCGATGGCAGCGTCGATGGCCGGATCATCGCGCATGTGAATTACCGGTTTGTTAATGATCGCTACCACGCTGCCGGCCAGTATGTATGGACTGTGGAGACGGCGACGGGGAGTGACAGTGAAGCTTTTGGCGTCATCGAGGCCACACTGTCACAGCGTCTGGATGGCGTTGTGCAAGACGGTCAGGGTGTGCCGCTGGGCGGTGCCCTGGTGGAATTGCGCGATCCCTGGGAACGCAGCCATGGTTTTGCCGTGACGGATGCCGCCGGACGTTACCGGTTCAACGTCAGACAACCAGGAGACTATCTGCCGGTGCCATTGGCGGAAGGGTATGTATTTGACCGGGGGGCAGCGTCTCTCGCTACGGTTGCTATCGGACAGGCTGTAACGCGGGATCTGGTCTTGCTCGCCGGGGGCCGTCAGGTGGGTGGCACGGTAGGGGATGCGGCAAGCTTGCTTGGGTTGCCCGGTGTGATGGTAAATGCTGAAAACGACCGTTACCTGAGTGCCACCATGACTGCTGCCGATGGCAGCTATCGTCTGCGTCTGCCGGACGGTGATTATAACCTGTGGGTCGAAACCCGTCCCGGCGATGGCCTGGCGGCGCATGGCTATCCTGGTTCGCCGAAGCCACAGCTCTCTGTGACCGTCAACGGCGATCTCGCCGGAAGAGAACTGTTGGTTCACCCTGGCACGACGCTGGCGTGCGGAATGGTGACAACGGTGACCGGTGCTGGCTTGGCCGGGGTGCCGATACGTTCCATCAGGGCGGAGGTGCCCGAAGTTTTGAGCGAAGCGGTGAGTGATGGTTCAGGTAATTACTGCTTGGCGCTCGATTCCTTGGGGGGCTGGCAGGTTGCACTCAGTGATCGGTTCGCGCCGGGAAGCGGGTTGGTCGGGACGATGACCACGGCAGCCGGTCCCAATCTGACCGCCTATCCGGTCGATGCCTGGATTAACGGGACGGTTCGCAACATAGTCGGCCAACCGGTTGACGGTGTAGTGGTCGAGGCCAGCCATGCCGCCGGGGCTGGCGCGGCGGTTGCAACGACCGCGGATGGACGCTATCTGCTCGGGGTGTCCACTGAGCCTGCCGGTGACTGGATGATTGCGGTTTACGGTGAGGATGACGGTTTCGCGTCGGTTGTGCCCGTAGCCATCAGTACGACGCAGGGACGGACCATCACACAGAATTTTACCATCGGTCCCGCCTTCGTTAACACCATCGTGGTGACCAAGGCGGTCTATGATGCACGCAAGAAGGTGCTCAATGTAGAAGCGACCAGCAACAACAAGGACGCGGCATTGCAGGTTGTCGGTTACGGGCCGATGATGTTTTCGAGATTGTCCAAGGAGAGATATTACTGGAGTTTTTCCAGGAGCGTTGCATCCAGGCCGGCAACGGTCACGGTTGCGGGCCCGGAAGGTTCGAGGACGGCGACTGTTCAGTAGAGGCAGGCAGGGGGCAGTCCGATTGGGCTGCCCCCTGCTTTATCAAAAGATTATATGGCGCAGGCGACCACCAGTTCCTTGAGCACACGGTCGGCTTGATCGTTTGGCACCTGACAGGTGCCGACCGCCTTGTGTCCGCCGCCGCCGTATTTGAGCATGAGGGAGCCGACGTCCACCCTGGCGGTGCGGTTGAGAATGCTGTAGCCGACCGAAAAAGCGACGAACTCACCCCCTCTGCCGTCAATCAGGCGGATGGAGATGTTGGTTTCGGGGAAAAGGGAGTAAACCAGGAAACGGTTCGATGGCGGGATCTCGCCCACGCCGCGCAGATCGGTGACCAGCACCGGCCCGTCGGCCCGCGAATGCTTGCGGTAAAACGGCTTGGCGCGTTCGGCGTTCTCGAAATAGAGGTCCACCCGCTCTTTCGTGTCTGGATGGGCCAGAATTTCCTCGATGCTCATGCTGCTCATCATATCCAGCAGGTTGTGGACAAACTGCAGGTTGCTGATAGTGAATTTTTTATGATAGCCGAGGCCGGTGCGCGGATCACAGAGGAAGCCGAGCAGCACCCACCCGGTGGGGTTGAGTATCTCATCTTCGCTCAATTGGGCTGAATCGACCTTGTCGACGTAGGTGAGCATCTCGTCGAATTTTGACAATTTCTCCGGGCCGTAGTAGTCGTAGATGACCCTGGCGGCGCTGGGCGCCGGGGTGCTTCGGCCTTCGTAGTGACCTTCGAGGCGGGTGCGTTCCTTTTCGCTGGAATGATGGTCGAACCAGAGGCCGCAGCCAGGGACATATGGAACGTTGGCAAGAATGTCATTTTTGGTGACGGGGATCTTGCCGTCCTGGAGATCCTTCGGGTGGGCATAGACCATCTCTTCCATCAGGCCGAGTTCCTTGAGCAGCACGGCGCAACAGATGCCGTCGAAGTCGGAGCGGGTCAACAGGCGCATGAGAATACCTCCAGAAGTTGATGTTGCAAGGATTTTGTGCAAATATCAATTTTATGGCTGTAACTGTCAAGCCACTTGAATAAATACGGCCCCCTGTAAAATAAAGCTTGCTTTCTTGTTATCTTCTCTGATAGTGTTCGATATCTAAGCAAGTTTGTGTAGATTTTTTGTTGCCGCTCGTTTGACAAGGTGTCGATGGGAACAAAATGCGCAGACCCTTCTTGGGCGCGCATTTTTAGTTTTGAGGCGATCAGGATTTACACAACAATTGACGTCCCGAACAAGGGACAGGGAGATAGCAAAATGGCAGAAGGCACCGTGAAGTGGTTCAACGACGCGAAGGGTTTCGGTTTCATCCAGCAGGACAACGGCCCGGATGTGTTCGTGCACTTCTCCGAAATCCAGGGCGACGGCTTCAAAAGCCTCGCCGAAGGCGCCCGCGTCAGCTTTGACGTGGTGCAGGGCCAGAAAGGCCTGCAGTCCGCCAAGGTGCGCCTGATCTAATTAGATCAAGCCACTGAGAAACGCAAAAAGGCCCCGCGGCATGCCGCGGGGCCTTTTTGCGTCCGGGCGATTCGAAGAGATGTGTCGGGAGACGGGATGGTCTTGAGCTGCACTGTCTTAATAAATTACCAGTTAAATTGTCGGCAATTGACACCCTGTTTCGCATTAATCTATACTCATGCCGGTGCGGTCAGATGGATGAAATTTCTGGCATGGAAGCATCCCGATGAATTCCCTGAGCATAAAAGCAAAGATATCGCTCGCCGTGGCGGTTGGTTTCGTTGTCTTCGCCACCGGGGTGACCTATGTTGCCTTCCGGTATTTTGAGGAAGCGTATCGAAAGAGCGTCATCCATGATCTGACGCTGATGAGCGCTACCCTTGCCGACAATATCGACAGTCGTCTGATTCTGGCTGAGAATGCGCTTGGAGCAGCCAAGGCGGCGTTTCCCCCCACGGCCTCTGCCAATCCTGCCCTGGCCCAGAAGTTCATCGATGAACGCGTCACCCTGCGGAACCTCTTCCCCAATGCCGTTCTGGTGATTTCTCCCGAGGGCCGATTGATCGCCGCAAACGGCTCCGGACAGATAAAAGCAGAACAGGATTTTTCGCGTCGGGATTTCTTCGTTGCCGCTGTTTCCCAAAAAGCTCCCTACCTGTCCACAATTACCGAACAACCGGAGGGCAATGCCAAGATCATCGTGGCGCTTCCCGTGCTTGGGCCGCATGGCGAAATCAGCGCCGTCATGGCCGGAATCAACGATCTCACCTTCAGCACGTTGTCGATCGAGAACCTGATTCGGGAGAAGATCGGACCCGAAGCGCATGTTTACATCGCCTCGCGGGATGGGGCATATCTTCTTCATCATGGAGAAGAACACCATGGGGGAAAGATCCCCGCCGAACAAATGGCTCTTTTTGAGCGGACGCTGACCGAAGCCGAAGCGACGGGAGATACGGTTGATTGCTGTGGCGAGCGGATCCTCGCCTCATTTCATAAGTTGCGCAAGATCAACAGCATCCTGATGATCAGCAGCCCTCTCTCCCTGGTAAATGCTCCCCTGGACAAGGCCAAGGAATATTTCCTCGCCGCTATTTTTTTCGGAACGATACTCTTTCTCTTCATCACCTGGGGGATGACCGCACGGATCATCGAGCCTCTCCATGACATGACCCGCCACGTCAAGACCCTGCCGGAACTCCCTCATGATAAGCGCCTGCTCAAGATGGATCGAGGTGACGAGATCGGCGTACTGTCAAAGGCGTTCGACCAGTTGATGGTCACACTCGAGAATCGGGAAGCGGAACTGCTGAAGTTGAACCAGAAACAGCGCCAGCGAGCAATTGAACTGGCGGCAATAAACCGGGAATTAGAGGCGTTCAGCTCTTCGCTTTCACATGATCTCAAAACCCCGCTCACCAGCATCTGCCTTGCGGCCGAGGCACTTCGGGAAAGTGTGCCCGAAGAAGGTGCCGCCAACGCAGCCTTTTGCCTCTCAACCATCCTCGCCGAAGGCGAACGGATGAACGATCTGATCGATGG
Source organism: Desulfuromonadales bacterium (assembly GCA_023701265.1). Lineage (GTDB taxonomy): Bacteria > Desulfobacterota > Desulfuromonadia > Desulfuromonadales > BM103 > VAUL01. The sequence continues at coordinate 3,450 of JAMPXI010000065.1, read as the reverse complement.
CATGCTGCTCCTTTCGCGAGCGTCGCAAGCCGAGATGCGCTGCGAAACGGTCGACCTTTCCACCCTGGCGCGGGAAATTCTGCTGAGATTGTGCCTGGCCGCCCCTGATCGCGAAGTCGAGTGGGAGGTCGCAGCCGATGTCGTCGCCACGGGCGATGCGCGCCTGCTGGCGGCGGCGATGGACAACCTGATCGGCAACGCCTGGAAATATACTGCCGCGAAAGCTGTGGCGTGGATAGAGTTCGGCGTATTGCAGGGTGATGAACGGGTGTTTTTCGTCAGGGACAACGGGGTCGGTTTCGACCTGGCGAAAGCCGGGCGGCTGTTCGAGCCGTTTCAGCGGCTTCATGGCGAGGAACAATTCAAGGGGTTCGGTATCGGACTCGCGACTGTGCAGCGCATTATCCAGCGACATGGCGGCAGAATCTGGGCGGATGCCGCGCCGAACCAGGGGGCAACCTTCTATTTCACCCTCCAGCCCGGATCTTCCGCCGATGAGGGTCAATCCTCGGATTGCTGATCCTTCTGGCGCCCTTTGGTTTGCCCGTTGAAATTCTTCAACCTGGCCATCGAGCAGGCACTGCCGGTAATGCGCGATCCGCAGGCGACCAAAAGGGTGGCTGGAGGTGGAGCTTGTGCTGGCATGGAGTGAAGCTGGAGGGGGGTGTGGAAACCTCAGGGAGGACTCGGCCGTTTTCCTCTGCGTGGCCCGCCTTTGCCGGGAAAGCTCCCCTGGTTCTGCCGCCCTTTTGGTTTTTGCGGTCTGGCCTCGCTGACCATGATGGTTCGATTGACCAGCAGGGCGCCATCAAGGGTGACGATCGCATCCTTGGCTTCGGCCTCACTTGACATCTTGACGAAGGCGCAGCCCACGAACTCACCCGACTTGGCGTCCTTGACCATGTGCACGTAAGTCACCTTGCCGGATACGGCAAACAGCTTGCGCAGGTCCTCTTCGGTCGCCTCGGCGGAGATATGCCTCACATACAGATCTTTGCTCATGACGCTATGCCTGTTCGCTCTCCTGAGTATCCCCTTCTTCGGCAACGGGTTCTCCGGACTGCTTGCGCTGTTTCTTCTCCTCTTTCTTGGCCTGACGCGCCAGTTCCTTCTGACGCTTTTCAAATGAGTAGTTCGGTTTTCTTGCCATGTGAAATCCTTTCTGGAATCGGTAGCCTGTAAATATTTACAGTACAGGTTTGCGGCGCATCCGTAAATATGGTTGAGAGAAAAAAATGTTCGTGGCGGCGATCAAGACAAAAGGGGCTGGCCGCAGTCGCGGTCAGCCCCGGGTTTTTCCGGTCAGATTGCAACCCGCTGCTACTTGAACGCCCTGGCCATCAATTCGAAATCTTCAAGCAAGGCCTGCAGATCTTCCTCGTGCTCGACCTCCTGCTCGATAATGGTCAGGATGATGTTGTAGGTGACCGGATCCTTGTCGCGGGTCAGGTCCAACAGCTTCTTGTAGGTGCCGATGGCGCACTGCTCCCCCTTGATGTTCTGGATCAGCAGCGTCTTGACGAACGGGTCGTCGGGCGCGTCGTAGCCGCAGTTGGTCAGTTTGAACCAGTCCTGCGGATTGGTGATCGGTGTGCCGCCCAGTTGGATGATCCGGTTGGACAAGAGCAGGGAGTGGTTCAGTTCCTCGGTCGCATGCAGTTCCAGTTCGGTGATCACCGCTTCCTTCATCGGCCCCTTGCAGACCTTGGCCCCCAGCCAATACTGGTAGTAGGCCAGCCATTCGTCAGCGAAGGCCTTGCGCAGCAGCACCAGTAGCTCATCGACGTCCAACCCGACAATCTCGCGTCCCTTGCTTCCCATGAAAACCTCCTGATATCGAATGGTTATTAGTGAGCCTTTGCCGAAAAGCTACCACCTTGTCCGTGGTTGTCAAGCTGCCGGATGTCTTGCGGATGCGGCTATGCGGAGACAACTGACTGTGTTTGTGTCGTTTGTGTACACATGTGTTGCTCATAATTCGTATTGTATCGACATTGGATTTTTGCCATATTTTGCCGAATATTTTATTAATTTTTGCGGAAAACAGGAGAGATCATGCCCCGTCGGGACGACATCAAAAAAGTACTGATCATTGGCTCCGGACCGATCATTATCGGCCAGGCCTGCGAGTTTGACTATTCCGGCACCCAGGCGTGCAAGGCGCTGCGCAGCCTTGGCTACCAGATCGTCCTGGTCAACTCCAACCCGGCCACCATCATGACCGACCCCGGCATGGCCGACGTCACCTACATCGAGCCGCTGAATGTGCCGACCCTGACCGAGATCATCGCCAAGGAACGTCCCGATGCACTCCTTCCCAACCTCGGTGGGCAGACCGGCCTCAATCTTTCCAGTGCCCTGGCCGAGGCCGGCGTGCTCGACAAGTACGGGGTGAAGGTCATCGGCGTCAATCTCGATGCCATCAAGCGCGGCGAGGATCGCGAGACCTTCAAGGAGACGATGACGCGACTTGGCATCGAGTGCGCACGCAGCGAGATTGCCACCACCCTGGAGGCGGCCAGGTCAGCGGTCTCCCGCATCGGCTTCCCGGTGGTCATCCGCCCGGCCTACACCATGGGCGGTACCGGCGGCGGCTTTGCCTACAATCTCGAAGAACTGGAAACCATCGTCCGCCGCGGTCTCTCCATGAGCCCGGTCAGCCAGGTGCTGGTCGAGGAATCGGTCCTTGGCTGGGAGGAATTGGAACTGGAGGTGGTGCGCGACGCCAAAAGCCAGAAGATCACGGTGTGCTTTATCGAGAATGTCGATGCCATGGGCGTCCACACCGGCGATTCCTTCTGCACCGCGCCGATGCTGACCATCAGCCCGGAGTTGCAGGCGCGCCTGCAGGATTACTCCTACCGGATCGTCGATGCCATCGAGGTGATCGGTGGCACCAACGTGCAGTTCGCCCACGATCCGCAAACCGGCCGCGTCGTGGTCATCGAAATCAACCCGCGCACCTCGCGCTCCTCGGCGCTGGCGTCGAAAGCCACCGGCTTCCCGATTGCCATGGTTTCGTCGCTGCTGGCCGCCGGGCTGACTCTCGACGAGATTCCCTACTGGCGCGACGGCTCTCTGGAGAAGTACACGCCCTCAGGCGACTACGTGGTGGTCAAGTTTGCCCGCTGGGCCTTCGAGAAGTTCAAGGGGGTGCAGGACAAACTCGGCACGCAGATGCGTGCGGTCGGCGAGGTCATGAGTATCGGCAAGAACTACAAGGAGGCGCTGCAGAAGGCGATCCGTTCCCTGGAGAACGGGCGCTACGGCCTCGGTTTTGCTCGCGACTTCAACGATCAGCCGCTGAATGAACTGATGGAACTGCTGCTGGAGCCGTCCAGCGAACGCCAGTTCATCCTCTACGAGGCGCTGCGCAAGGGCGCCGACATCGACGCCCTCTATGCCCGTACCCACATCAAGCCGTACTTCCTGCGGCAGATGCGCGAGTTG
>JAMPXI010000064.1 GCA_023701265.1 Desulfuromonadales bacterium | reverse complement strand
GGGGGCAACGGCCGGCGAGATGCTCCGGGACAAGACCCACCTGCAACAGGTCCTGGAACGGCGGCGCGCGAATAAGTAGCTGCGGAGATGGAGATGACGGCAGTAACGACAGCATGCAAATTACGCTTGGCCACCGTCTGGCTGGGAGGCTGTTCCGGCTGCCACATGAGCCTGCTCGACCTCGACGAGCGGCTGCTCGAGCTGCACACTATGGCCGAACTGGTCTACGGCCCGCTGGTCGATGCCAAGGAGTTCCCGATGGGGGTCGACATCACCCTGGTGGAAGGGGCGGTCGCCAACGTGGACAACCTGGAGCTGCTGGAAAAGATTCGCGAACGAACGGCTGTATTGGTCAGCTTCGGGGACTGCGCGGTAACCGGCAACGTCACCGCCCTGCGCAACTGCGGCAAGGTCAGCGAGATGCTCACGGCCGTCTATCACGAAGGGGCGGGGAAGGCCCCGATCGGCGTCGAAGCGGTGCGGATGGTGCCGGCCCTGCTTCCCAAGGTGCTGCCGCTGCACCATGTCACGAACGTCGACGCCTTCATCCCCGGCTGCCCCCCCGACCCGGAACGGATCTGGGCAGCGCTCGGGGCACTGCTGCGCGGCGAACCGGTGTCCCTGGAGGAGAGCCAGCGCACCTTCGGCTGAGCGAGAGACATGGCCCGAACCGTCACCATCGAACCCGTCACCCGCGTCGAAGGGCACGCCAGAATCACCCTGCTGCTCGACGACAGCGGCCAGGTTGGTGATGCGCGCCTGCACGTCACCGAACTGCGCGGTTTCGAGAAGTTCTGTCTCGGCCGCAGCTACCGGGAGATGCCGGCGATCACCGCGCGCATCTGCGGCATCTGCCCGGTCAGCCACTCGCTGGCCTCGGCCAAGGCCGGCGACGCCATCAAGGGGGTCAGGATCCCGCCAACCGCGGAAAAGCTCCGTCGCCTGCTGAACTGGGCCCAGCTGGTCCAGAGCCATGCCTTGAGTTTCTTTCACCTGAGCGGCCCCGACCTGCTTATGGGGATGGAGAGCGACCCACGGCAACGCAACCTGTTCGGACTGATCGAAACCCACCCCGAAGTGGCGAAGGACGGCATCCGCCTGCGCGGGTTCGGCCAGGAAGTGATCCGCCTGTTGGGCGACCGCAGCGTCCATCCCGCCTGGGCGGTAGCCGGCGGCGGGCGCGAGCCGCTGACCTCGGAAAAACGGGATCGCATCGCCGCAGCCCTCCCCGAGGCGCTGACGATCGCCCGCAGGGGGCTGGCACTGGGACGTGAGGTCCTCGCTCGCCATGCCGACGAAGCCGCGCATACCGGCAACTTCCCCAGCCTGTTCCTGGGGATGACCGGCGAAGACGGGGCGTTGGAGCACTACGACGGCGGGTTGCGGATGATCGATGCCACCGGCCGCCGTCTGCAGGACGGTGTCGATCCGAGCCGTTATGACGAACTGCTCGGCGAAGGGGAGGAGCCGTGGAGCTATATGAAGTTCCCCTTCTACCGCCCGCTGGGGTACGCGAATGGGGCGGGGATGTACCGGGTCGGGCCGCTGGCCCGGCTCAATATCGCCGATAAAACCGGAACGCCGGAGGCCGATGAGGAGCTGCGCCGCTTCCGCACCCTGGCCGACGGCGGCGGGCCGGTCCTCGGCAGCTTCCATTATCACCAGGCGCGGCTGATCGAGATCCTCTACGCCCTGGAACGGATCGCCGCCGTGCTCGACGACCCGGAACTGACCGATGATCACGTGCGCAGCCACGCCAGCACCAACCATGCGTCAGGGATTGGCGTGGTCGAGGCGCCGCGCGGCACCCTCTTTCACGAGTATCACGTCGACGACCATGGCCTGCTGACCCGCGTCGACCTGCTGGTGGCCACCGGGCAGAATAACCTGGCCATGAACCGCACCATCCTGCAGATCGCCCGCGCCGTGGTGCGCGGCGGGCAGCTCAGTGAGGGAGCGCTCAACCGGATCGAGCACGGCATCCGCGCTTACGATCCCTGCCTGAGCTGCGCCACCCATGCCCTGGGGAAAATGCCTTTCGACATCCTTCTGCTCGGCCCGCGCGGCGAACTGCTGCAGCGCGTGGCGCGTTGACCGAAACCACTGCGGGCGGTGAAAACCGCGAGCGGCGGCTCAGGGAGTTCGTCGGGATGCTGTAGCAGGACTGCCGTTGGAATAGTTTCGAATCCCTGATAGACTATTGAAATTAAAGCCATATCTCTCCTCGGAGGACTGCGATGTTTGGATTTTTTTGCCGCGCGCTTGTGGTGCTGATCCTGCCGACCCTGTTGGCCGCCTGCAGCATCGGCCCGGACTATGTGAAACCGACCATTGCCATCCAGCCGAACTGGCGCATGGACTACCAGACCGCCGCCGGGCTGGCCGACACCTCCTGGTGGGAACGCTTCGAGGATCCGGTTCTCAACGACCTGATCGATACTGCGCTCAAGGAGAACCTCGACCTCCTGACCGCCGCGGCCCGGGTCGACCAGTACCTCGGCCAGTTGCAGACCACCCGCGCCGAGTTCTTCCCGCAGATCGGCGCCAGTGGCATTGCCTCCCGCCAGGATGGGACGGAAACCGGCCTGGTCCCGGGGGACAACGGCCCCTACAACTACTACGAGGGGACGGTCAACGCGACCTGGGAGCTCGACCTGTGGGGGCGCATCCGGCGTGCCAACGAAGCGGCCCGCGCCGACCTGCTGGCCACCGAGGAGGCCCGCCGGGCGGTCCTGCTCACCCTGACCGCCAATACCGCCAGCGGCTACATTGCGTTGCGCGGCTTCGACCGGCAACTGGAGATCGCCCGCGACACGGAAAAGGCCTATGCCGAGTCGCTGCGCATCTTCAAGCTGCGCCACCAGTACGGCAGCGTGTCGCAGCTCGAGGTCAGCCAGGTCGAATCGCAGTACGAGGTGGCTCACCAGGCGATCCCCCAGTATGAGGCGGCCGTCGCCCGGCAGGAGAACCTGCTGTGCGTGCTGCTCGGTCGCAACCCCGGACTCATCCCGCGCGGCAGGACCATCGACGAGCTGGCCGTTCCCGGCATTCCGGCCGGACTCCCTTCGGAACTTTTGGAGCGCCGCCCGGATATCATCCAGGCCGAACAGCAGCTGATCGCCGCCAATGCCCGCATCGGCGTGGCCCGCGCCCTTTATTTCCCGCGTGTCTCGCTGACCGGCGCCTTCGGCACCGCCAGCATCCATTCCGACAAGCTCTTCGAAGGTCCTTCGGAGGTTTGGCAGCTGAGCGGCGACCTGTTGGCGCCGATCTTCACCTTCGGCGCCATCGAGGGGCAGGTGAAGGCGGCTGAAGCGCAGCAGCGTCAGGCGCTGTTCACCTACCGACAGGCGATCCTCAATGCCTTCCGCGACGTGGAGGACGCCCTGATCAGCACCACCAAGGGGCGCGAGCAGCTGGCCTCGCAAACCCGCCAGGTCAAGGCCTTGAGTACCTACGCCCACCTTGCCAAGCTCCAGTACGACGCCGGCAAGACCAGCTATCTGCAGGTGCTCGATGCCGATCGGGCTCTGTTCGATGGGCAGCTTTCGCAGGTCCAGACCCAGACCGGTACCCTGGCCTCGCTGGTCGATGTCTACCGGGCGATGGGCGGCGGCTGGATCGACGAGGCCGACCGCATCGCCAGCCCAGCCCACCGTTCAGACTGATTTGAGGTAGAATTTGTTGATAAGTCGATCGTCGGCCTGTTACCTCGGGCTGAAAAAACCGATTGTCGGGGAGGCATCATGAACAAACGACACGCCGACGCGATTTCTTTTGGAGCCCCCCGCGCCATGTTGCTGGCTGCGGCTCTGCTGCTGGCTGCGGTCGGCTCCGCCGTGGCCGATCAAACCCGGTCCGACCTGACCAGGCAAGTCGGGGAGAGCACTCCGCTCTTCACCGTCGCCACCAGCCAGGGGACCCTGGCTGACTACAACCGGGACTATTACGGCCAGTATCATCTGGTCCTGACCTTTTTCCCGGCGGCGTTCACCCCGATATGAACGGGGGAAATGGAGGGTCATCAGAGGAATCTCTACCTCTATGACCGCTTCAACGCCCGCGTGGCGGGCGTCAGCCGTGACGACGCAGAAACCCTGCACCACTGGACCAAGGAACTGGGGCTGACCTTCCCGGTTTTTTCCAACCCGGTCGGCCACCTCGGCATCTGGTTCGATGCTCTCGAAGTCGGCAGTCCGATGTTCTCGCGAAATACCGTTGTCATCGACAAATGGGGAACCATCCGCTATATGCAGAGAGGGTCCCCCGACTATCGCGAGATTCTCCGCCTGCTCAAGCAATTGCACGCTGAGGAGGTCGGGCCATGAACTGCCTGCTGCGTTGGTTGCCGCTGCTGCTTGCCGGCCTGCTGGTCGCTGCCTGCGCCCCGGCCATCGCCCCACAGCCCGACCCCTGGCAGACGATGCGTCAGTCTGGTGGCAGTGTACTCTGGCTCGGGGAATACCGATTTGTGCCGCCGCCACCTCCCTGGCAAGAGCTTGACCTCAACGAGAACGACCTCTCTCTGGCACTGTACCGGTCCTGCGATATGGCCGAACCAGGCAAGTTCCCCTGCGAATCGACCATGGCCTATGCTGAAGAACCTTTCGGCTACTCCCGTGAATTCGAGCCGCGCGCCCATGAATTTCTCAAACGCTACCTGTGGGCCTCGCGGGTCAGGTTCTCGACTCCGGAACTGACACCCATCGTCATCGACGGCCGGCAGGCCCTGCTGGTTCAGGTGGCGGGCGAGGAGCCGGTAAAACACCATCGTCTGCAGGCCAGGATCGTTTTCATGCACCGTGGCGAACGGGTGGTTGCATTCTTCATCAACCAGTGGCGAGCCGACGGCCTGCCATTCAGCACGGCAGATTTCGCCGAATTCGACCGCTTTGTCGCCTCGTTCCGGTTTGTCAAGCCGTCTTTCTATGAAAACCTCTGATCGGGGTGGATACTCCACCCTGATTGATCTCACCGCAACCAACCGACAAAAAGCCCCGGGAAAGTTTCCCCGGGGCTTTTTGATACTCCGGCCGCTGCCGTCCTGCAGGAAGAGTGCTGTCAGTCGCCCTGGAATGAACAAGACCCTTCAGGTTCTGAGCAGGGGTGTTCGCGACTGTCCAGCAAACATGGCCTCCCTTAAAAAGACAGCCATCAGCAACCGGGCGAGGGTTTTCAATGGACGCTTCCAGAATATTTGCCGATAATGAATCAAGATAATTCCATGCAAATCCCCTTTCAGGCAGAGTTTCTTCGAAGGTTTATGCGGTCTTTTTGTCCCGGCCCGATATGATCACACTTCTTCAGCGGTTCGAGCGCCATCTCAATGCAACCGGCATGCTCCCGGCCGGCAGCCGCGGTCTGGTTGCGGTCTCCGGCGGCGCCGATTCCGTGGCGCTGCTGCATCTGCTGCACGGGGTGGCCGCGGCTTGCAAGCTGGAGTTGCGCGCCGCGCATCTCGACCATGCCCTGCGCCCCGACAGTCAGGAAGATGCCGCCCATGTCCGCGACCTTTGCCGGGCGCTGGCGGTGCCGCTGAGTGTGACGCGCATCGACATCGCCGCCCTGGCGCGGGGTGGGCATGGCGGAGTGGAGGAGACGGCCCGCGAAGCACGGCGGGATTTTTTGCGCGAGACGGCAAAAACGCAGGGCTGCACCTGGATCGCCCTTGCGCACCAGCGCGACGATCAGGCCGAAACCTTTCTGCTGCGCCTGCTGCGCGGGGCAGGGACGACCGGCTTGGCCGGGATGCGCCCGGTCGATCCCCCCTTTGTCCGGCCGTTGCTCTCCTTTTCGCGGGAGGAGCTGGTCGAGTGGCTGGCTGGGGAGGGGGTCGCCTGGCGCGAGGATGCCAGCAATCAGGATCCGGCCTTTGCCCGCAACCGGGTGCGCCATGAACTGTTGCCGCTGCTGGAAAGCTACAATCCCGCTATTCGACTGCGCCTGAACGAGCTTTGCCGCCAACTGGGCGACGATGAGGATGACTGGGCAGAGCGGGCTGCGGCCGAACTGGAGCGGGTGGCTGACCTGACCGAAGGCGAATGCCGGATGCCTTGTGCGACGCTGGCCGAGGCATCCCCGGCCATGGCCGGCCGACTGGTACGGATGGGGCTGAAGCGCGTGCGCGGCAGCCTGCGCCGCCTCGACGCCGATCACATTGCTGCGATCCTTGCCCTGGCGAGGGGGGAGCGACCGCAGGGCGAACTGTCGCTGCCCGGTGCTTGGGTCGGCCGCCGCTACGAACTGCTGCTGCTGCGCAAGACCCCGCCCCTGGTTGTCCCGCAACCTCCCCTTGAAATCGCCGGTCCTGGTGTTTACCCGTTGACCGGTGGGCGGGTCCTCAGCGTCAGTCTTGCGGACAACAGTTGTGGGGAGGGCGCTGATCTCGTCGAATTCTGTGGCCGCCAGGTGACTTTTCCGCTGCAGGTGCGTGCTCCGCAGCCGGGGGATCGTCTGTCCCCGGCGGGAATGTCCGGTACCAAGAAATTGCAGGATCTGTTCGTCGATCAGAAGCTCCCCATGGAGGAGCGGGCCGCCGCGGTGCTGGTCTTCGGTGAGGAACAGCTGCTGTGGGTCGCCGGGGTGCGGCGCTGCGCAGGGCTGCGGCCGCCGCCGGGCGTCGGCCCGGTGCTGCGGCTGGAGTTGTCCGGCCCAAAGCTTCCTCAGCCACAAAGCGCTTGAGAGGGTGCCCGCTTTGTGTTATATGGTTAAGATAATTTATCCTTGGCAAGTCCTGCATTTCACGGGATTTTTCTCACCTTAACGACAAGCTGCTGACGCAGGGGGTCACGTGAACCAGTTTTATAAGAATCTTGCACTCTGGCTGGTCATCTCGCTGGTGATGATCATGCTGTTCAACATGATGACGCAGAAGGACCGCGAGCATAAATCGGTGCCGTACACCGCATTCCTGGCCGCGGTCGAGGAAGGGAAGGTGGCCGATGTGGTCATCCAGGGGTCGAACATCGAGGGGCAGTTCACCGACAAGACCCGCTTCAAGACCTATGCGCCCGACGATCCCAATCTGATCAGCCACCTGACCGCCAAGAACGTCCCGATCGAGGCGCGCCCCGACGAGGACCGCAGCTTCTGGGTGACGCTGTTCGTCTCCTGGGGCCCGATCCTGCTGCTGATCGCGGTGTGGATCTTCTTCATGCGCCAGATGCAGTCCGGTGGCGGCAAGGCGATGAGCTTCGGCAAGAGCCGCGCCAAGCTTTTGAACGAGTCCTCGGCCAAGGTGACCTTCAACGACGTGGCCGGAATCGACGAGGCCAAGGATGAGCTCGAGGAGATCGTCTCGTTTCTGAAGGACCCCAAGAAATTCTCCCGGCTCGGCGGCCGCATCCCCAAAGGGGTGCTGCTGGTCGGGTCTCCCGGCACCGGCAAGACTCTGCTGGCCCGGGCCATTGCCGGCGAGGCCGGAGTGCCCTTCTTCTCCATCTCCGGCTCCGATTTCGTCGAAATGTTCGTCGGTGTCGGCGCCAGCCGGGTGCGCGATCTGTTCGTGCAGGGGAAGAAAAACGCTCCATGCATCATCTTCATCGACGAGATCGACGCCGTCGGTCGCCACCGTGGCGCGGGTATGGGTGGCGGTCACGACGAGCGCGAGCAGACCCTCAATCAGTTGCTGGTGGAAATGGATGGTTTCGAGTCGAACGAGGGGGTAATCCTGATCGCCGCCACCAACCGTCCCGATGTCCTCGATCCGGCGCTGCTCCGTCCCGGCCGCTTCGATCGTCAGGTGGTGGTGCCGCGCCCCGACGTGCGTGGCCGTCTCAAGATCCTTCAGGTCCACGCCCGCAAGGTGCCTTTGGGCGGTGATGTCGATCTCGAAGTGCTGGCCAAGGGTACGCCGGGCTTTTCCGGGGCCGATCTCGAGAACCTGGTCAACGAGGCGGCGCTTCTCGCCGCGCGTGCCAACAAGAACGAAGTCAACCTCGACGATCTCGAGTCTGCCAAGGACAAGGTCATGATGGGGACCGAGCGGCGCTCCATGGTGATCACCGAGGAAGAGAAGAAAGTGACCGCCTATCACGAGGCCGGCCACGCTCTGGTCGCGATGTTCATTCCCGGTGCCGACCCGGTGCACAAGGTCTCCATTATCCCGCGTGGCCGGGCCATGGGGGTGACCCTGTACCTGCCGGCCGAGGAAAAGTACAACGAAACCCGCGACGGCCTCTATATCCGCATCTGCACCCTGCTTGGCGGCCGGGTTGCCGAAGAGCTGGTGTTCGACAGTGTCACCACCGGCGCCTCCAATGATCTGGAGCGAGCCACCACGATCGCCCGCAAGATGGTCTGCGAGTGGGGGATGAGCGAGCGGCTCGGCCCACTGGCCTTTGGTGAGAAGGAAGGGGAAGTCTTCCTCGGCCGCGATTTCGGACACGTCAAGAACTACAGTGAGGCAACCGCGGTCGCGATCGATGAAGAGATTCGGCGCATCGTCGAGGAAAGCTACCGGCGTACCCGCGAGATCCTCGACAAGAACCGCGAAGCGCTGATCAACGTTTCCGAGATGCTGCTCGAACGCGAGAATCTCGATGGCAGCGAGATCCGCGAAATGGTCTTCGGCACTGCATCCCCGCAGCCGGCAGGAGAGGGCAGCGAAATCGCTCCGTCTGCCGGTCCCTGCAGCCAGTAGAGGAGATGACGGCCGGCTCCGGCATCCTGCTGTCCGGGCTGCCTGCCGGCCCGGGGTACCTGCTCGGTCGCAGCTGTCGGCTCGAGCTTGATCGGCCGCGGCTGATGGGGGTTCTCAACGTCACCCCCGACTCGTTTTCCGACGGCGGCTGCTTTCTTGCGGTCGAGGCGGCGCTAGCCCAGGCCCGGCGGATGGCGGCACAAGGGGCCGACCTGATCGATGTCGGCGGCGAAAGCACCCGCCCCGGGGCTCCGCCGGTGAGTGAACAAGAGGAACTTGACCGGGTGCTGCCGGTTGTCGAGGCCTTGCGCCGCGACATCGATATTCCCATTTCCCTCGATACCACCAAGAGTGCCGTAGCCGCGGCAGCCGTTGCTGCCGGGGCCGAATTCGTCAACGACGTCAGTGGTCTGACCTTCGATCCGGCCATGGCCGCAACCGTTGCCAGCAGTGGCGCAGGGCTGTTCGTCATGCATACCCGCGGACGCCCTGCAGAGATGCAGGCCGATACCCGCTATGTCGACCTGGTCGGTGAAGTCAGGGAAAGCCTGCGCCGCAGCGTGGCGGCTGCCGTGGCGGCAGGGGTGGCGCCGGAGCGGATCGCCGTCGACCCAGGGGTCGGTTTCGGCAAGGACGTGCCCGGCAACCTGGAGTTGTTGCGGCGGCTGAGCGATTTTTCCGAGCTCGGTCGGCCGATCCTGCTCGGCACGTCGCGCAAGAGTTTCATCGGCCGGGTGTTGGGGCAGGAGGATCCTCTGGCGCGGCAGGCCGGGACGTTGGCCACGGTGGCGCTGGGGGTTGCGGCCGGAGCAAGGTTGTTCCGTGTTCACGACGTCGGCCCGGCCCGGGAGGCGGCACTGATGGCCTGGGCGGTCTGCCGGGGCGCGGAGTGGAATACTTGAGGAGATATGCCGGGGGGCGCGGATGCTTGAGCTGCTGAGACATTTCCGGTGGACGATTGACCTGCTCGATATTCTGCTGGTCGCGTTTATCATCTACCGGATCATCCTGCTCGTCAAAGGGACGCGCACTGTCCAGATGCTGCTCGGTCTGGCCGTGCTTCTGGTGGTTTACGTCGCTTCCCAGGTGGGGGGGTTGTACACTCTCAACTGGCTGCTCGACAACTTCCTCTCCTCGATCATCCTGGTGATCGTGGTCATCTTCCAGAACGACATCCGCCGTGCCCTGGTGCACATGGGGCGCAACCCGTTCTTTGCCGATCACTCCTTCCGCGAGGAGGATCAGGCCATCGAGGAACTGGTCAAGGGCTGCTCATCCCTGGTGGCCCGGCGGTTCGGCGCGCTGGTGGTCATCGAACGCGAAACCGGGATCAACGATTTTCTCGAGATCGGTACCGAACTCGATGCCAAGCTCTCCGGCAATCTCCTCAGCGCCGTGTTTCACCCCCAGTCGCCGATTCACGACGGTGCTGCGGTCATCCAGCGCGGCCGCCTGACCCGCGCCGGCTGCTTTCTCCCCCTGACCCAGAACCCCAACGTCAGTCCTCGTCTCGGCACCCGCCACCGTGCGGCCATCGGCCTGACCGAACTGGTTGATGCGGTGGTCGTCGTCGTTTCCGAGGAAACCGGCAAAATTTCCGTGGTCATCTCCGGGAAGATGACCCGTGATCTCGATCCCATCGCCTTGCGCAAGGTGCTCACGCGCCTGCTTATGCCGCATCGCCCTGCGGCCAGGAAGCGTTAACCCATGATCCTGCGGTTTTTCAGCGAAAACCTGGCAATGAAGCTGCTCTCCCTGGCATTTGCCTTGGTCCTGTGGTTTTTCGTCATGGGCGAGCAGCGTCACGAAACCGCGCACGTAGTGCCGGTCGAATACCGCAACCTTCCCAAAGGGCTGGTCGTCGCCAACGAGGTGCCGGATGCCGTGGCCGTGACGCTGAGCGGTCCACGCGCCCTGCTGGTTCATCTGGCGCCGGACGATCTCAGCCTCCCTCTGGACCTCTCCGGACTCAAGCCGGGGGTGACCTCGTTCAAGCGGCTCGAGGAAAATCTCAAGGCTCCCGGCGGACTGGTCGTGACCCGCATCTCTCCGGCGAGCATCGATATCCGCCTTGAACGGGCGCGAGAGGAAAAACGATGAGCAGAAGACTGTTTGGCACCGATGGCGTTCGCGGTGTCGCCAATATTCATCCGATGACCGCCGAAACCGCCTTGCAGCTTGGCCGGGCGGCCGCCTACCTGTTCAAGCATCACGACCGGCGCAGCCGCATCGTGATCGGCAAGGACACGCGCCTGTCCGGCTACATGCTGGAGAGCGCCCTGGTCGCCGGCATCTGCTCGATGGGTGTCGACGCCCTGCTGGTCGGCCCGCTGCCGACGCCGGGGATTGCCTTTCTTACGGCCTCGATGCGCGCTGACGCCGGAGTGGTGATTTCTGCCTCGCACAACCCCTACCAGGACAACGGCATCAAATTTTTCGCCCGCGACGGCTTCAAACTCCCTGACGAAGTCGAGGCCAAGCTCGAGGAACTGGTCTTCACCCCGACTTCGATCGACGCCCTGCGCCCCACGGCCGCCGAGGTCGGCAAGGCGTTCCGTATCGACGATGCCGTCGGCCGCTACGTGGTCTTCCTGAAGAACAGCTTTCCGAAGGAGTTCGACCTGGTCGGTCTGAAAATCGTGCTCGACTGTGCCCACGGCGCCGCCTACAAGGTGGCTCCGGAGGTGTTCACCGAGCTCGGCGCCGAGGTGATCGCCTATGGGGACAAGCCGAATGGCACCAACATCAATGCCGGTTGCGGATCGATGCACCCCGAAGTGATTGCCGCCGCGGTGCGTGAACACGGCGCGCATCTCGGCATTGCCCTGGATGGCGATGCCGACCGCTGCATCTTCGTCGACGAGCACGGCAGCGAGGTTGACGGCGACCATATCCTGGCGATTTGCGGCACCCATATGCTCGCCCAGGGGAAACTGCCGCAGCGGACCGTGGTTGCCACCGTCATGTCGAATATCGGGTTGGATATCGCCCTCAAGCGCGCCGGCGGATGCGTGGTCAAGACCGCCGTCGGCGACCGCTACGTGGTCGAGGAGATGCGCCGGCACGACTACCGCCTCGGCGGCGAACAGTCGGGGCACATGATCTTCCTCGATCACAACACCACCGGTGATGGCGTGATCACTGCCCTGCAGGTGCTGGCCATCATGCAGCAGACCGGCAAACCGCTCTCCGAACTGGCCGGGGTCATGACCGCGCTCCCGCAGGTGCTGGTCAACGTGCGCGTGCGGGAACGTCGGCCGATCGAACAGGTGCCTGAAATCGCCCGCAAGGTGCAGGGGGTGACCGCGCACCTTGGCGACGACGGCCGGGTGTTGATCCGCTACTCCGGTACCGAACCGCTGCTGCGCATCATGCTCGAAGGGCAGAACCAGGAGGAGATCACGGAACTGGCCAACGATCTCGCCGAGACTGTCAAAACCCACCTCGGCGCTGGGGCCGGAGGCAGCCATGGCTAGGCTGGGAGTCAACGTCGATCACGTGGCAACCCTCCGCCAGGCCCGCGGCGGCATCGAGCCGGACCCGGTGACGGCGGCCGCCATCTGTGAACTGGCCGGGGCCGAGGGGATCACCGTCCATCTGCGCGAGGATCGACGCCACATCCAGGACCGCGACCTGATGGTGCTCAAGCGCACGGTGCAGACCAGTCTCAACCTGGAGATGGCGGCGACCGAGGAGATGGTCGGGATTGCTCTCAAGGTGGTTCCCGACTGCGTGACGCTGGTGCCGGAAAAGCGCCAGGAACTGACCACCGAGGGCGGGCTCGACGTCGTCAAGCACAGCGCGGCCATGGCCCGCGGCATCGATCTGCTGCGCCAGGCCGGGATCAGGGTGAGCCTGTTCGTCGACCCCGACCTGGAGCAGATCAAGGCGAGCGCCCGGCTCAAGGCCGATGCCATCGAGATCCACACCGGGACCTACTGCACCGCCCGCGGCCGCGCCCAGGCCAGTGAGCTGGCCAAGATCGCCGAGGCGGTCAAGGCCGGCCGGAAGCTGGGCATGGCGGTCCATGCCGGGCACGGCCTGAACTATGTCAACCTCCGGCCGGTGGTGGCCCTCGGCGGGATCGAGGAGTTCAATATCGGTCACAGCATCATCTCGCGCGCCGTGCTGGTCGGCATGGACCGGGCCGTGCGCGAAATGGTGGCGCTGGTCAGGGGAGGGTAGGGTGGCCGTCCTGGGGCTTGGCACCGACCTGGCCCGCACGGAGCGCTTCCGCCGGTTCCTTGCCGAAGGGAAGACCCCCCTGCTGGAGCGACTGTTCACCGCCGGCGAGCGCAGCTATTCCCTGGCCAAGGCCGATCCGGCGCCGCACCTGGCGGCGCGCTTTGCCGCCAAGGAGGCGGGGATGAAGGCCTTTGGCCTCGGCTGGCGCAACGGCCTGTCCTGGCACGACTTCGAAGTGGTCCGCGATGCGCTTGGCCGCCCGGACCTGGTGCTGAGCGGGCGGGCGGCGGAACTTGCCGGCGAACGCGGCATCAAAGCCGTACATCTCTCCTACAGCCATGACGGTGACTATGCCGTCGCCACCGTGATCCTGGAGGGCGCATGAAGGTTCTGACCGCCACCGCCATGCAGGAACTCGATCGCCGCACCATTGCGGAAGCCGGGATTCCCGGCGCGGTGCTGATGGAAAATGCCGGCCGGGGAGTGGCCGATACGGTTGCCCGGCGTTTCTCCGGGCTGCTTCCCGGTCCGGTGCTGATCCTCTGCGGACGCGGCAATAACGGCGGCGATGGTTTCGTCATCGCCCGTCACCTGCGCACCGCCGGCTGGAACGTGCGGCTGGTGCTCTTGGCGGAACGGGGGGCGCTGTCTGGCGATGCTGTCATCATGCGGGATATGTTCGAGCAGAGCGGCGGCCGGATCAGCGAGGCTCCCGATGCTGTCCGGCTTGCCACCTCTTTGGCCGAAGCCGCCGATTGCCGGCTGTGCATCGACGCCCTGTGCGGCACCGGGTTTGCGCGGGCGCCCGAGGGGGTGATGGCTGCAGCCATCGACTGGCTCAACCATCAGGCGGCGCCGGTCGTGGCCGTCGATCTCCCCAGCGGTGTCGATGCCAGCAGCGGAGTTGTTCCCGGGGTCGCAGTGCATGCCGCCCTGACCGTGACCTTCGCCTTCCCGAAAGTTGGATTGCTCAGCTATCCGGGTGCGGAGTATGCCGGTGAAGTGATCACCGTATCGATCGGCATCCCGGCCGAGGTGGCTGCAGCCGCCTCCGACGACATCCTGCTGATTGATGCCGCCGAAGCCCGGGCGCTGCTCCCGCCGCGGCCCGCGGACGGCCACAAGGGAACCTTCGGCCATCTGTTGGTGATGGCCGGGTCGCTGGGCAAGAGCGGGGCGGCGGTGATGACTGCCGAAGCCGGTCTGCGCGCCGGCGCGGGACTGGTCACCCTGGCGTGCCCCGCCGGGATGCAGCAGGTTGCCGCCGCGCATCTGGTCGAGGTGATGACCGAGCCTCTGGTCGAGGTCAACGGCGCCGTCAGCCTGCAGGCGATGGAGGCCTTGCTGGCGCTCAGCGACGGCAAACAGGCCGTGGCGCTCGGCCCCGGTCTCGGTACGACCGAAGAAGCCGGAGCGCTCGTCCGGCGCTTCCTCAAGGAAACCCTCCTGCCGGTCGTGGTCGATGCCGACGGTCTGAACGCCTTGGCCGGCCATCTCGAGGTTCTGGACAAACGCCGTGGTCGGGCCACCGTGCTGACCCCGCACCCCGGCGAAATGGCCCGGCTCTCCGGCCGGACCGTGGTGGAAATCCAGGCCGATCGCATCAAGGCGGCGCGCGATTTTGCCATGACTCACGGTGTCGTCCTCGTCCTGAAGGGGGCGCGCACAATCACGGCCTTCCCCGACGGGAAGGTGCGGATCAACGGCAGCGGCCATGCCGGTATGGCCAGCGGCGGTATGGGCGACGTGCTGACCGGCCTGATCGGCGGCCTGCTCGCCCAGGGGATGGACGCCGGTGCCGCGGCCGCCCTCGGCGTCTACCTGCACGGCCTGGCCGGTGACCGGCTGCGCTCCTTGTTCGGCGATGCCGGACTGCTGGCCACCGACCTGCTGCGCGAGCTGCCAATTGCAAGACACTCACTGCTTAAGGAGATCACATGCTGACTGCCAAGGAGATCATGACCCGCGAGGTCTGTACCGTTCGTGAAGAGACCGACCTCAAGGAGCTGGCTGCTCTGTTCGTGGAG
>JAMPXI010000176.1 GCA_023701265.1 Desulfuromonadales bacterium | reverse complement strand
TTGACGATGCGGTAGATCAGCCAGAGCGCAACCGCGCCGAGGATAAACCAGCCGACCAGGAAGAGCGCTGTCAGCCCGCCGACCACGGTCCACAACAGCGTGAACCAGAAGGTGCGGAGCTGCCAGCGGAAGTGGCTTTCCACCCAGGTGCCGCGGGCGTCGTCGCGGCGCACGTAGTTGACGATCACCGCGGCGAACAGGGTCAGACCGACGAAAAAACTCGCGGTCTGCAGCGCATAGACGATCGTCGCCAAACGGATCAGGGCCGCCTCGTCGGGACCGGCACTTGGCGCGGCCTGTCCCGATGCTTCGAAACGGAACTCGTCGGCCATGACCTAGCGACGGCCCATCTGGCGACCAAACTCCTTAGCGATCGCCGGAATGGCGTCCTGGAACAGCTCCTGAACGTCAACCTCCACCGTGGTGGTCTTGCCGGTGGCGAGTTCCAGGAAGTCGAGACGGAAGGCAACCTTCATGATGACCCCCTGGGTCGGGGCGGCATCCAGGTCACGACGCAGGATCGTGCCGCTCATGAGGTAATCGGGTGCGGCGCTCAGATTCAGCGCCTGCTGCACTTCGGCCGGCGTCTTGCCGTGCCAGTCGGTCGCCTTGGGGTACTGCTTGGGGAAACGGTCGGGGATCGTCAGCTCCGCTGCGAAGAGGCCGTTCTGCTTGAAGCTGCTGGCAAAGTAGGCGTCATCTTCGCCGCGGCAGATGTAGAAGGCTTCCGGCGTCTTATTGAAGGGTCCGATGATCGCCAGCTTCGCCCCGGGACGCAGGGTGGCGAGGCTGCCACTCGTGACGCGAAACTCCTTGATGCCGTTGCCCGCCACCATGAACCCGCCGATGATCGGCCCGCAGGCGCCGAGCAACAGCACGGCCAGTCCCAGTAGGGCCCAGAAAGCTTTTGTCCTCATCTCATTCTCCTTGTAGAATGCGGTGGCACTTGAGACAATCGTCCGAGGCCTGATGCGCGATGCGGATCGTCTTGATCTCGTGACAGCCCAAGCAGGCTTGATTGGTCAGGGCGGAACGGTGAGAATCCGTATTGGTGCGGTGTGGCGCGAATGGCGCCATGCGTGCGGGGCAAGCAACTATCGCCGGCAGCATGGCGAGGGTAAGTACGATAGGCAACAGTCGCTTCATGTGGAAAGCCCCCGAGCGGTCATGGGTGGATGAATTACTTAAGGATACAGCATAACACGTACCGCGACTTGGACAACGGTGCGATCTTCGGGTGGGCGGTGCGCAGTCGCTCATGGCCGACTGTGGTTTCCCGTCTCTGTCAAGGCCTGTTGCTGATGCTGCTGGCCGTGGCGTGCCGGGGACCGGCACCCACCACCGCATTCCCCTCCGGGACCGGGACCCTGCACGTGGCCCTTGAGGGGTTCCACAATGACCGGGGAACCGCGATTGTCTCGCTGTTTGCCGGGCCGAAAGGGTTTCCTGACGAGGTTGCCGCCTCGGTGTCGACAGTCAACGTGGCGATTCAGGAGGGGAAGGCAACTGTGACCTTTGCCGGACTACCCTACGGCGATTACGCTCTCAGTGTCCTGCACGACGAAGACGGCGACGGGCAGATGGCCACCGGCCTGTTTGGCGCCCCTCGGGAAGGGTTCGGTTTCTCCGGCTATCCCGACTATCGCTTCGGTCATCCCGCTTATGCCGAGGTCAGCTTCCTGCTGGTCGAACCGCAACGGGAGATGACCATTGTCATGCGCTATGAAACCGGCCGCCGCCAGCATCAGGACGAAGGCCGCGCCGCCGAGTCGCGCCGGCCATCACAGGAGTAAACTGACAGCATGGGTTACCGCAACCTGCAGCAGACGGTCGTTGACCTCGAGCGCACCGGTCGACTGAAACGCATCGACGTTGAACTTGATCCGCAACTCGAAGTCGGCGCCGTCCAGCGGCGCGTCTACCGCAACGGCGGTCCGGCCCTGCTCTTCACCCGCGTCAAGGGAACGTCCTTCCCGCTGCTCGGCAACCTGTTCGGCACCCTGGACCGGGCCCGCTACCTGTTCCGCGATACCCTTGATACCATTCAAATGCTCGCGGTCGCCAAGGGGGATCCATCCGCCCTGCTGCGCCGCCCCGGCAAGGCCCTCGGTCTCCTTCCCCACCTGAACCATTTGCGCCCGCAGCAGGTGAGCGATGGGCCGCTGCTCAAGCATGCGACCACGGTCGATGCTCTGCCGCAGCTGGTTTCCTGGCCGCAGGACGGCGGCCCCTTCATCACCCTGCCGCAGGTTTACAGTGAACCGCCGAATCGTGCCGGCTGGCGTCACTCCAATCTCGGCATGTACCGGGTGCAACTGGGCGGCAACCGCTATGCCCCGGGGCGCGAGGTCGGTCTGCACTACCAGATCCACCGCGGCATCGGCGTCCACCACGCGGCGGCGGTCGAAGCCGGCAAGCCGCTGCCGGTCAATATCTTTGTCGGCGGTCCGCCGAGCCTGACCCTGGCTGCGGTGATGCCGCTCCCCGAAGGACTGCCGGAACTGGCTTTCGCCGGACTGCTCGGTGGCCATCGCCTTCCCATGGTTGCCACGGTCAACGGCCTGCTCGCTCCGGCCGAGGCCGATTTCTGCCTGGTCGGTCACATCGACCCGCAGCGCACCCTCCCCGAGGGTCCCTTCGGGGATCATCTCGGCTACTACAGCCTGGCGCACGATTTCCCGGTGATGACCGTGGAACGGGTCCATCACCGCCCCGGTGCCATCTGGCCGTTCACCACGGTCGGCCGGCCGCCGCAGGAGGACACCACTTTCGGCGCGCTGATTCATGAAATGACCGGTGCACTGATCCCCGAATTGATCCCCGGGGTGCGCGCCATCCATGCCGTCGATGCCGCCGGCGTCCACCCGTTGTTGCTGGCCATCGGCAGCGAGCGCTACCTCCCCTACGCCAATGAGCGCGAGCCGCGCGAGTTGCTGACCCAGGCCAACGCCTTGCTTGGCCAGGGCCAGCTGTCGCTTGCCAAATACCTGCTGATTGCCGACGGCTGCGGTGCCCCGCAGCTCGACCTGCACGACATCGCCGCCTTCCTGCGCCACCTGCTGGAACGGGTCGACTGGCGGCGCGATCTGCACTTTCAGACCCACACCACCATCGACACCCTCGACTATTCCGGACATGGCTTCAATCAGGGCTCGAAAGTGGT
>JAMPXI010000063.1 GCA_023701265.1 Desulfuromonadales bacterium | reverse complement strand
GCGTAGGCGTCGGCGGCGATGATGTCCGGCGAGGCGATCAGGGTGTCGAGACGGCGCACGTCTTCGAGCCGCCCGCCCTGCGGGCCGTTGGCGACCAGAATGCGGGTGGCGTCGATGACGGTCAGGTCGGAGGGGAGCACGCTGTTGATATCGGCCAGGGCTTCGGCGATGTCGGTGTGCAGCTTGCCCCGGCTGCCGCCGATCACCCCCATCAGGTTCTTCATCCCCAAAGTCAGCCGCGATATCGAATGGTGCTTGGCAATCGGCACGTTGATGAAGACGTCGGCCTCCAGCGCCGGCTGGTAGAATTCCCAGGTCGGAAAGGCCTTGCCGCCGCGGATCGTCATTTCACGAAAAGCCCGTGGGTCGATGTGCTCCAACTCGGCCCGGTCGGATTTGAGGTTCTCCAGCGCGGCGGCAATGCCGCTCTGGGTGTAGCAGCGCCGCGGGTCGTTGCAGGTGCGGTCGAACAGGCGGACCTTCTTCGCCCCGGCTTCCAGGCACAATTCCACCACGGTACGCACGACTTCGGGATGGGTGTTGGCCGCCAGTTCCACAGTACGGTCCCAACCGATATTCGGCTTGACCACCACCACACTGCCGGGCTTGACGAACGCCTGCATCCCTCCCAGTGCTCCGATCGTATCGCGCACCAGCTTGGGAATATCCTTGCCGCGGCGCACGGCCAGCGGTGGCGCCTCGGCGGCCAGCGCCGGTGCGGCCCAAAGGTCAAGCACCGGCACACTGCCGGCCGCGGCGGCAGCCATTGCGGCCTTGACGGAGTTGCGGACAAAGGTGCGGCGGTCGATGGCGGACATCAGATCAGCCGGTTCTCTTTCAGGAACTTGCGCGCGACATCCTTGGCGTTGTCACCTTTCACCCCGGCTTCCAACTTCTGCATGGCAGCCTGATCGACGACGCCGCCGAGCTTGTTGATCAACCTGGCCAACGCCGGGAACTTCTTGAGGGTGTCCTTGCGCACCACCGGCGCCGCCTCGGCCACCGTGCCGCTTGGGGCCAGCTTCTGGTCGGCAAATCCGAACGGCTCCAGCCAGACCAGGTTCAAGTCCTGATTGTAACGTTCCTTGACCGCCTTGTAGAGCGCTGCCTGGTCGGCAATCGGTGCGGCACCGAGGATCTGTACCTGCCCGATGCCGGTGTACTCGACGTACATGTCGAGGTCGGCGCGCAACAGCGCCTCGTGGGCCGCGGCATGACTGGCCGCCGGCACCACTTTGACCGTGGTGCCGGTGCGTTCGCCGATCAGGATCGCCAGCATGTTGGCCAGCACCTGCTGCTGCGGCGTATCGAGGGCACCGACCACCAGCGTCTTGCCGACGCAAGCGTCCGCCTCGGGCGGGACGGTCATGCCGCAGCCGATCAAAAGGGCAAGAATAACCAGGAAAAGGTGGCGAATCAGTTTCATGTTGCTGCTCCTTGCATTCATCATTGTCGCCAGGCGGCCGGATCGACCGGCCCGGCCAACGGTTCGGGAGCCCGCACCCGACCCAGGGCCGGATCGTGGCGGGCATCAAAAAAAGTTTGTTCGATGACTGCCGCCTCGGGGCTCCCCCACCAATTGCGCGGCAAGGTCACATCGCCCGGCTGCTCCAGCCCCATCTTGACGTTGTACTGCCGGTTGCCGGCAATATTGTTGTGTTCGATTTGCGCGGCGTTGTCGGAGCGGGTGACCACGAACAGGCCGATGTCGTTGTCGCGGATATCGTTATGGTGCAGCTGCGCCTGACTGCGCCGTTCCTCGTAGCGGACCCCGTGGGTATTATGATGCATCCGGTTTCCCGCCGCCACCAGGTTAACGGTCGAGAAGCGCAGGCCATCGACATTATGACGGAATTCCGAGTCGGTGACTTGCGCCCGGCAAAAGTGGATCTGCACCCCGCTGTACGCATACTCGCTGATGACGTGAGCAATCTCCCCCTCGCGGGCGAAATCCAGGTAAAGATACTTCCAGTCGGCGGCTTTCGGCTGTGCGGCGCCGCTGGTGAAGACGATCGGCGCCTCGGCAGTCCCCCGCGCCACCAGCCCTCCCTCGATCAGCAGTTCGCCGTCGCCGATGCCGTCGCCGTCGCGGTCGAGCGGCTCGAACACAATCCTTGTGCCGGGGAGAATGGTCAGATGTCCGGCCTTCTTCACCGTCACCACCCCGCGAATCCGCACCTCTCCCACCCACACCTGCCGATCGGCAATCACCGCATCGGCCAGTTCCAGCGCCGGATGCGCGGCTACGCAGCCGGCGAGCAGCAATAGGGCAAGAAGAGCGAAGCGCATTTGTCTACTTTCAACAACCAGGGCGATCAAAAATGCCCGGATGCAAGGCGCCCGATGTCCGAGGAGCGAGACGTCCCCAGAGGTACGTCGCAGCGACGAGGTCGAGGGCAACACCGCAGGCGGGCGTTTTTCATCGGCCGCCTAGTGATAGGGGATGTCGTTGCCCACCAACTGCGCTGCCGGCTCGATTGGCCCGAACTGCTTCTCGTAGCGCGCCAGATTCTCCTGCAGGGCCAACAACATCCGTTTGGCATGGCGCGGCGAGGTGATCACCCGGCTGCGCACCTTGGCGCGCGGTGCCTGCGGCTGCACGAAGATGAAGTCGAAAACGAATTCGGTATCGTTGTGATTCACGGCCGCCAGGTTAACGTAAACCCCCTGGGCGGTCTCCTCGTCGAGCTGGATCTCCAGTTTGATTTCCTTGGTGTTCGGGTCGCTCATGATGTTCCTTTCCGGCCTGAGAATCCCCCCTTTTCGAAAGGGGGGCAAGGGGGATTTATGATCAGATACAGGCAAATCCCCCTGCATCCCCCTTTATCAAAGGGGGACTTTCAAAGCTATAGCTGAATCGGCTCAACGACAATCTTCAGCGTCTCGCGTCTTTCACCAGCCCTGACAGTCAAACCGTGATCGGCGCTCTCCTCGAACATGCCGAACAGCTCGCCGGGGGCCGGCGAATCGCCATACAACTGGCGGGCACCGACATAGTAGGTGCCGGGGGCCGGCAATCTCACCATGAAGGCACCGTCGGGTCCGGTCGGAGTGGAGAGCGCCGCCGGCCGCTGATGGCCGATGACTTTGTCAGTATAGGCGAAGACGTGGACGCCCGCCATCCCCCGGCCGGACGGATCGGTGACGATGCCGCGCAACTCCGGCCCCCCTCCGCGGCCGAATGTTTCCGCTTCGACGGCATCCTTGACCTTGGCCGCCAGATGCACGGTCACGACAGTCGTTTCCCCGGCCTTGGCCGTCAACGGGTTGCCGGGGTAGATGCCGTACAGGTCGCCTTCGCGCACCGGCCCGACTTTTTGTCCGTCCTGGCGCTTGCGTGCCGCCAGGAAATAGCTGCTTTCCGGCAGACCGTCGAAGGAAAAGTAACCATCGTCGCCGGTCGGGGCCGACATCCGGTACCCCTGCCCCTTCAAATCTTCGGTCGGATCGAGATAGAGGTAGACCAGGGCACCGGCCACCGGTTTACCGGCCAACAGCACACGCCCTTCCATGGCTGCAGCGTAGGGATCGGCATAAGGAGCCTTCACCGGCGCCGCGACCGGAACCGCCTGCAGGCCGGCCCACTCTGGCTTGTCGCCGGCGGTGACGGTGACCGGACTGCGTCCGCAGAACGCAAACAGGGCACGGTCGGCCGACCAGCCGAACAGAGCATAACTGCCAGGCGGCACCTCCAGGCGGAAGCTGCCATCCTCGCGGCTCGGAGCGGCGGTGGCAACCGGGGCGGCGGAGAAATCGAAGCCGGCAAAGGCCTTGACGGTGAACCCCGCCACCGGTTGGTCGTCACGGACCACCCGCCCCTCGATCACCTCTGCAGCCAACGGCAACGGCAGAGCGAACAGCAGCAGGGTCAACAGTAACTGTCTCACGGCTTTTCCTTGACCCCGGCAGCGGGCACCGCATCCTTCAGCCAGGGGGCGAACTGAATGCGGTCGAGGCGAAAGGTCCCGGGGCCGTAACCCTCCTTTTCGTAGCTGACTTCCGGCTGATCGTACCGGTCGTGGAAGATGGGGACGTTGCCCTTCTCGCCAGCCGCTGTCAGCAGGGCCGTTTCTTTTCCCCACCAGTTGCCGCTGACATCGACGATGTCGGTGAACTCGGTCGGCACCTTGGCCAGCAGCGGGTTCTGGCTCTGTCGCGTCGATGCCTCGCGCTGCATCAGCTGTTTGGATCCGGAACGCTTCTCCCAGTCGGCACTCTGATAGATTCCCAGTTTCACCCCCATGGCATTGTCGACGAAGTTGTTCTGTCTGACCTCCGGGTAGGAGGAAAAGTCACAGAACAGGGCAAGCTCGTTCTTCTCGAAATGGTTGAGGCGCACCTTCGGATTCGACTTCTTATTGTTGTACAGCGCCGTGCCGTTGCCGCGAAAGAGATTC
Organism: Desulfuromonadales bacterium; assembly: GCA_023701265.1. Taxonomy (GTDB): domain Bacteria; phylum Desulfobacterota; class Desulfuromonadia; order Desulfuromonadales; family BM103; genus VAUL01. The sequence goes on along the minus strand of JAMPXI010000063.1, from coordinate 10,917 downwards.
TGCTCCACCAGCGACGAACCATACTGGTCATTGTGCAGCGCCGTGCCGTTGTTGAGAAACTGATTATTGACGATGGTCGGGTAAGCGAAGGAGATATTCGCCACCGCCACCTTGTTCCCTTCGAAACGATTGTGTTCGATGCGCGGCGTATTTTGCGTCTGGTTGCAGAAGATCGCCGTGTCATTACCGTTGAACTGGTTGTCGGCGATCACCCCCTCAAACCGCTGGATCAATCCGATCCCCTGCTGGTTCTCGACAAACCGGTTGCCGGTAATCGGCCCCCGGCTGCCGTGAGAGGCGACGATCGCGGACTTGGTGTGACCGGAAAACCGGTTGTTGCGGATGGTCGGTCCTGATTTCATCTCGTTGGCGATACCGATGCCGTTGTCGGCGAACCAGCAGTTTTCAATGACCGGGCTCGCCTCGCGCTCCAGTTTGACGGCAAACTCGCACCCCTGGAATTCACAGTTGGCAACGGTAAAGTCGGTGGCAATCGTGCTGACTGCCGATGCCGCCCGGGCAAAGCGCGCATGCCGGATACGGCTGCCGGCCTCCCCTTCCACGAACTGGATGCCGCGCCAGCCGGACGGCGTATCGAAGAGTACCGGGGCCGCCTGGGTACCCTCGACCAGCAGCTTGCCGCTGACGACGATCAGGGCTTCGGCGGATGCGGCAACAATATGGGTGCCAGCGGCAATGGTCAGCGTTGCGCCGCTCGGCACGGTGACCGCCTCGCTCAGTCTGACTTCGCCGGACCAGCGGGTTGCACCGGGCAGGTCGGCGGCCAGAACGGGCAGGGCCAACAGGCACAGCAGGAGTTGGCATTGCAGAATGCTACTGATCTTTCGGAGCGACACGGATCGTCACCTCCTGTGGTTTGTTGCGGGAATCGATGCGTACAGTCGCACCATGACGCCCATATAACTCATTTTCACCAGCCGGACCGCCGAACTCCTGACGGGCCAGCAGATAAAACGGGCCGCCTTCGGGGAGCGCCAGCTCGAATTTGCCGTCACTGCCGGTGGGCGCCGAGAAAAACTCGGGGGTGCCGGTCATCTCGGCCTGACGGTAGGCAAAGACGTGGAGCCTGGCCACCGGCTTGCCGGCGGCATCGACAATCCGGCCACGGACACCGACGAACTGTGCATTCGGATCGTCTTCCAGCATCGACAGGCGGGTAATCGTCTCGATCCTGACCTCGCGCACCTCGCCGGCGGAGACCGTCACCGGGTTGCCGGGATAGTAATTGAAATAGTCACCGGTCTCGATCGGACCGAACTGCCCGCCGCGCAGCCGCTTGCGCGCCAGCAGCCAGTACTTGCCGGGGGGGAGATTAAGTCGAAACGCCCCCTTTTCCACCGGCTGGATCAGGTAGCCCGGCCCCTTGAAGCCCTTCTCGGCGTCCTGGTAGACGTAGAGGTAGGCTCGCTCCAGGGGCGCATCCTGGAAGGTTATCTCGCCGCGAAGGCCCGAGCGCGGCGCTTTCTCGGCCGAGGCTTCCCGCGGTACGCGGACCAGGTTGAAACCGACGTTGCGGTAACTCCCGGCGACGACCTGTACCGGCGCGCCGCTGTAATAGCAGAAGTAATTGCCGGGACGCAGCGGGCCGCTGCCGTCGCGGGCCGTCAAATAGTAGCTGCCGGGGGGCAATTCCAGCTGATAGGTGCCGTCAAGGCCGACTGGCGCCGCTTCGGCGATGACCTTGCCGGCGGCGATGTCGGGGATGCTCCGGTAGGCGCGGACGATGATACCGGGGACCAACTCGCCACGCCAGGCGGCACGCCCCTGGATACCGGATGCCCCCCAGGCCGCGCCGGCGCACAGCAGCACGAGGCTGAAAATGACGCCGATCCGTATGCTCATTTCAGCGACGCCTTGACATGCGGAGTGGCGCTCCATGGAGCGAAGACCACCGTATCGAGCGGATAGTTCTGCCCTTTTTCGACAAAGGTCGGCTGGTCGCGACCGTCATGGATGAATGTCGGGTTGCCCCTCTCGCCACCCCGAGCCAGCTCCAGATTGCCGGCCTCTCCCCACCAGTTGCCGCGCGCATCGATGGTGCCGTCGAGGGTGGCCGGACGTCGCTCATCTTCGGTTACGTTCTTCGCCCCCTGCCCGCTGCCGAAGGCGCCGACCGCCGCCACCTCCCCGGCGCGTGCCGCCGCACCCTGCTCACGCTCCCAGGTCGACGACTGGAACTCGAGCTGCAAGGCCAGGCGGTTGCCGGCGAAATCGTTGCCGGTGATCCGCGGGTAGGAGGAGTAAGCCAGTTTGATCGCCACCTGGTTGTCGGTGAAGCGGTTGCCGGTCACCAGTGGATCGGCCCGGCGCTGCAGGAAGAGCGCGACGCGGTTGCCCTGCAGCAGGTTGCCGTGCAGTTCGGGCTGGGCGGCACGGTCGACCTCGATGGCGGTTTCGTTGTTCTCGAAGCGGTTGCCTTCCACGCGCGGATCGCTGCCGAAATAGGCAACCATCAGTCCGATCGGATTATCATTGAAGCGGTTGGCACTGAAGGCCGCCGGCCGCGCCCGGTAAATATACGCACCGTATTTGCCGTTGGCCTCGAACCGGCAGCCAGTGACCCGGGCCACGCTGTCATCCTTGACGAACAGCCCCACCTTGCGGTTGCCGCGGAACACCCCGTCGCGCACCGTGGCCGCCGATTTGCCGCGCAACTCGACACCGACCTCGTTGTCACGGGCCGTCACCCGGTCGAGAATCGGCGACCCGCCCTGAACCAGGATACCGGTTTTGGCCCCGCGCACGGAAACTTCGGTCAGACGGGTTTGGGCATCGCAGCCCTTGAGCGTCAGGCCGTCCCAGTTTTCACCGGTGAACTGAGCCTTTTCAGCCACCAATCGACCGGCCACCTCGAGCCTTCCGGCCGTGAATCGCACCTGGGTACCGGGAGCAACCTCCAGGGTCACGCCGGCCGGGACGGTGACGCTTTCGGCAAAACGCAACTCACCGCTCCAGCGCGTATCACGCGTCAGCGTCTGGGCGTACACGGGCCCGACGCCGAGCAGCAGGAGCAGCAGAGCAATCAGCGTCTTCACCACACCTCCCGGACCGTCAATGGGCCAAGGGACTGTTTGCTCCCCTTGGCCACGGTAACGGCATGGTCGGGACGCCCGTCGAAGGTGCCGACCCATTCCCCCGGCTCCAGCGGGCCGCCGTAGTTGCTGCGCGCGCCGACGAAATAGGTGCCCCCGCCGCCGAGATGCAGCTGAAACTGCCCATCGGCGGCGGACGGTGTCGAAATATGCACCGGCTTGCCGACCATGCGGCTGTCGAGGTAGGCAAAGACGTGGACGCCGCGCACCGGCTCCCCCTGCGGATCGAGCACCTTTCCGGTGAGCAGCGTGCCGGTGGCGGCAAAGGTTCCCGCCGCCTGGCGTTTGGCGCGCACCGCCGGGTCAATAACGGTGAGCGGAAATGCCCCCAGTTGCAGACGTTCGCCGCGACGAACCTCCACAGGGTTGCCGGGATAGGTGCCGTTGAGATCGCCGGGGGCGAGTTCCCCCGATCGGCTGCCGGCGGCACGACGGCGGGCCACCAGGTGATAGCGGCCGGCCGGCAGATCGATCTGGAAGCGGCCGTCTTTGTCGGCTTGGACCGCCTCACCGAAGGAGGGGCCAATCAGCCCGGAGCCGGTCTCGGTGTAGACGTAGACGAAGGCCCGATCGAGCGGTTGGCCGGCAGTGGACAGCTGTCCGTTGACGCCACTGTCGGCCGCGGCCGACAGGCCGCCTTCGCGACCCATCTCGCGCAGGTTGAAAGGTGGCACGGCGGTTGTACCGCGCTCCACGGCATAAGGGTTGCCGGGGGCGTCGGCCATGAGCATGCGCGGGTGGCCATCGGCGCCTTCGCCGCGCTGCTTGCCGATCACGAAGTAGCGGCCGGGCGGCAGTTCGACCCGGTAGTTGCCGGCGGCATCGGTGTTCCCCACGGCGAACGGCTGCACCGAGCGGTCCTTGTCGGCCCTGAGGTAGATCTCGACCTGCGCCTGGGCCAGCGGCTGGTCCTGGAAGAGTAGCCGTCCGGACAGTCCGCTGCTGGAATCCTGGGTACAGCCGAAGAATGGCACAATCAGCAGTAACAGTAATATCCGGAACATATTCAGCATGAGATCCTTGTTCAAAAATGACCCCTCCGCCCTGTGGGCACCTCCCCTACTTCGCAACCCCCCTGCCCTTCGGGCATCCCCCCTGTTTTACAGGGGGGACTATGCCTTATCCCCCTTGCGAAGCAGGGGGGACGTCACGCAAAGCGTGACAGGGGGGTCGATTCATCCGCCGTCTCGATATCTTGTCACCGGCAGCAGCGCCAGCAGATAAAGGAACGTGCCGGTCAGCAGGGTGGCGGTGAAGCCGGCATTCATCGCCACCGCCACGGCCAGGATGGCGCCGAGAACGCTGGTGGCGCTGTTCACTCCCCAACTCCACGGTACCGCGCTGCCGTCGCGGTGAAAGAGCCGCATCCCCAGCGGCAGAGGCATCCCCATCAGCAGCCCCAGCGGCGCCAGCAGCACCCCGGCGATCAGGCAGCGCACCGGCAGAGCCAGGCCGAGCCAGCGCTCCAGCAGCCCCGGCAGGCCGAACCCATACCAGAGACTGAGCAAGACGAGTGCCAACAGCACCGCCGGCAACCCCCGCCGCAGCCGTGCCTCTGGCAGGCGGCCGCTAAGCAGCGCGCCGCAGCCGGAACTGACCAGCAGGGCGCAGAGGATCACCGCCAGGGCGTAGATCGGCGGGCCAAGGAAGATGCTGAAGCGCCGCAACAGGCCGATCTCGACGAACATGAAGCCGAGGCCCAGGCAGGTGAAGTAGCCGAGCCGCCAGCCGGAACCTTTGCTGCGCAGGTCGCGGCGCTGCCAGAGCAGCAGCGGCAGGAGCAGGAACAGGGTCACGCAGCCGCCGACCACCACCAGCAGGTTGCGCAGGGTCAGGATCGCCCGATCCTCGAACTTGGCCTGCTCTGGGAAACTGAAAAGACTGACGAAATCAAATGGTTTGAGCATGTAGTAGAAAAATGGCCGGTCATCGTCGACCGGAGTGATATCGAAGGGGAAGTCGGCATAAAAGGCCGCGCTCCCTTCTGAAGCGATCAACCGCTGGAAAACCCCGTCGCCTTCGCGCTGGTCGGGGAGGCAGACCACCTGGAATTCGAGATCGCGCACCAGACCGCGCAGCTGCTCCAGTTCGCCGACGGTGAACGGCGTGCGCTTGAGCAGGAAGTTGGCCATTCCGCGTTCGCGGATCACGGCAATATGCGCGGCCGGGTCGGCCACCCCGCGCTCCTGCAGCAGCGCCAGGCCGAGGGAGACCAGGCGCAGCGTCTCACGCTCGAAGATAAAGCGCGAGATGGTCAGAATTCCGTCATCCTTGAGGTGGTCCCAGTACTCGCCGAAGGCCTCGCGGGTGTAAAGATGGTCCTCGGACAAGGTGAATGCCCCGGCCGCCGGCGCCTGCCGGCCGAAGACCGCGGAGGCCTGGATCACGTCGTAGCGCCCCCGGTCGCGGCGCACGAAGCTGCGCCCCTCGTCGACCACCGCGGTCACCCGGGGGTGACGGTAGAGCTCGCCGGTGAAATCGCCGAAGCGGTCGTTGACCGCCCCGACGATCAGCGGGTTGACCTCCACCGCGGTGACGTGCCGGGCATCCAGGGAAAGCGCGGTCAGCACATCCTTGCCGCCGCCGGGACCGATGATCAGCGCGTCGGCCTGCGGCTTGAGACGGTAGGCCAGACCGATCACGTTGCTGCGGAAGAAACCGAGATCGCTCTGGCGGTCCCAACGATACATCGTGGTGTAGCCGGTATCGTCGACCACCATGCCGAGCTGATCGGGAATCGCCCCGCGCCAGGTGCGCGACAGTCCCCAGGCCTGGTCGAGGGACTGCCCTTCGGCCGGGTAGACCGCCACCCGCGAGAAGGAGTTCCAGCCGCTCCACAGCAGGTTCGGCTCGTAACGGCCGCGCACGAAGCGGATCTCGGCGAAACCGGTCAGATAATGGATTGCGCCGACTGCCAGCAGCAGTGCCAGCAGTGCCCAGGCGCCGCGCCGGTGGATGCGGGCCACCTCGCACGGCAGCAGAGCCAGGCCGGCCGCGACCGCCACGGCGGCGATGACCAGGATGGCGGTGATGCCGCCGAGCAGTTTGAGCAGCAGGATGATCAGCAGGCAGCCCGCCCCCGCTCCGGCCAGATCCCAGAAATAGAGGCGGGAGAAGTCCTGGTGGTAGCGGGAGAAGAGCAGGCTCAGCGTTACCCCGGCACAGAAGAACGGCAGAGCGGTCACCAGATAGAGCGCGGTCAGGGTCAGCAGCAGCCCGGCCGGCACACCGGGATCGTGGAACCCCTGCTGGAACGGCTGGAAGAATGGCTGATGAAAAAAGGCCAGCACCTTGAAGCCGATGTGCGGCTGCAGGCGAAAGAGGACGAACACCCCGAAGAACAGGGTGACGGTCACCCCGGAGAGCACTGCCCAGCGGGCGGCGACGAAGCGCGGTTCGCCGGCGAACCAGCGCGGCCGCAACTGCACCGCCAGGGCTGCTGCGCCCATGCCAAACAGCGCCAGGGAGATGGCCATCGAGGCGAAGTGGTACCACATCAGCACCGAGAAAATCCGGGTCAGGATCAGCTCGTACATCAGCGTGGCCAGGCAGAGGAGAAAGATCCCGCCCCCCAACCGGCGCAGTTCGCCAGGCGCCAGCACCATGCCGTTCATGGCGCTTCCCCGCCGACCATGGTCAATGCATGCAGCTGCCCGTCGCGGCTGCTAAAGAGCAGACGTCCCTGCCAGAGCAGCGGCCGCGACTGGATGGCATCACCGCCCCGGTAGCTGGCGAGCAGCCCGGCACTCTCCGCGCCAAAGACGTGCAGAGTGCCGCCGTTGTCACCGAGGTAGGCCCGCCCATCGACCACCAGCGGCGTGCCGTAGACCGGACCGGCGGTCGCCGCCCGCCAGACGACCTTGCCGCTGCCCGCATCGATTTTCCACAAAGCACCGGTCGCCGTTGGCACAAACAGGACATTGCCGCTGGATACCGGGGCCCCGTAGTAGCAGCTTTCCGCAAGATCCTGGCGCCACAGCTCAACGCCCTGTGCATCGAACGCGACCAGCAGTCCGGCGCGGGTCAGCACCGCGACCCCGCCCGGGATCAAGGCCGGCTCGCTCAGCAACGGGTCGGCCAGGGTACGCCGCCAGAGGACTACCCCGGTTGACGTGAGGGTGGTCAGCGTACCGTCTCCGGCCGCCAGATAGAGTCGGGTGCCGTCGAACACCGGGCGGGCACGCAGCGGCAGGCCACCATCGACCTGCCAGCGCACGGCGCCGTTGGCCACATCGAGGGCATAGAGCGTGCCGTTCCAGGCCGGCACCAGAACGAGGTCGCCGAGGGCCAGCAGCCCCCCCTGGCGATGATCGTCGGCCACTGACGGCGGATAGGTGAAGCGCCAGCGCTCGGCACCCGTCGCCCGCTCAAGCGCGTGTACGGTTCGCTCCCATCCCTGGACGACGACCAGATCGCCGGCCACGACCGGCGTCGCATCGAGCGTTGCACCAAGATCGCGTACCCACTGTTCCCGGCCGTCCGCAGTCACGGCACGCAGGCGGCCGTCCCAGCCGGCAAGGTAGAGGCTGTCGCCAACGACAACCGGGTCGGCGTCGAGGTAGCCATCTGTCACCAGCGTCCAGGCCGGCTGCAGGATCAGGTCATCACGCGGGCCGGCACCGGCAATCCAGGCCGGGGCCGTGTCGATGGTGACCGTGCCGATGCCGGGATCGCGCTTGCGGTCGAAGATCGTCGCGTTGGCCGCCAATGGGTCGGCCGTTCCCCACCAGTTGCTCCCCAGGGTCACGTCGCCGGTGTAAAAATCGCCGAGGCGGAAGTTGTCGAGGTTGCCGTGGAAGTTATTGTTGCGGACCACGATCGGACGGTCGTTCTCGAAGAGAAAGATCCCCGAATCGTTGTAACGGATGATGTTCTGCTCGATCGTCACCTGCGAGTTGCGGAAGTTGATCCCCTTGCCACGGTTGTGCTCAATCAGGTTGTGGCGGAAGGTGAAGGACGCCTGGCCGAGCCGGCAGCCGTCGAAGTTGCCGCGGATGGTGCAGTCCTCGATCGTGCCGCGGGTGAAATGGGCGTGCAGGGTGTAGGCGGAATCGCGGATTTCGCAATAGCGCAGCTGCACTTCCCTGGAGAAATCGACGCGTATTTCCAGCCAGTCGCCGGGCTGCGGGTCGGCCGCGGCGCTGCGAAAGACGATCGGCGCTTCCCGGGTGCCGACGGCAACCAGGCGCCCTTCGACGATCAGGGTGCCATCGCCGAGTCCATCGCCGTCGGCATCGTGCCTCACGAAAGCGACGTCGGAGCCTGGCGCGATGGTCAGGGTGGCACTCTTGGCAATCCGCACCGAGCCGTCGATCAGCACCTGTCCCGACCAGACCGTATCGTTGGTCAGCAGTTCGCCATGGTAGCGCTGAACGGCAGGAACCGGGGCAGAAAGGCCGACGCACCCGGCCAGGTGGCAGATTGCCGTCAGCAGGCAGAGAGAAAAGGGGCGAAACTTCATCACGTCAGCAGCTGGTAGAGCCAACCGAGCAGGATCGACACGCCCAGACTGACAGTCAGAAAAACGATCACCACCCGGGGACGGAACATGCCGTAGAGCGCCACCGTCGCCGGGATGCTGCTCACCGGCCCGGCCAGCAGCAGGGTCAGGGCGGCACCGTGGTCCATGCCGCGGTGCAGCAGCCCGGCGAGAATCGGGATCAGCGGGATCTGGTTGACCGGCATCGGCAGGCCAATCAGCGCGGCGATCACCACCGAACCGAGGTTGTCGGCGCCGACCAGGCCAAGAATCCATGAGGGCGGAACCAGGGTGACGATGATCGCTTCGAGGACAATGGCCAGCAGCAGAAACTTGCCGGTGAACTGGGCCGCATCGAGGGTACGGTCGAGGATGAAGTGCAAACGGCTGTCGCGCGGCACGATGATCATGTTCTTCACGCGGATGCCGGCCGCGGCGCCAATCATACGGGCCGGGGCCAAGGTACCGTCGGGGTTGTAGATCGGCTTCAACCGCACCTGGTTGCCGGCAAGATAGCCTTGTTTTTCCAACAGCAGCGTGATGAACCCAGCACTCAGACCAAGGATCGTTGCCCCACCGAGCTTGAGTAGCGCCCAATCGCTTCCCAACCCGCGCCAGGTGAGGACGAAGGCATCAGGCCCCATCACCGGCGAGGCGACCAGCAGCGCTATGAGCGGTGCCAGCGGCGTTCCAACCATCGCCAGGGAGATCGCTACCGGCAGGATGCCACAGGCGCACAGAGGGGAAACCAGGCCGATGCCGACGGCCAGCACCACCCCCCAGGCCCCGGAGCGGCGCAACGCATCGCGAATCTTCAGATCCAGCTTGTATCCCTTGATGATGCCGACCAACAGGCAGGCCAGCAGGAAAAACCACCACATCTTGGTGATTTCCATCCAGACCACCTGCAGCATGCGCAGCAACAGCGACTCAGGCATCGTTCTCTCCGCCAGCCAACGGCGTCAAGGCAATCAGTTCGTCGGCGGGACCGGTCCGCAGCTCGGTCAGGACCTCGTCTGGCGCCCCACCTTCATCCAGTTGTTTGCGGCAGGCCGCGGCCCGTTCCAGCGCCGTCGGCGTCAGTTCGGCACGCACCCCCACCCCATCCTCACCCCGCAGTTCAAGGCGGTGCAGGCCGTCAGGATGCATCTTCAGCCGCCCCTCTTCGGGGAGACAACCGGTGGCGACGGCGATGCCGTCGGCCGCGCAGGTGTCGATGTGGTAGGTCGCCGTCAGCGCCCCCGCATCCTTGCCAACTGCCAACAGCGCCATCTCGCCGAGCCGCCCGCCAAGGGTGCTCATCGGGCAGTAGTGGCCGTGGCGGGCACGGATACGCAGGAAAAGATCTGACAAATCGGTCATAGGTCAACCCATTGCTGCCATCAGGCCGGCTGCGGCAGGCCTCCGCAGGCGCGGACAGATTGTTTGAAGCGCAGCGAGTTTCTGTCCGCCCGAGGAAGGGCTGCCGCAGCCGGCCGCCCCGAAGGCAACAACTTAAAACTCATAATGATGCGGGCAGTCCGTATCACGGATTTCATGATATTTGGCGACCATGTCCGGCGTCAGGAACTGCCGCACCTCCCTGAGCGCACGGTGGAAGTGCTCGGCGGTGACGATCGCGGCATCGGCCTTGATGGCATTGACCGTGGCCCGCTTGCACAGGCTCTCGATATCCCACCCCACGTACCCCTCGGCCAGCCGCGCCAGTTCGTCGCGATCGATACCGGGCGCGAGGTTGGGCATCTTGTCCATGTAGATATCGAGCATCCCGCGGCGGTCGACGGCGGTCGGCGGATGGACGAAGACCTTGCGGTTGAAGCGCTTCTTCTCCTTGATCAGCGCCTGGTCGACGGTGTCGATCCGGTAGCACGAGCCGAGCAGCGCCACCCCCGGCACCTGGTTGATGCGGTCGACCTGCTCGATGAACAGCTTGCTCAGCGCCTTGTCGGCAAAGGTCGGCGGCACCGCCCGACGGTTCCCCGGACTCCACTCGTAGTCGCAGCCGGCGCGCGGGCAGAGCCACTCACAGTCGGAGATGAACAGCACGCATGGGGCCTCGTGGATGGCGCAGTCGAAGGCCTCGACCAGTTCCTCACCCTTGCCGAGCATCTCTTGCCCGGAGATGTAGACGAAGCTGACCCCGGCCTCCCTGGCGCAGGCCTCGGCGAGCATGGTAATGCCGGTGCCCAGCGGCCCCCACAGCATGACCCCGGCCGGCAGGCCAAGGCCGTGGTGGCTGATCATCTCCGGCTTCTTCAGTGGCAGGCAGACCATCTCCTTGAGGGTCTCCTTGACGTCGGCATAGCCGCCGATGTCGTCCCAACT
>JAMPXI010000062.1 GCA_023701265.1 Desulfuromonadales bacterium | reverse complement strand
GGCCAATACTGCCGTGAATACACGCAGAGCGTGGTGATCGGCGGGGAGAAACAGCAGGCCTACGGGACCGCCTGCCGCCAGGCCGACGGGACGTGGAAAATCATCAAGTGATGAAATGAGCAGCGGGGATGGAATTCACATCCGTCCCCGCCTGTTTCATGACACGTCGCTCTTCTCCAGACTGATCACCTGATCCGTCACCTCGGTAAACGCCGTGAGAGTCTGGATCACCCTGATGTCGTGGCCGGGGAAGCGCGCTCCACCAAGTAGGTAATCAACCACTTGATCCTGGCATCTTGCATGGTGAATACGTCGCAGAACACCGCATCGAGCGTGCCGCCGTCCCGCCTTTGGCATTGCACGGCACCTTCGGCAACGACGACATCGTTCTCTTCGGTCACGCGGGTGATGGTGATCGTCGGCCTACCCACAAAGGCCTCATTCTCGATTTCCTTATCGAACGCCTCTTTGCCGACCAGGCGGAAGGCCCCGGGCATCTCCCACACGACATCCTCCGCCAGGCACGACAAGATCTGTGCGTGATCGCTCTTCCTGAAGCCGTCCATATAGCGTTCGACGGTCTTTTTGTTTTCCGTCATGATCTCCCCACGTATGGCTGGCTCAGAACGCGCTCTTGACGACGCCGCCGTCAACCCGCAGGGCGGCGCCGGTCGTTGCAGAGGCAAGCGGGCTGGCGAGGTACGCCACCAGCGAAGCCACCTCTTCCGTTGTGGCAAAGCGCTTGATCAGCGAAGTTGGCCGGACTTTCTCAAAGAACTCCTGCTCGAATTCGCTGAACGTTTTCCCCCTCTCCTTTGCGAGCGCATCGACGAAGTCGCCGACGCCCCGTGAACGCGTGGGCCCCGGCAGGACGCAATTCACGGTAATGCCCGTGCCAGCCACCGATTCGGCCAGACCGCGCGAGACTGCGAGCTGCGCCGTCTTGGTCACGCCGTAGTGGATCATCTCCACCGGAATCTGCACGCCGCTCTCGCTCGAGATGAAGATGATGCGCCCCCAGTTTGCGCGTTTCATGGCCGGCAGGCAAAGGCGGGCGAGGCGGACGCCGCTCATGACGTTGACATTGAAGAGGCGCAGCCAGTCGGCATCGGAGATTTCCTCGAAGGCCCTGGCCTCATAGATGCCGAGATTGTTGACCAGGATTTGAATATCGGGGTGTTGCTTCACGAGTTCCGCCGCGGCCGCGGCGGTGGCGAGATCCCCCGCAAACCCCAGCGCTGCGGTTCCGGTACATTTTTCGATCGCTGCCACTGCCGCATCGACCGCGGCTTGCGTGCGGCCATTGACGATGACCCGTGCCCCTTCGCGCGCAAGGGCCGTGGCGATGGCATGACCGATGCCGGCGGTACTGCCGGAAACGAGCGCGAGCCGATCCTTCAGTTGCAGGTCCATATGCGTGTCCTTTCCATCAGGGGCATTCCGGGAATTCCTACGTAAATTCTAGTACCATCAACCGGCCAAATGCAAAAAACCACCCCTGACATTCGGCGGTGGCGGGTACTGTCCGGAAACATCCCTTTCGCTGGCGTAACTGATGTCAGGATCAAATGCGCGTTCGATTCGCGTGGGGCAGCGCAGGCGCGGGAGGCACGTCAAGAACAAGGCAGAATTGAAACCTTTCGGCACGGGGCGGGCAGCTTCATTCGATCCTGACCTCGGCGTCGATATCCCGGCGCCGGAGTTCATCGGCGATGCGCTCGGCCAGAACCTCGTCGACCTTGCGGGCGATATCGACGCCGAACAGGGAAGCGAAAAACACCTTCAGCTTCCCCTTCTCCCTTTTGGCGACCGTCTTGGGATTCTTGATGTCGATGATGATCATACGCCCTCCATGTTAGCGCTATTGCGCGCAGCGATTCAACCGGCCGGTTCCGGTGTTTGCGACAGGTCGATGACCTGGTCCGTGACCTCGGTGAACGCTACGTCGTGGCTGATCAGGAAGTTTCATGAGCGCCTGGTTGCCTTACGCTTTGTGCCATACGCTTCCGGAGTCTCGGCAACCTGCGCTCCTGCCCCGTTTTCAACCGGCTCGAAAATGACGCGCACCCGAGCATGCAGGGCTTCGGCAACCCGGCGCACAGTAAGACGGGCTTCATTTTCAGGATTTGCAGGGAATTCAAAATCAGGGGGATTTTGGGCGAGCCACAGCGCCCGTTGGCACTGCATGACCTTGAGGATGAGGGATTACTGAGACCGGTTCGGCCTGACGAACGCACGGTCATCTAACCTCCTTGCATTCAGGAGCGAAAGCAAAACATAACTTAAGTATTTAAAATATCAGCATAAATCTTCATCACCTTAGATCTTGTTGCGAAAGAGGTCAAGTAGGGGCGCGGCTTGCTGCGCCCTTTTGGGGTTACGGGCGGACCAAGGATATACGTGCATTTCAAGCTTATCGGGCGGACCAAGGCCCGCCCCGACAGATTGTTCGGATGATTATTGTCGGCGTCCCATTGCAGCGGGTTGGTCACGATGTATTCCCGGATGGCGGCCAATTCATTGTCGTCGCGGATCACCCGCTCGAAATAATTGCGCTGCCAGACCGGGCCAGCGGGATTGTTGCGGAGTTTGTTGATACGGCGCGTTGAAATTGATTTGAAGTTTTGTATCACCGCGCATAACGAACCAGACGCCGTTCCATGTAGGGGCAAAGCAAAAGCTTCATCTGCTTTGCCCTTGGCATGGTTGCCATCAACATCGGGCGAAGCAGGTGAACCTTGCTTCGCCCCTACGGATCCGGTTATTTGCACAATACCGTGGAAATGATTTGGCATGACCACATGGTCTATCAGGTTGATGCTGGCAAAATGTTCAGGCAATCTACACCAGACTGTTTCCACCAACCCACCGACCTCATTCAACCGCATCCCCCCGTCAACAACCTCCCCGAACAGGCATTCCCGCTGCCAGGTGCACAACGTCACGAAGTACCATCCAGCGGCGGCATAATCATAGCCTTTGAGACGGATCGAGCGACGCTGATGCCATTCGGGGTTGAACGTCATGATGTCCAGACTCCGCTGCGGCTTGCAGCCCTTCCCTACCCCAGCCGCTTCCGCGTCTGCACCAGCCAGACAACACAAATCGCCAGGAACAGGGCCGGGATCAGGTCGCCCATGCGGGCGTAGAGGCCGGGGCGGGCGCCGAGACCGACTTCAATGGTGGCGGCGGCCGGGACAAACAGGCCGGTGGCGGCATGGACCCGCCCCGACGGGGCAATGAACGCCGAGATGCCGGTGTTGGCGGCGCGGGCGATCCAGACCCGGTTTTCCACCGCGCGGAAGCGCACCATCGCCAGATGCTGCCAGGGGGCCGACGAGTTGCCGAACCAGGCGTCGTTGGTGATGTTGACCAGCAGGCCGCTCCCCTGGCGGACCCACTCGCGCGCCAGTTCCGGGAAGATCGCCTCGTAGCAGACCAGCACGCCGAGCTTGTGGCCGTTCAGCGGCAGCGGATTGATCGTCCCGGGCGAGAAATCGCCGATGCCGACGACGATCTTGTCGATGAACGGCAGGAAGCGCTTGAGCGGCACGTATTCGCCAAAGGGCACCAGGTGGATTTTATCGCTGCGCCCCTTTTCCGTTCCTTCCCGGCCAAGCAGAAAGGCGCTGTTCAGATAGCGGATGCCTCCCGGCTCCTTGCGGTAGGCCGGGCTGCCGAACAACAGCGCGGCATCGGCCTGGAGCGGCACGGTGGCAACCTCTGCGGACAGCTTGTTGGCATCCTGGTAATAGAACGGCGTCGCCGCCTCGGGCCAGATGATCAGTCCGGGTTTTTCGGTTCGGGCGGCAGTCAGCGACAGGTCACGGTAGATGCGCACCGTCTCCTGCTGAAATTCCGGTTGCCATTTGACGTCCTGCGGAATGTTCCCCTGGACCACCGTCACCTTGAGTTGGTCGGGACGATCGTCGAGATCCATACCGAGCCGCCAGAACCCGTACCCCCAGGCGCCGGCGACAAAGACGACCATCACCAGCACGGCGGTCATCGGGCGGCGGCGCTTTGGCAGTTTGCGAGCCAGCAGCCATTCGGCAATGATTGCGTTGACCAGCACCACCAGATAACTCAGGCCATAGACGCCGAACAGGTCGGCCGACTGCAGCAGCATCAGGTTGTCGTGCTGGGAGTAACCGAGGGTCGCCCACGGAAAGCCGGTCAACAGAAATTCGCGCAGAAATTCGAGGGCGACCCACAGAACCGGCAGGGTCAGAGGCACGGCGTAGCCACGCAACTCCTTCAGACGGCAGGCAGCCCAGGTGGCCACGGCGAAGAACAGGGCGAGATAGGCGGAGAGCAACAGCCAGGCAACCACCGACAGCACCGGGTGCAGGTGCCCGTAGGTGGTCATGACGATATTCACCCAGTAGAGGATCGCCGCAAAGAACGTGAGGCCGGCGACAAAACCGCTGCGGAACGGACGCTTGGCCATGATCAGCAGCAGCGGGACAAGGGCAATCCAGGCCAGCCATGACCAATCGGGACGCGGGAAGGCCAGGGCCAGCAAACCGCCGGAAACGGCTGCCGTCAGGGTGACGGAATCGGGGCGAAAACGCCGCATGTTCAGAAATTGTTCTCCGGCGCGGCGGCCTCGGGATCACGACGGGCGTGCACCCGACGGACCTTGCGCTCGTCGGCTTCGACCACTTGCAGTAGCAATCCGTTGGCACGGGCGGTTTCGCCGGCCGCCGGCACAGTGCCGAGCAAGTGAACCACGAAGCCGCCAACCGTGTCGAACTTGTCGCGGGGGATCTCGACGTCGAAGTGTTCCTCGAGTTCCTCGACGTTGGCGCGGGCATCGAGCAGCAGTGAACCGTCGCTTTGGGGCTGCGCCCACTCTTCTTCGAGATCGTATTCGTCCTGGATGTCGCCGACGATCTCTTCGAGCAGATCCTCGATGGTGATCAGCCCCGAGGTCCCGCCGTATTCGTCGACAACGATCGCCATGTGCACGCGACGGGTACGAAAGTCGACCAACAGATCCTCGATCCGCTTGGTCTCTGGAACGAAGTAGGGGGTGCGCATGACCGCCGCCGGCGACAACTCTCCGGGACGAGCCCCCCAGTAGCGCAGCAGATCCTTGGCATAGATCACGCCGACTATGTGGTCGACCGAGCCTTCGAAGATCGGCACCCGAGAATGCCCGGAGTCGAGAATCAGGTTCAACAGCTCATCCAGAGGGGCATCGCTGGCGCAGCAGACCATGTCGGGACGCGCCACCATGATCTCGCGAACGATGGTATCGCCGAACTCGAAGATTGCCTGCAGCATGTCCCCTTCGGATTCGTCGAGCAGGCCCTCCTCTTCGGAACTGCTGATCGCCTCCTGCAGTTCCTCTTCGGTCAATGCCCGCCGCCTGCCGGTCAGGAACCGGGTCAGTGCCCCAAGCACCGTTTCACTCTTGGGCTGTGAATCTTCGTCCGCCACTTCTCTGACCTCCGTCATTTCACTAGCAAATGTACCATGAGACTAAAGCTGAAACATTCTATCTGAATAATAGATGGACCAACAGCGTGACAACCGTCCCGAGAAAACCGCCCAACAGAACCTCAATGTAGCTGTGAACGCCAAGCAGCACCCGGCTCTGGGCCACCAACAGCGCCAGCATC
The DNA here is from genome assembly GCA_023701265.1 of Desulfuromonadales bacterium. Taxonomy (GTDB): domain Bacteria; phylum Desulfobacterota; class Desulfuromonadia; order Desulfuromonadales; family BM103; genus VAUL01. The sequence goes on along the minus strand of JAMPXI010000062.1, from coordinate 9,814 downwards.
CAGGCCAGCAGCAACACCGGCAACGCCGGAGCGGCAAAAGCGACTGAAGTGGCAATGGAACAGGCAACCCCGGCGTGACCGCTCGGCATGCCACCGTGCAACGGCGTGCCGCGGCCGATCCTGGCCTTGCAGAGCACGACCAGTATCACGACCAGCACCACGGCGACCATCGCCAGGTTGCCGGTGGTGTGCAGAAAATCGGGATTCTCCGACAGTTCCGGCGGAGCGAAGAAGCGGGACAGAGCCAGGTAGCCCATGATCATCGCCCCGACACTGGCCACCAGCACCGCCCCGGCCGCGACATCCTTGGCCCGGCGGGCCAGGGGATGATACTCCGGCGAGACCAGATCGACCACCACCTCCAGCGCCGTATTCATCAACTCGGCGAAGAGCACCAGGATGATCGACAGCGACAGCAGGGCAAATTCGAGCAGGGTCAACCGAAGGGTCAGGGAGAGCAGCAGAACCGCAACCGCCGCCAACAGGTGCACCAGCATGTGGCGTTGGGTCTTGGCCGCCCACAGCACTCCTTCGATGGCGCAATTGAGGCTGCCGACAAAACCTTTCGGACGTTCCGGCGGTGCGTTCAAGCGGACAGGAACTCCGTGCGGATCATGGTGAACAACTCCCGTTCGCGCGCCTCCATGCGCCGGGCATCGGCGGCGGTTCCGCGTTCGTGGTCGTAGCCGAGGAGATGCAGGACGCCGTGCAGAAGAAGAAAATAGAGCTCGTGCTCAACCTGGGATCCCGCCTCGGCCGCATCACGGGCGGCGGTCTCGATGGAGATCACCACGTCGCCAAGCAGATCGGCCTGCACCCCCGCGCCCTCTCCCTCCTGCATGGCGAAGGAGATCACGTTGGTCGGCCGGTCCTTGTCAAGCCAGTCGCGATTCAACTCCTGAATGCCGGCATCGTCGGTCACCAGGATCGACAATCGGGCATCAGGACATCCCGAGGCGCTTAAGATCCTCCGTGCGACCTTTCTTAACGGGAGTTTTTGGATCTTCACTCTCCTCTGCCGGTTTTCGATCGCGATCCTCACCATTCTTTTTTGCCCCCTTGTCGCCGCGTTCCTTGGTCACCGGCTCGGGATAATCGATCCGGTGATGAAAAATTCCGCCCAGCACCCGATTGAAGCTCTTGGCGATGTTGTGCAGATCCTTCAAGGTCAGTTCGCATTCGTCGAGCTGACCGTCGATGAAGATGTTGTTGACGATCTTCTGCACCATCCCCTGGATGCGCGCCGGGGTCGGGTCGGTCAGCGTACGGCTGGCCGCCTCGACGGCATCGGCCAGCATGATCAGCGCCGCCTCGCGGCTCTGCGGCTTCGGTCCCGGATAGCGATAGTCGTGCTCGTCGACTTCGCGCTCCTCACGCTGCTTGGCCCGGTCATAGAAAAATTTCATCAGGCTGGTGCCATGATGCTCGTGGATGATGTCGACCAGCACTCCGCCGAGACGGTGCTCTTTGGCCATCTCAACCCCATCCTTGAGGTGTGCCATCAGGATCAGGGCGCTCATTGACGGCGTCAGCTTGTCATGCTTGTTCTCGCCGCTGCTGAGGTTCTCGATGAAATAAAGCGGTTTTTTTGCCTTGCCGATGTCGTGATAGTAGGCAGCCACCCGGGCCAGCAGGGGGTTGGCGCCAATCGTTTCGGCGGCAGCCTCGGCCAGGTTGCCGACAATAATCGAGTGGTGATAGGTGCCGGGCGCCTGAATCATCAGTTCACGCAGCAGCGGGTTGTTCATGTTGGCCAGTTCCACCAGCTTGAGGTTGGTGGTATAGCGAAAGGCCGATTCGACCAGCGGGACGATGCCGCTGACCAGGACCGTAGAAATCTGGCCGCCGAGCAGGCCGAAACCGAGTTCGAACAGCAGGCCGGTGCCCAAATCCTGCCCTCCCACCAGATGGACGGCAAAGATGGCCATGAAGTTGAACATGGAAAGCCGCGCACCCGCCCGAAACATCGAGGTACGCTCCGTCAGCTGGCGGACCCAGTGGGCACCGGCCAGGCTGCTCAACAGGGCAAACAAAAACAATTCGAAGCTGTTGCCGAAGAGAAATCCCGCCAGGGCCGCGAACACCATGCTGAAGATCAGTGCCACTTCGCTGTTGAGGACAATCCGCACCAGCATTGCCCCGGCAGCGAAAGGCAGGACGTAATAATAGGCTCCCGGCTCGATGTAGGGGAATGCGCTCCCCAATGCAGTCGCCACGAAACCGCCAACCTTCAGGAGCAGCACCATGCCGACCAGGGTGCTGCCCAAAAACAGCAGGTCAGCATTCTGCGGGCGGTATTTGCGAATGTTGCGTTGGCCGTAACGATGCGCGATGAACATCAGGATGAAACTGCTGAGGATCAACCCCGCCACCTGACTGATCAGCACCTCTCTGCTGCCCTGAGCACGCAGCGCAGTCAGTTTGTTGACCTGTTCGGGATTGACCCGATCCCCCTCGCGAACGATGATCTCGCCCTTCTTCACCTGAATCAGGATCGGCTGAACGGCATCGCGGGCCGCCTGGCGGCGCGTCTCGGTCTCGTTCTGGTTATAGGAGACACTGGGTCGAAGGAAGTTGGCCAACAGGGAGGAGAGCACTTTGAGCTGGCCGGGATTGTAGTCGGATCTGCGGAACTCCTCGCGGACCAGCGCCTGAAGGTCGTTCGAGCCGAGCACTTTTTCGTTCAGGTCGGCCAAGGCTTCTTTTTTCGTTGCAACGTTGCGGAGTACCGCCCCTTGCTGGCGATCGCGCTCGAACAACCGCAGATCATCGACCATCTTCAGGCGGTACAATCGTTCGATCAACTCGGCCAACCACTCCTTGTTTCCCGCTTCCACGGAGAGGGCAACCAGCGTATGCAGTTCGGCCTCCGTAAACCGCAGGCCAAAAGAATTTTCCAGTCCCTCACGCAGTGCCGCCCCGGCAACCCCCCGCTTCGATTCGGCCGAAACAAAATCGAAAATCCCCGCAACCCTGGCAGCAATCGTCACCCCTGCCTGTGCGTCGAAATCGTAAAGGACAGGGACCGCCACTTCGGCTTCGGTGCGTTTTTGAGCAGTCAGATCTTCGTCGGGAATCAGCAAGTCACGGGGGGATTTCACATCGCGTCGGGCGACATCGCCGGGCGCATAGGAAGGCATCATCAGATGCCCTTTGGGAATGATGATGATGGTCAGCAGCAATACCAGCAACGCCATCAGCACAATGCGCTGCCAGCCTTCGTCAAGGCCGAGCAGCGTGAGCAGCTGCGCTCGGTGGTGTGGCCTTGCGGAGGTTGAATGTTCGCCGGTTGGTTCGGTCATGATCATGGAGCCCCGGGTGAACGCCCTTCGGCAGCATCGTACGCTTTGACGATCGCTTGCACGATAGGGTGTCGCACCACATCCCGGTCGCTGAACCGGACAAAGTGAATCCCCTCAACCTTATCGAGGATATCGATGGCCTGCACCAGGCCGGACGCCCGCCCGGCAGGCAGGTCGATCTGGGTGATGTCGCCGGTAATCACCGCCCGGCTGCCGAAGCCCATACGGGTAAGGAACATCTTCATCTGCTCCGGGGTGGTGTTCTGCGCCTCGTCGAGAATGACGAAAGCATCGTTCAGAGTGCGGCCGCGCATGAAAGCCAATGGCGCCACCTCGATGACGCCGTGGTCGATCAAGGCCTGACCACGGTCAAAATCCATCAGATCAAAGAGGGCATCATGCAAAGGCCGCAGATAGGGATTGACCTTTTCCGCCAGATCACCGGGAAGAAATCCGAGTTTCTCACCGGCTTCCACGGCCGGACGCACCAGGATGATCCGGCTGACTTCCTTCTTCTGGAGAAACGTGACGGCCATGGCCATGGCCAGGTAGGTTTTGCCGGTGCCGGCCGGGCCGACGCCGAACACGATGTCGGCAGTCCGAATCGCATCGACATAGCTCTTCTGAGCCAGCGACTTCGGGGCAATGACCTTGTTGCGGGCAGAGACGGCAATGGTATCGAGGAAGATATCGGCCAGGCGGGCAGCAGGATCGATTTGCAGAATCCGGTCAGCGTATTCGATGTCGGGAGCGCGGAACTGAAAGCCCTTGGCGAGCAGGGTGGCAAGCTCTTCGAGCAATCGCATCGCCTGCGTCACCTGAGGTGCAGAGCCTTCGAACTGGGCGGTCGGCCCATGTGAGCTGGCCCGTACGCCGGTCAGTTGGGCAATCTGGTGAAGATGACGGTTCTGTTGCCCGAAAAGTGCGCCAGCCAGCTTGGGATCGTCCGGCGCAAAACTCTGCCTCTGTGATTTATCTTTCAAACAGCAACCTTTTGAAAGCAATGTATTTACAAAATCAGGATATCATTGGCACAGGCGTTAATCAATCCCGACCGCCAGGCATGCAGATGGCGACGAAATTCAGCGAAAAGGGGTTCCCTCTCCACGGCATTTGCAGTATAAAGTCCGCGCACAGGCCTATTGATGGGCCCATCCACTGCAAGGGGGCAGCACCATGAGTGAAATCATCGACATCTACGCCCGCGAGATCCTTGATTCCCGCGGCAATCCGACGGTCGAAGTCGAGGTCTATCTGGAAAGCGGCGTGATGGGCCGTGCGGCCGTGCCGAGCGGCGCTTCGACCGGTGAACGCGAGGCTCTGGAGATGCGTGACGGCGACAAGGGGCGCTATCTCGGCAAGGGGGTCCTGAAAGCGGTCAAAAATGTCAACGAAGTCATTGCCGAGTCGTTGATCGGCTGGGAGGCCTCCGACCAGACCGGCATCGACCGTAAACTGCTCGAACTCGACGGTACCGATTTCAAAAGCAATCTCGGCGCCAACGCCCTGCTCGGCGTGTCACTGGCGGTGGCCAAGGCTGCTGCCGAGGAAGCCGGGCTACCGTTGTATCAGTATCTCGGTGGCGCCAACGCCAAGGAGCTGCCGCTGCCGATGATGAACATCATCAACGGCGGCGCCCATGCCGATAATAACGTCGATTTCCAAGAGTTCATGATCATGCCCGTCGGTGCGACCTCATTCGCCGAGGCGCTGCGCGTCGGAGCTGAAATCTTCCATGCCCTGAAGAAAGTCCTCAAGGACAAGGGGTACAATACCGCGGTCGGTGATGAGGGCGGTTTCGCCCCCAACCTGAAGAGCAACGAGGAAGCTCTGGAAGTCATCATGCAGGCGATCAAAGCCGCTGGTTACAAGCCCGGTGACGACGTGGTGCTGGCTCTGGACGTGGCCGCCTCGGAGCTGTTCAAGGATGGCAAATACCATCTCGAAGCCGAGCAGCAGCCGGTCAAGACCCCGGCCGAACTGGTGGAGTTTTACGCCGACCTGGTCGATCGCTACCCGATCATCTCCATCGAGGACGGCATGGCCGAAAACGACTGGGACGGCTGGAAGCTGCTGACCGACCGTCTCGGCGCCCGCATCCAGATCGTCGGCGACGACCTGTTCGTGACCAACACCAAGATCCTCAAGGAAGGGATCCAGAAGGGGATCGCCAACAGCATCCTGATCAAGGTCAACCAGATCGGGACCTTGACCGAGACGCTGGATGCCATCGAGATGGCCAAGCGCGCCGGCTATACCTGCATCATTTCACACCGCTCCGGCGAAACCGAGGACACCACCATCGCCGACCTGGCGGTCGCCACCAACGCCGGGCAGATCAAGACCGGCTCACTGTCCCGCACCGACCGGATCTGTAAGTACAACCAGTTGCTGCGCATCGAGGACGAGCTTGGTGAGGTCGCCGAATTCCGCGGCCGCGAGGTCTTCTACAACCTGCGCTAAAGACTTTCTTCTCTGCACAAATCAAGAGGCCCGGAGCAGTCCTGCTCCGGGCCTCTTGATTTGATACTCGTCACTCAGGATTCGGAACCCGGCACTTCTTCTAGATGTCTGTCCGTTGGCCGATCCGGCGGTCGACCAGGTAATTGCTCCCCGGCAGGCTTTTGACGTAATCCTTGATCTCGGTGGCAACCTGGGCGATTTCGAGCGGCGAACTGAAGTTGCGCTTGACATCGGTAACGACGGCTATCGAGATCGACATCAGCGGAAAACGCCGGGTAACCCCGTAGCGATCGGTCCCCTCGATATAACCTCGCGCCCGGTCGTCCGGCTCGTAGTGCTCCGGCACGGCGCTGTCGAAGGCGGCGATAATCGCCTCGCACACCGGCCCGACATTCTCCGGCGCAGTGATCAGGACGAAATCATCGCCCCCGATGTGGCCGACGAAATCGCCGGGGTCTCCATACTCATCCTTGGTGCGGTAGAGGATCTCTCCGGTGATTTTGATGAGTTCGCTTCCCCGCGCGTAACCGTATCGATCGTTGTAGGCCTTGAAATCATCAAGATCGACATAACAGAGCGCGAACTTCTCGCCATTCACCATCTTCCCCTTCAGCACCTGTTCAATAGCGATATTGCCCGGCAGCCGCGTCAACGGGCTGGCGTCGAGACAGAGCTGCTGGCTCATCTGAATCTTGAGCATCATTTCGCGGATGTCATGTTCCAGATCATCACCCTTGGCAGTTGCTGAATCGGGCAGTTCCTGATCGAGAACCACATTCGCCAATTGCTGGGTGGCCTGCTTGAGACGTCCGAACATGTTCGCGGCCTGGCTGGCCGCAACCACCATGCCGATCAAACCGCCCATAAAGCCGGCCAAACCGAACAACAACACCGCGATTTCCCCGTCGTGCAGCATCTTCTGCAGGCGCCCGACCTCCTCGGCCGCAACCCCTGACAACACCGGCAGTTCCGCCAAGCGGCCGGATACGGCATGCAAAACGTAAAGGGCAGCGACCCACGCCGCGACAAAGCCGGCGCAGACAATCAGGAAGCTGGTCAGTATCTGGCGAATCAGTTTCAGGCGCATGATGTATCAGCCATGATGCAACCGGCTATTTTTCCTCCTTGAACCAGCGATCGAACCAGGTGCGGTGATCTTTTTCCGACAGGATATGCAGGTCACGCGGGCCAAGCCACACTCCGCCGCAGCTTGGACACTTGTCAAGAGGAACCCCGCGGAATTCCATGGCCTGAATCTGGTCACCGCACTTGGGGCAACGGTTGCGGCACAGGTCGCGCACCAGTTTTTCACGCGAGTCGTTGCGCATCTGATCGATCAGCCTGACTTCTATCTTGTGAAAATACTCGTTTTCAAGTGCCTTGCGGCGCTCCTCCCATGCGTCGGTCATGACATCACCTCCCCGAAATCACTTATGATTTATATTATATCCGCACCTGAGCGCGCGGCAAATGGCAAAAATCATTATCCTCCGATGCCAACGACAAAAGGGCTGCCCTTTCGGGCAGCCCCAGCTCGTTCCATCTGTTTGAAATCGGTTGTGGCTTTAGTTGTTTAGCAACCCGAGCTCCGCCGGCATCACGACCGGTTCGTCGGCACTGCCGGGGAGCAGACTCTTTCTTCCCGAGGAACAATGTCCACGCCCTACTGAAATCTTGCCGCATATTCCATCGAGTTCAGGAACAGTTCGATCAGCACCTGCCCTGAATCCCCCTGATCCATCCGGTTGACCCAGTAGTTGAACCCGTCATAATCCGGAGACCTCCCGAGGAGTCCGACGTAGGTCATCGTCACGTAGACCGGGTTGGCCATCAGTGCCTGGTATTCGGCCGACTCGGAGAAACCGACCATCACCTGCCCGCGGGTGCGGTTACCGGCATTCAACTCGTTGACCCAGAAGGCATAGCCGGCCGGTTCCGGATCGCGCCCCAGGACATTCTGGTAGACCAGGACCATGAACTCACTGTTGCTGAGGCTTCCGTAGCTTGCCTGGAATTCAGGAGACGACGCGAAAAAGTCCGAAATATTGTTGAGCGTGCGTCGGCCGCTGGCGTACTCGTTCACCCAGTACATCAGCCCCCCGTAGTCGGGAATCCTCAGGAAGTACGCGAAGTACAGCCGCTCCACTGACGCCGCCGTTTCACCGAACTCGGGGCTGAGCAGGTACTGCTCAACCATGGCCACCCTGCTCAGGCGACCGGCGTTTAGTTCCCCGGTCCAGTAGGCCAGACCACCGGCATCCGGTTCCCGGTTCAAGAAATCAAGGTAAACCTGGCGGACAAACGCTGCATTATCGCTCATCGGGCTCTGGAAGAGCAGCGGCTGAGTATCGGCACCATCTAGCCAACCATCGCCATCACTATCCGGATTTGCCACCGAGGTACCATAGGCCCACTCTGCCTGGTCCGTCAGGCCATCCCCGTCGGTGTCGCCCGAATCGCAGGCGTCACCAATCCCGTTGCTGTTGGCATCGGATTGTGTGGGGTTGGCAATCGCAGGACAGTTGTCAACTCCATCTGGAATGGTGTCGCTATCAGCATCCTGCATATTTGACAGCAAATACAAGGACTGCACTTCTCCGGCGGACAGGGCTCGATCGTAAATCCTCAACTCATCGACCAGACCGTCGAAATTGTAAGTCGGCTGACTGCCCACCCAACGGGCACCAACTAACGTTTTTGCAATGGAATTACGATCCAATGGCTCTTCGCCGACACCCGTAGCATCCAACTCGCCATCCAGGTAAATCGAAACCGCGCCATCATCGCGCACTATGGCAACATGAACCCACTCACTGGGAGTGATGTCCGACACAGTCCGCGTAAACCCATCCCAAGGGCGCCAGTTGTCGTAATCAAGCTTCCCTCCCAGCAGCCTTATGTCATGGGTTATATAACCATTGACCAGTTCACTCTGAGCATAGAGGTTGTAGGGTGTCCCGCCATTAGAAACCTGTCGTGGCTTGATCCAGGCGGCAAGGGACATGGTGTTCTGGGCGACCATCTCACCCTGATCATAGACCAGCACATAATCATCCACCCCATCGAGATCAATAGCCTGCCCGACTATCCCTTCAGCATAGACAGGCATGCCGAATGCCGTTCCATGATGTGCATTGACACAGGAATCGAGCACGCTGCCATCGAAACGATAATAAGCAACCAGTCCCGGCTCCGAAATCGGCCAATTCAACTCCGGCGTATGAGCCCAGTATTTTTCTGCCAGATTGTCCTGTGTATTCACAAAATAGTTGCCGGCAGCCTGGTCCCAGTAGGCATAGGTAGCTGAGTAGGACGTGAAACCAGGATCTGCCTGGAAATCATTCTGGTACAGGACACGGTTGTCTGATGAGGTGATGCTGACATTGTCCAGACGGATCGGTGACCAGTCGCTGCCATCATCAGGCTGATCGTAATAGCCGACCCCGAAATATTTGAATGGGTCGATTACGAAAGTGGCACCGGTACGTGAATAGAAAGTTTCCAGGCCGGTTGCACCGGGCTTTTGAACCAGGATGTCGGCCGTCTGAGTGGCCGTGTTATGCTGGATTGTCACCGTATACCAGGTTCCCGCCTGAATCGGCGGAGAGTAATAGCGATTGATACCCCCCTTGTCAAACACACCGATTTCATTCGGGTGACCACTCATGTAAGCGTTGAAGATCATCAACGTGTATGGATTGTTGATTTGATCGAGGATATCCACTGGCTCGTTCGGATAGAAGCGAACCATCGGATAGGTGCCCCAGTTTGGAGCGGCAAAATTGACATCGAGTTTGATGGTGATTTCATCCGGCCAGGGACTGCCCTGAGGAAGCGGGCATCCGACGCTATCAACTTGTGTGCCTAATGGGGTTTCCAAGCATTGATCAAGACTATCTACTACGCCATCACCATCGCTATCATTATCCTGCTCTAAACCAAATCCTGATATAAGAATCGTATTCGTACCGCTTGTCTTGTCAGAATTGACAGTGATCGCGCCGGAATAACTAGTCACAGAGGTCGGCGTAAACGTGACGGTCACATTC
>JAMPXI010000175.1 GCA_023701265.1 Desulfuromonadales bacterium | reverse complement strand
TCAGGAATATTGTCAGTGCAAACAAAACCATCGGGGGTCATCTCTTGGTTACTGTCCGGCAACCAATCAGCTTTGGGTCACGGACATCACTTCGCTCTGGCCGGGAGTGTCTCATAAAATAATGAACTTTTTCAAATATATCAGAAAACCATGGAACATCGGAAATAGTCTGATAATCTGAAATTGAACGACCCACACGTAGGAGGAAATCATGAGCAAACACGTATTGACAGTACTGTTTGGAGCTTGCCTGCTCTCAGGGTGCCTCATGTATGCCGGCCCCGAAGGCAGCGGGGTGGCCGTCGTGCCGCCGCTCCCGGCAATCGTGGAACTCGATCTGGAGCCATACTTTTTCCATAGCGGCTACTATTATCACTACCAGGACGACCACAATTGGTCATACTCGCAATCCAGGGGCGGCCCGTGGAAGAAGCTGCCGCCGGGCCACTACCCGAAAGAAGTCAAATGGAAGAAGAAGGGCAAGGGTCACGGTCACGGTCACGACCACGATGATTAGAACCCTGTTCACGCTCTGCGCCGCAGTCCTGGTCACAGGCTGCGGCGCCCCTCTCGGTCCCGAAGTCAGGAACCAGCTCGACCCTGACCTCGACTTCGCCGAGGTCCAGGCGGAACCGCAGCGTTTCCAGGGAAAGTCGCTGATGCTCGGCGGATCGATCGTCAGCCTGAAAACCGATGATGAGGGGAGCTTTTTGGAAATTCTGCGCTGGGACCTGAACCGCTGGGGAGAGCCGCTTGCCCTGGCGGAGGCGGGCGACCGCTTTTTGGTGTACACGCCGCGGCAGATTGACACCGACCTCTATACCCGCGGTCGTCTGGTAACCCTGGGTGGCACATTGATCGGCACGGCCGACATTACCACCAACGAACGCAAGGAGAGTGTTCTGCGCTTCGATCTCCTGGGGATTCACCTCTGGGACACGCCGTTCCGCTACGGACTGCACCCCAACCCCGATCCAGGCGCTCCGGAATACGTGACCCCCACCGATCCTGGCCCCAGTCACCCCTACGATCCGACGCCCTGGACCTACCCCTACCCGCCTGCCTGGTATCGCAGCAAATAAGAAAAGGACGGCGATTGCCGTCCTTTCGAGTCCTGCCAGTGAACCAACCGGATCAGATCCGACCGGCAATCAGGTGTCGCAACATGAGATGACCGGGGGTCACCAGGATCCCGGTCGAACGGGCATTCGCCTCGCTGTAGCCGGTGACCGCCCCGCGGGGAGCGAATTCACCACGGCTGCCGTAGAGGATGAACGGCACGGGATCCTTGGTGTGAGTCATCCTTTTGACCGGGGTCGGATGATCGGGGAGCACCAGCACCCGGCAGTCGCCGAGCGTTTCCAGTCCGGCGAGGACCGTGCCGACGACCTCTGCATCAAAACGCTCGATGGCCTCCAGCTTGTCGCTCAGCAGCCCGCCATGGGCTGCCTCGTCGGGGGCCTCGACGTGAACATAGACCAGGTCGAGTTCCCGCAGGGCGTCGAGGGCGGCCTGGGCCTTGCCGCGATAGTTGGTATCGAGATAGCCGGTGGCGCCGGGAACGTCGATCACCTTCAGTCCGGCGTAGATGCCGATCCCCTTGATCAGGTCGACGGCCGAGATCACCGCCCCGGTCAAGCCATGAATCTCCTGCAGGGTCTGCATCCGCGGCCGCTTCCCCTGTCCCCACAGCCAGATCGAATTGGCCGGCAGTCTTCCGGAAGCCTCACGGCGCAAATTGACCGGATGGCTTTTGAACAGGAGCTGCGCCGAGGTGGTGATCTGCATCAGCGGGGCGGCTTCGGGAGAGCGCGGCGTGTGGGGACGCAGGCTTTGATAGGTCAGGTCATGCGGCGGGGCCAGGTTGAAGTCCTCGCGGCCGCCGCGCCAGACCATGAGGTGCCGGTAGGAAACGCCCGGGTAGAACTGGAAGTTTTCGTCACCGAGCTCGTCCTGAAGGGTGGCGATCAGTGCGCGCGCTTCCTCCGTGGAGATATGCCCGGCCGAAAAATCCTCCATGTAGAGGTCACCGCCATGCGCCACCAGGGTGACCAGGTTGAGGCGGAAGGCCACGTCGTCGGGACCAAGCTCAACCCCCATGCTGGCGGCCTCGAGCGGCGAACGCCCAGTGTAGCAGGTTGCCGGGTCGTAACCGAATACCGACAGGTTGGCGACATCGGAGCCGGGATGGAACGCGGCCGGGACGGTCTCCGCCATCCCGGTCAGGCCGGCTCTCGCCAAACGGTCCATGTTGGGGGTATCGGCCTTCTCCAGGGGAGTCAGTCCGCCAAGTTCGTCAATCGGCTCGTCGGCCATGCCGTCGCCGACCAGAATCAGGTATTTCATCCGTTCTATCCTCGCGGGTGGTGCTGAGCGTGAATCTGCCGCAGTCGTTCGCGCGTGACGTGCGTGTAGATCTGCGTCGTCGAGATGTCGGCATGACCGAGCATGGCCTGCACGGACCGCAGATCGGCACCGTTTTCCAGCAGATGCGTGGCAAATGAATGCCGCAGGGTGTGGGGCGTGATGTTGCGGTAGATCCCTGCCTCCCGGGCGCGGCGCTTGATGATCTTCCAGAACCCCTGGCGTGTCAACCCCTCCCCGGAACGGTTAAGGAAAACGAACGCCGCCGACCCGGTACGGTCGAAGCGCGGTCTTGCCGCTATGAGATAAGTGCGCAGCTCATCGATCGCGGCGGTGCCAAGCGGTACGATTCGCTGCTTGCTGCGTTTGCCGAAAGCGGTCAGATAACCGACATCGAGCTGCAGGTCGCTGAGCTTCAACGTCACCAGTTCGGAGACGCGCAAGCCCGTGGCGTAGAGAATTTCGAGCATGGCCCGGTCGCGCGCCGCCAGGTGCCCTTCCCCTTTAGGCGATGCCAGCAGTGATTCGACGTCACTTGGCGACAGAGTCTTGGGCAGGGGAGCCAGACTGCGCGGCGCGGCGATCTGCCCGGTAGGATTCACCGTGCACAGGCGCTCGCTGATCAGGAATTTATGGAAGGTGCGCAGGGCCACCAGTGCTCGCGAACGGCTGCGGGGGGCCAGCCCTTCGTCCTTGAGATGCGTGAGAAAACGGAGCAGGATCGGTGCGCTGATGGCGTCGGGATGGTTCACACCCTGGGCCTGCAGCCAGGCAAGGTAGCGGGCCAGGTCGCGGCCATAGGCATCGAGGGTGTTGCGGGCCAGGCCGCGCTCCACGGCCAGATAACTCATGAACAGGTCGAGGTAATGGTCCATTCACTCCGCCAGGCCGGCGAGCAGCTGGCGCCGGATTTCCTCCAGTTTTTCCGGAGAGCTGATCTTCTGCCCGAAGATATCCTTGACGTAGAAGGTATCCGCGACCTGGTCGACCTTGGTGGAAATTTTTGCCACGTAGATATACAGGCCGAGATCCGCCAGTGTCCTGGTAATCAGG
>JAMPXI010000061.1 GCA_023701265.1 Desulfuromonadales bacterium | reverse complement strand
TTGGCGGACAGAAACTCGCCTGCGGCGCAGACAGTCTGTCCTTCGCCTCAGCGCCTGCCAATGCCCGTCAGTTGAAGAAGAGCTTCGATCTCAAGCTTTCACAAGCACAGGCAGACCGCCGGGGGAATTTCGCAGGGCGAACGAACTGTCTGAGCCAAAGGCGAGTTTTCGTGCAGCCCGAGAAATTTTCCCGGTTGCCTGCCTTCGGAACGATCGGTTACAGGAACAGCGGATAAGCCGGGTTCCGGCTCTCCTCGACATAGCGGTAGCCGAGCCCGTCGAGAAAGGCCTTCAGCTCGGGCTCCTGCCCGTCCGGCAGTTCCAGGCCGATCAGCACCCGGCCGAAGTCGCCGCCGTGCATGCGGTAATGGAACAGGGAAATGTTCCAGTCGGCGCCCATGGTAGAGAGAAAGCGTACGAGGGCGCCAGGACGCTCCGGAAACCAGAAGCGCAACAGGCGCTCGTTGCGCACCACCGGTGAGCAGCCGCCGACCATGTAGCGGATGTGGTCCTTGGCCAGTTCGTTGTCGGTCAGGTCGACTGCCGGAAAGCCACACGCCTTGAGGCGCTCGACGAAGGCCAGCCGTTCGGCGTCGCCGCGAACGGCGATGCCGACGAAGATGTGCGCGGCATCGCGCCCGGCCAGGCGATAGTTGAACTCGGTGATATTGCGGTCGCCAACCGCCTCGCTGCAGAAGCGCCGCAAGGCACCTGGCTGCTCGGGGATGGTCACGGCGAACAACGCCTCCTGACGCTCGCCGACCAGGGTCCGCTCGGCCACGTAGCGCAGGCGGTCGAAGTTCATGTTGGCCCCGGAATTGATCGCCGCCAGCCGCTGGCCGCTGACCCCCTGCTCACGCACGTAGCGCTTGAGACCAGCCAGCGCCAGCGCTCCTGCCGGCTCAGCGATGGAACGGGTCGCCTGGTAGATGTTCTTGATGGCGCTGCAGATCTCGTCGGTATCGACCCGCACCATGGCGTCGACGCATTGCCGGCAGATCTCGAAGGTAAGCTTCCCCACCTGGCGTACCGCCACCCCATCGGCGAAGATCCCCACCGAATCGAGGACCACCCGCCGGTGCAACTCCAGCGAGCGGGTCATGGCATCGCTCTCCACCGGCTCCACGCCGATGATCTTGATTTCCGGGCGCAGCGCCTTCAGATAGGCGCCGACTCCTGCAATCAGTCCGCCGCCGCCGACTGGAACGAACACCGCATCCAGCCGCCCGGCGCTCTGACGAAGCAACTCGTCCCCCACCGTCCCCTGCCCGGCAATCACCAGTTCATCGTCGAACGGGTGGACGAAAACCATCCCGGTTTCAATGACCAGCCGGTCGCAGTAATCTGCCGCCTCCGAGTAACTGTCGCCGTGCAGCACCACCTTGGCGCCAAACCCCTGGACCGCCCCGATCTTGATCGCCGGCGTGGTCACCGGCATGACGATCGTCGCCGGGAGACCAAGCTTGCGGGCGGCAAACGCCACCCCCTGCGCGTGGTTGCCGGCCGAGGCGGCAATCACCCCGCGCTCGCGTTCTGCCGGGGAAAGATGAGCAATCTTGTTGTAGGCTCCGCGGATCTTGAAAGAAAAGACCGGCTGCAGGTCCTCGCGCTTGAGCAGAACGCAGTTGCCGAAATCGGCTGAGAGCACAGCTGATTCCTCGAGCGGAGTTTCCACCGCCGCCTCATAGACCTTCGAGGTCAATATCTGTTTGAGCATCCGCTGCATGGCGAGACAATTTACCCGAAATTGACGCAAAACGCAAAAATCATCATGCTCCGGCCTTCCTGCTTTTCCCTATCTAGCTACCTCGCTATCTCACTTGAATTTCTTCAAAACTTAATATCGACAAATGTACAACCGTTGGCTATACTTCAACGTCATTTCCTGCCGGGGCTCGTGGTCCCGGCGATCCCCATTCCATGCAAAGGAGAGTCGGCCATGGCCACACCCGCGTTCTTCTACCAGGAACCCTTCCCCCTCGCCAAGGACAGCACCAAGTATTACAAGCTCCCTGAATCGGAGAAGTACGTCACCGTCGAAAAGTTCGCAGGTGAAGACGTGCTGAGAGTCTGCCCCGAGGCGCTGTCGATCCTCTCGAACCAGGCCTTCAAGGACGTCTCCTTCCTGCTGCGCGCCGAGCACAACGAGCAGGTCGCCAAGATCCTGCGCGACCCGGAAGCCTCGATGAACGACAAGGGCGTGGCGATGGCGTTCCTGCGCAATGCCGAGATCGCCGCCCAGTGGGAACTGCCGATCTGCCAGGACACCGGCACCGCCACCGTCATCGGCAAGAAGGGGCAAAAGATCTGGACCGGAGTCAATGACGAGGAGTGGCTCTCCAAGGGGGTCTACAAGACCTACACCGAAGAGAACCTGCGCTACAGCCAGACCGTGGCGCTCAACATGTACGACGAGAAGAACACCGGCACCAACCTGCCGGCGCAGATCGACCTCTATGCCACCGAAGGGATGGACTACAAGTTCCTCTTCATCACCAAGGGCGGCGGCTCGGCCAACAAGTCGATGCTCTACCAGGAAACCAAGGCGCTGATCACCAAGGAGAAGCTCTTCGACTACCTGGTCACCAAGATGAAGTCCCTCGGCACCGCGGCCTGCCCGCCGTACCACATCGCTTTCGTCATCGGTGGCACCTCGGCCGATGCCGCCATGAAGACCGTCAAACTGGCCACCGCCAAGTACCTCGACGGCTTGCCGACCGAAGGCAACGAGCACGGCCAGGCGTTCCGCGATATCGAACTGGAGAACCGCCTGCTCGAGGCCGCCAATAAACTTGGCATCGGCGCCCAGTTCGGCGGCAAGTACTTCGCCCACGACATCCGCGTCATCCGTCTGCCGCGCCACGGCGCCTCCTGCCCGGTGGCCATGGCGGTTTCCTGCTCCGCCGACCGCAACATCAGGGCGAAGATCACGAAGGACGGGCTGTTCGTCGAGGAACTCGACCGCAACCCGGGACGGCTGATCCCCGATCAGTACCGCGGCAAGCACAGCCACGGAGTGAAGATCGACCTCAACCAGCCGATGAAGGAGATCCTGAGTGAGCTGAGCAAGCACCCGGTCTCCACCCCGCTGCTGCTCACCGGGACCATCGTCGTCGGCCGCGACATCGCCCACGCCAAGTTCAAGGAGATCCTCGACGCCGGCAAACCGGCCCCCGAGTACCTGCTCAAACACCCGATCTACTACGCCGGCCCGGCCAAGACCCCGAAAGGGAAAGCCTCTGGCTCCTTCGGCCCGACCACGGCCGGACGGATGGACTCCTACGTCGATCTGCTGCAGTCCAAGGGCGCCAGCCTGATCATGATCGCCAAGGGGAACCGCTCCCAGCAGGTCACCGACGCCTGCAAGAAGTTCGGCGGCTTCTACCTCGGTTCCATCGGCGGCCCGGCAGCGGTGCTCGCCGAGGAGAACATCAAGAAGGTCGAGTGCATCGACTTCCCCGAACTGGGGATGGAGGCGGTGTGGAAGATCGAGGTCGAGGATTTCCCTGCGTTCATCCTGGTGGACGACAAGGGGAACGATTTCTTCAAGCAACTCGGGCTCTGACGAACCAAACGGGGACACAATTCAATTGTGTCCCCGTTGCCCTCACGAGAAAGCCCGCCGGAAACGGCGGGCTTTTTTTTCTGATCAGCAGCAGCGAGACCCTAGAGAAGAAAGGACTCCACCAGGATGCGCACTCCGCCATTCTCCTTCTCGACCGCCTGCTGCCGTTCGGCAAGGGGCATGAAATGGGCGAGGTGTTCCTTCGCCTTTTCCTGGCTGCCGGCGATGGTTTCGGCCATCTTGCAGAGAATGCCGACGGGAACACCCTTGCGGAAACCGGAGACCAGCTTGCCGATCTCCTCGCGCTGCTGTTCTTCGCTCCAGTCCTTGAACATGGAGGCACCGAGGTCATGATGTGGACCGAAATTCATGAGAACATCTCCTTCGACAATGATCTGGCAAGACGGCCTGCGGCGCACAGAATAGGTTGACCGAGGCGGTTCTGTCCAGTTCTATCGTACGGGATTCAACCGTCTGGCGGGAGGTCGGTGCAGTAAAAGCGACGGCAGATCTCCGGCCGATGCGCGTAGATAGCACAGCGGCCGTCGGCAAGAAATTCGCAGCTGTTTTCGATCAGCAGGTGATGCGCTCCGCTCAGGGACAACTCCAGGCGCCGCGCCCCCAGGGATTCCAGCACCAGATACTCCTCCCATTTGAGCGCAACACGGGGAAAAGCCCGGCAGCAGGCCCCGTCACAGTTGCGGCAACGCTGCGGATCATCCAGCGGATGATCGAGCAGGATGCCATGACGTTTTTCGCGAGCCCGGTTGGCAAACAGCACTGCCACCTCCGGATTCGGCCAAACCCGCGGCAGGGAAGAGCAAAACCGACGCGGACGGCCAGGGTACTACGGCAGCTATCCCCACGCATCATCATGTTTCATAAAGACTTACTGATTTATAGCAAATTTTCACGAAAAATCAAGATGATACAACATCGCGACAGCGCCCAATCCCAGTGATTTAATACCAGATGCTTGATCGCCGGCGCGAAAAATGCCGGCGTTTTACTTTCTGTCTGCCGGGGGGGGTATATTCATGCGCCAAGCAATGATAATATCGCCGCATTTACTTTGACGGAACGGTCTCATGCTATCAGTCCTCCTGCGTCATTCCCATCTGATGATGCTGTTCCTGCTGACCACAGGTATTGCCTGCGTCGCCCACGCCGCCGAGGTGCACACCCTCACCCTCGACCAGGCGCTGGCCATCGCCGCCGAACGCAACCGCGCCATCGCCAGAGCCATGGAATTCCGCAACCAGGCCGAGGGTTTCTACGTCGCCCAGCGCGCGGCAGCCCTCCCCCAACTGACGGTCAAGGGCACCCTCGGCCGCGAGGAGGACGAAGCCCTCGACGCGCCGGCCTACGACCGGCGCGAGACTTCGCTGCAGCTTGACCAGGCGGTGTTCACCTGGGGGCAGGTCCAGGCGGCCATCCGCGCCGCCCGCCTTGGTATGCAGAACGCCGACGAACGGTTGCGCGCCAGCCGTCAGGATGCACTGCTCGGCACCTCGGCAGCCTTCTACGACGTGCTGCTGGCCAGAGAGCTCAACAGCGTGTTCGAGCAGAACCTGGCCCAGAAGAGCCGGCGCCTCAACGAAGCCCGCCAGCGCAGCACCGTCGGCCTGGCCACCGATTACGACGTACTGGTCGCCGAAGTCGCCGAAGCCAATGCCCGTCCCGAGGTGGTGCGCACCGCCAACCTGATCCGCAGCCGGCGCGACCGTCTGCGCCTGGTTCTCGGCGTCGATGAACCGGTCGATGCCGACGGCGCCTTGACCGTCACCCTGGCCGAGCCGCCCGGCTACGATGAGGCGCTGGCGACAGCCCGCGAACGACGCCCGGAACTGCGCGATCTCCGGCACCGCATCGGCATCGCCGAGGAACTGGTGACCATCGCCCGCGCCGGCGACAAGCCGCGCCTGGACCTGACCGGCAACTACGGTTGGAGGGGGCTTGAAGCCAGCTCCAGCGACTTTGACGGCAGCAAGTGGGACCTCGGCCTTAAGCTCTCCTGGCCCCTGTTCGACGGGCTGAAAACCAGCGGCCAGGTACAGCAGGCGAAAAGCGAGCGCGAGTCCCTGCGTATCGACGAGCAGCAACTGCTCGACACCATCGGCCTGGAAACCCGCGAGGCGATCGACCGGATCCGCGTGGCCACCGAACTGGTGCTGGCCCTCGACGGCACCGTCGCCCAGGCGGAAAAGCTGCTCAGGCTGGCAGAAAAAGGGTTCGAGTACGGCGTCAAGATTCGACTCGAGGTCGATGACGCCGAGCTCAACCTGCGCCAGGCCCGGAGCAGCCTGGCGCTGGCCCGCCGCGACTACCTGGTGGCCGAAATCGAACTCGCCAGAGCCATGGGTGTGCTCGGCGAGGACGGCTTCCCCGGACTGCCGGTGGCGCCAACGACCGTCACACCATCTTCACGCTGACAGGAGCCGACCCCATGTCTCTGGCGATATTTTCGACACGCAGCCTGCCCCTGCTTCTGGCCCTGCTGACGGCCAGCCTGTTGGCCGCCTGCGACAAGGAACAGCCGAAAGGGCCGCCGGCCAAGCCGCCGGTCCCGGTGACGGTCGGCCAGGCGGCCACCCGGACCATTCCGCTGCAGCTCCGAACGGTCGGCAACGTCGAAGCCCGCTCCACGGTCGCAGTGCTCGCCCGCGTCGGCGGCCAACTGGCGCAGGTGCACTTTCAGGAGGGGCAGGACGTGCGCAAGGGAGCGCCCCTGTTCACTATCGACCCGGCCCCCTACCAGATCGCTCTGCGCCAGGCCGAGGCGCGCCTGCAGAAGGATCAGGCGCTGGCGGCCACCGCTCGCGAGAAGGAGCGCCGCTACCTGGTTTTGAGCGGCGAGGGGCTGGTCTCCCGGCAGGACTACGACCTGATCAAGGCCGAGGCCGAATCCCTCGAAGCCAGCGTCGCCGCCGACCGCGCCGCCGTCGATGACGCCCGCCTGCAGTTGAGCTGGACCCACATTGCCGCGCCGATCACCGGCCGTACCGGCAGCCTGTTGGCCCATGCCGGCGACATGGTGCGCGCCAACAGCGAGCAGCCGCTGCTGATCATCCACCAGGTGGAGCCGATCGACGTCAGCTTCAGCGTTCCCGAACGCGACTTCTCCCAACTCCGGCGGGCTCTGCAGGCCGGAACCCTGCCGGTCGGCGCCCTCCTCCCCGGCGAGGAGAACGTTCCCGAGACCGGCGAATTGACCTTCATCGACAACGCGGTCGACAGCAAGACCGGCACCATCCGCCTGAAGGCGAGCTTCAAGAACGGCAATCGCCGCCTCTGGCCCGGGCAGTTCGTCACCGTGCAGATCACCCTCGACAGCTTCGCCGACGCCACGGTCGTTCCCGCGGCGGCCGTCCAGACTGGCCAGAAGGGAACCTTTGTCTTCCTCGCCAAGGCTGACGGGACCGCCGAACTGCGTCCGGTGACGGCAGGGATCACGTACGAGGGGGTCACGGTAATCCGCGACGGGGTCAAACCCGGGGAGACCGTGGTCACCGACGGCCAGATGCGCCTCGCCCCGGGCACGAAACTGGATATTAAAAAACCGTGAACCTCTCCGATCCGTTCATCCGCCGCCCGGTCATGACCAGCCTGGTCATGCTGGCGATCGTGCTCTTTGGCGCCATCGCCTACCAGCAGCTGCCGGTCAACGACCTGCCAACCGTCGACTTCCCGACCATCCAGGTCACCGCCAATCTCCCCGGCGCCAACCCGGACACCATGGCCTCTGCCGTGGCACTGCCGCTGGAGCGCGAGTTTTCGACGATCCCCGGGGTCGACGTGATGACCTCGACCAATAACGTCGGCAGCACGCGGATCAGCATCAAGTTCGTCCTCGAGCGCGACATCGATGCCGCCGCCCAGGACGTGCAGGCCGCCATCTCCCGCGCCCTGCGCCGCCTGCCGGACGACATGCCCTCCCCGCCGTCGTTCCAGAAGGTCAACCCGGCCGAGCAGCCGGTCCTCTACCTGGCCTTCAGCTCGCCGACCCTGCCGCTGTCGACCGTCCACGAATTCGCCGACACCATGGTCGCCCAGCGCATCTCCATGATCAACGGCGTAGCTCAGGTGCAGGTCTATGGCGGGCAGAAATACGCGGTACGCGCCCAGCTTGACCCCAAGGCGCTGATCAGCCGCGGCATCGGCATCGACGAGGTCGCCGATGCGGTGCGGCGCGGCAATGTCAACCTCCCCACCGGGATCCTATACGGCCCCACCGAAGCGCTGACCATCCAGGCGAGCGGCCAGCTCTATACCGCCAAGGAGTACGAGCCGCTGGTGGTGGCCTGGCGCAACGGCGCGCCGGTGCGCCTGTCGGACCTTGGCCAGGTCACCGACAGCGTCGAAAACAACAAGGTCGCCGCCTGGTACAAGCAAACCCGCGCCATCGTCCTGGCGGTGCAGCGTCAACCCGGCACCAACACCATCGAAGTGGTCGAGCGCATCAAGAAGCTGCTGCCGACCTTCCGCCAACAGCTCCCGGAATCGGTCGACATCAACATCCTCTTCGACCGCACCGTGCCGATTCAGGAATCGGTGGCCGACGTCAAGTTCACCATGATGCTCACCATCTGCCTGGTGGTGCTGGTAATCTTCCTCTTCCTGCGCAACGCC
Organism: Desulfuromonadales bacterium; assembly: GCA_023701265.1. Classification (GTDB taxonomy): domain Bacteria; phylum Desulfobacterota; class Desulfuromonadia; order Desulfuromonadales; family BM103; genus VAUL01. The sequence continues at coordinate 8,821 of JAMPXI010000061.1, read as the reverse complement.
TCGGCCACCATCATACCGTCGCTGGCCCTGCCGCTCTCCATCGTCGGCACCTTCGCCGCCATGTACCTTCTCGGCTTCTCGGTCAATAACATCTCCCTGCTGGCCCTGACGCTGGCCGTCGGCTTCGTGGTCGACGATGCCATCGTCATGCTCGAAAACATCGTGCGCCACATCGAACAGGGCGAAGGGGTGCGGGAAGCGGCTTTCAAGGGGTCGAAGGAAATCGGCTTCACCATCGTGTCGATGACCATCTCCCTGGTCGCGGTCTTCATCCCGGTGGTCTTCATGAAGGGGATGCTGGGACGGTTGCTCAACGAGTTTGCCATCACCATCTCGGTGGCGATCCTGATCTCCGGCTTCGTCTCGCTGTCGCTGACGCCGATGCTGTGCAGCCGCTTCCTGCGCCCGCATCAGCCGGGGGAAGTTCACGGCCGCTTCTATCAGACCCTGGAAGCAGTGTTTGACGGCATGTACCGCTTTTACGAGTGGAGCCTGACCAAGGTACTGCGCTTTCGCCGCACCATCCTGGGCGGCACGATCCTGCTGACCATCCTCACCGCCTGGCTCTTCACCAAAGTCCCGAGCGGGCTGCTCCCCAACGACGATCTCGGTGCCATCTTCGGTTTTTCCGAAGCCGCCCAAGGGACCTCCTTCGAAGAGATGAAGCGCTACCAGCAGCAGCTCGCCGAAATCGTCCTGCAGGATCCGAACGTCGAGGCCTTCATGTCCTCCGCCGGGGCCGGCGGGGCGCGTGGCGGCGGCAACTCCGGCTTCATGTTCATCCGCCTCAAGCCGCGCAGCGAGCGCGAGCTCAATGCCGACCAGGTGATCCAGCAGCTGCGGCCGAAGGTGAACCAGGTTCCCGGCGTCGCCATGTTTCTGCAGAACCCGCCGCCGATCCGCCTGGAGGCGCAGCTGGCCAAGGCCCAGTATCAGTTCACCGTCCAGAGCCCCGACACCGGCGAGCTTTACAAGCATGCCGAGGAACTGGAGGCGAAACTCAAGCAGCAGCCGCTCCTGCTCGACGTCACCAGCGACCTGCAGCTGAAGAACCCGCAGATCCAGGTCGACATCGATCGCGACAAGGCCGCGGCCCTGGGACTGACTGTCGAGCAGATCGAGGACGCCCTCTACTACGCCTACGGGTCGCGGCAGATCTCGACCATCTACGCCCCCAACAACCAGTACAACGTGGTTCTCGAACTGCTGCCCCAGTACCAGCAGGACGCCCAGGCGCTGACGATGCTCTACATCCGCTCGGCGAAAACCGGCGCCCTGGTGCCGCTCTCCACTGTGGCCGCTCTGCGCCGCACCCTCGGTCCCCTGTCGGTCAACCATCTCGGCCAGCTGCCGGCTGTCACCCTCTCCTTCAACCTCAAACCGGAAACGCCCCTGAGCGCGGCGGTAACTGTGGTCGAACAAGCCGCCCGGGAGACGCTGCCGGCCAGCTTCACCACCGGATTTCAGGGGGTGGCACAGGCCTACAAGCAGTCAACCACCGGGCTGGTAGTGCTGATCATCATGGCAATCGTGGTCATCTACCTGGTGCTGGGGATTCTTTACGAAAGCTACATCCATCCGTTGACGATCCTCTCCGGCCTGCCGTCGGCCGGTTTCGGTGCGCTGATCACCCTGCTGATCTTCGGCAAGGAACTCAACCTCTACGGCTTCGTCGGTCTGGTGCTGCTGATCGGCATCGTCAAGAAGAACGCCATCATGATGATCGACTTCGCCCTGGAGGCCCAGCGCAAGGAGGGGAAAACCCCGCTGGAGGCGATTCACCAGGGGGCCCTGGTGCGTTTCCGGCCGATCATGATGACCACCATGGCGGCCTTCATGGGCTGTCTGCCGATCGCCCTGGGCGTCGGCGCCAGCGGCGAAGCACGGCGAACCCTCGGCCTGGCCATCGTCGGCGGCCTGATCACCTCGCAGCTGCTGACCCTTTATATCACTCCGGTCATCTACTACTACATGGACCGGGGGCAGGCGTGGGTCAGAGCGCGCCTACGGCGCAAAAGCCAAGGCGTGATCGGTGATCCGTGATCAGTACCTTCGGGCGAGGGTTTATCCGATCTCTGATCACTGATCACGGCTTTTTTCAAACTCCTCCACCCTCCTCACGAACTCGCCATCCAGTCTCCTCGGCTTGCGCGCCGCATAGTCGAAACAGACCAGGGTCGTCTCCCCTTCCGCCGCGGCCTTGCCGTCGCGTTCGATGCGGTAGGCCATGCGGAACGATGTCCGGCCGACTTCGACAATTTTCACGCCGATCACCAGTTCGTCCCCCATGAACATCTCCGCCAGATACTTGACATGCGCCTCCGGCAGGATGATCCCGCAGCCGCCGCCGACGTTCATCTCCGAATAGCCGCCCAGGTGCTTCAAGTAGGCGAGCCGCGCGTCCTGGAAGAAGTTGAGCACCGCTGAATTGGCCACATGCCCGCCATAGTTCACATCGACGACGCGCACCGTGTAGGGGATGGTGAAGGGGAAGTTTTCCATGGGGCTCCAGAGAAATGGTTTCCCCTCTCCCTCGGGGAGAGGGTGGCCGCAGGCCGGGTGAGGGAACTTTTCAAACTTGCTCGTCTTTACTTCTGGCACTTCGGGCAGAAATAGGTAGACCGCTGCCCCAGACGTATCTGTCTGATCGGGTCACCGCAAGCAACGCACGCTTCCCCTCCACGCCCATAAACCCGCAGGCTGATGCGAAAGTAGCCCGGCTCGCCGTCGCTGTTGGCGAAGTCGCGAATGGTGGTCCCCCCGGCCTCGATCGCCTCGGCCAGCACTTCGCGCACGGATTTGACCAGCCGCCGGAAAGCGCCCGGGCTGACCTTTCCCGCCGCCCGACGCGGATCGATGCCGGCGCGGAAGAGTGCCTCGCTGGCGTAGATATTGCCGACGCCGACCACGGTCTTGGCATCCATCAGAAACGGCTTGACCGCCACCACCCGCCCGCGTGCCCGTTCGACAAGATAACCGGCAGTGAAGGCTTCAGCGAACGGTTCCGGGCCAAGATTCAGCAGAAGAGGATGAGCGAGCGGATTCTCCTTCGTCCAGAGGATCGCCCCGAAGCGGCGCGAATCGTTGTAGCGCAAGGCGCGGCCGTCATCGAGCAGCAGTTCGACGTGGTCGTGTTTTTTGCACGGCTCGGTCGCCGGCACCACACGCAGGTGGCCCGTCATCCCCAGGTGCACGATCAGTGTCCCGCCAGCGCAGCGGAGCAGCAGGTACTTGGAGCGCCGCTCGACGGCCCGGAACGCTTCGCCGGCGAGGGCTTTGCCCAAGCCGTACGGCACCGGCCAGCGCAGCGAGCGGTTGTGGACCCTCACCGACCGGATGGTCCTGCCGACGATCAGCGGCTCCAACCCGCGACGGGTAGTTTCGACTTCGGGAAGTTCAGGCATAAAAACCAGGGAGATAGCAAGTGCTTACCCTCATCACCATCTCCAAATACTCCCCTGCCTCCTCACTTCCCTCCGCCGGGGCCCACGGGGCGAAGTCCTTGTCGGTCAGTGGCGTGTACGGTCCCGGCTTGGTCTCGAAGAAGAGGCTGCCCGGCTCCAGCGCCACGATTGCATGCCACGTGCCGGGCGGAACTTCGGCGGCGACTGCACCGCCGGCAGGCGAGAGGTCGATCCTTTCGATGATCTTTCCGGCATCATCGAAGATCAGCAGATGAAAGCGCCCGCGAATCGCGACGAAGCATTCCGGCTTGGGCGGGTCGGTATGCCGGTGGGGGCGGAGATAGCTGCCGGGCTCGACGGCGTTGAACAGCCGCTGACACGGGTCGGCATAGTCGGCATGCATGTTGAGATTGAGCCGGCGGCGCGGGAGGGTCCTGGCCGTGTGACTGAGGGCATCCAGATCGGATGAGGTAATGATGCGCACTAGTAGAGAACCTTGTTTAGAGCCTCGTCAAAATGACGGAAGTCGAGCCGATCGGCAGGGACGGGAAATTCGTCGGGCATGAGCTTCTGCCCGCAGCGGTAACGCCATCCCTCGCCGTCATCTTCCAGCCAGGCCAATTCGGCATATCCCTGCTGCGTGCCGTGCAACTCGAACTCCAGGGAGAAGATCACCCTGGCGACACGACCATCGATCTCTTCCCGGAGGATGGTGCAGGCATGTATGCGAAACTCCTTGCCGAGATTCGCCCAGCCATAACGGACATACTCCTCGCGGTCGGGAAACTGACGGCGGAAGTTCGAGTCCCCATGGTACGTATCGAAGATAAAACCGAAATCACAGCGGCGGAACGCCTCGACGCGGGCGAGAATCAATTGGGTGGGAGAAGAAGAGTCGGGCATGGGTACCTGTATACCAGCAAGGTAGCGAGGCAGTGAGATAGCAAGCAGAAAAACTATCTCGCCAGCTCGCTACTTGCTAACTCGCTATCATCAACCCTCGAGCCTCGGATCCAGCGCATCCCTTATCCCCTCCCCCAGCAGGTTATAGCCAAGGACCGTAATCAGGATCGCGAGGCCGGGGAAGACTGACATCCACCAGGCAGTACCGAGAGTTTGTTTGCCGGTGATCAGCATGTTCCCCCACGACGGGGTCGGCGGTTGCACGCCGATGCCGAGGAACGACAGGGCGCTTTCGGTCAGGATCGCCCCAGCCACGCCAAGGGTCGCCGACACCAGCACCGGCGAGAGGGCGTTGGGGAGAATGTGGCGGAAGATGATCCGGACATCCCCGGCACCGATCGCGCGGGCCGCGAGAACGAAATCGCGCTCGCGAAGGCTCAGAAACTCGGCGCGCACCAGCCTGGCCACCCCCATCCAGCCGGTCAGACCGATAATGATCATGATGTTCCAGATCGACGGGTCGAGGAAGGCGATGACCGCCAGGATCAGAAAAAAGGTCGGAAAACAGAGCATGATATCGACGAAGCGCATCAGCAGCGTGTCGGCCCAGCGGCCGTAGTAGCCGGCCACCGCCCCGAGGACGATGCCGATCACCGTGGCGATGCCGACGGCGACGAACCCGACCAGCAGCGAGATTCGCGCGCCGTAAAGGATGCGCGTCAACACGTCGCGGCCCAGGTCGTCGGTTCCCAGCGGATGCGCCCATCCCGGCGACTGCAGCCGACTGGCAATGTCGATGGCGCCCGGGTCGCGGCCCAACAGCGGCACCGCCATGGCCAGAACGAACATGACCAGGACGATAGCCGCCCCGACCATCGCCATCCTGTTGTGACGCAGCCGCTGCCAGAGGATTTCACGAAAAAAAGGGAACATATGCCTCGCTAAAAAACCATCACCTACACGAGTTCATCCAGATCCTTCGCCTGCAGTACTCCCCGCTCGTAGAGGATCCGGACCAGGTTCTCGTGGCGCTCTTCCAGCCGCCGGAAGGCCTGGAGTGGCACGGTCGGCTCCCCCTTGACCGGGGACGGGGGACGGGCGGGCGCGAGCATCTCCTCGATGGAAATGTCGAGCGTCTCCTGGACAATCACCGGCGTGCCGTAGTTGCGCTCGATCGCCTGGCTGATTGATTCGGCCGAGGCCAGCGCCGGGCTGATCCGGCAGCCGGTCAGGAACTGAATTGCATCGATGGCCGTCAGATTGGTCGGATCGGTCATCGCCACCACCAGGTGCATGGTGCCGCTCATCTCGCGGCGTTCTACCGGGATGACATTGAGTTCGCGGGCCTTGGCTGCGGGGATGTAGTGCAGCACATCTTCGGGGATGCGGCGGCCAAGCAGTTCGACGCGGGGACGTTCGAACTGCCGCGCCAGGAAACCCTGCAGCTTTTCCTCGGTAATGTAGCCGAGCCGGATCAGCGATTCACCGAAGCGGCCGCCCCAGTGGCGCTGGTAGGAAAGCGCCGAATTGAGCTGGAAATCGTCGATGATTTCGGCGCGCTTGAGGATCTCGCCGAGCTTCAGATTCTTTTGTGACAACGCATCCCCCTTGGCGACCTCTTGACGTCTGCTGATTTTAAACCGTAGTCCCTTCAGGTCAAGACAAAAGCGGGACCGAATCCGGCCCCGCCTCTGATTTATCGCTGTTCGTCCGACAGGTGCTGCTCACGGCATGATGCTGATAACCACCCGGCGGTTCTGCTCGCGCCCGTCAGCCGTGTCATTCGACGATGTCGGCCGGCTTTCGCCGAAACCCTTGGCCGAGATCCGGCTGGCGGGCACGCCGTACTTCTCGACCAGGACCTTGCTCACGTTCTCGGCACGTCGCTGGGAGAGCTTCTGGTTGAAATCGTCGCCCCCCCGACTGTCGGTGTGCCCTTCGACGACGATATCGTGATCAGGGTACTTCTGGATGAACGCATGGGCCTTGTCGAGTTCCCGGTAATGGAACGGGGTCACCTGGTCCTTGTTGGTGCCGAAGATCAGGTGCAGGTTCAAAGTCTCGACCGGCTTGACGACAAACGGGCACCCCAGCTCGTCCACCCTGGCACCTTTGGGCGTATCCAGGCAGGCATCCTTGAAATCGGGCACGCCGTCACCGTCGCTGTCGGCCGGACAGCCGTCGGCATTGACCCGCACGCCGGGAGCCGTGTCGGAACACTTGTCCACCGAATCGATGACGCCGTCCCTGTCGCTGTCCTGCGGTCCCGCCACGGGAGCCGGCTTTGGCTCCGGAACGGTCTTCTGCGCCGCCGGCGCGACCGGGGCGACAGCCTTCACCTGCGCACCGGAGACGCCGCCAAACTGGAAGTTCAGGCCAAACATCGCCGAAAACTGGTGGCGAACCGAGTTGTCATCCTGGGTTTCCCAATCATTGTCGAGGCGGAAATCGAGAAGATGCCGCAGGTCGAGACGCAGATCGACATTTTCTGCCAGGGCATACTTGAAACCGGCACCCCAGTTGGCAACGGGATCACCATCATCGTCATCGCCCTTGGCGTCGATATCATACCTCAAAGCGCCGATACCGAGCGCCAGATAGGGGACGAAGTCCTTCTCCGGGGTAAAATGATAGAGCGCATCGATAGTGCCGATCCAGGTATCGATATCCGGGCCGCCCGTCATGTCGACCTTGGTCGGCACCAGGCGGCCGTCGAGTTCGATAGCCCAGTTTTCCGTGATGTTGTAGCCGACCGCCAGACCGAATGCCTCACTGTCTTCCAGTTTGAGAGCGCCGTCGAATGCATGGTAGCCGACCATCGGCGTTACGGTGAAGGCACCGGCGCGTACACTGGCAAAGGCCGTCGCGGCCGTGACGGCCAGCAGACAACCGGTAAGAACAATGGCTTTCAATGGATGACGCATGAACTCCTCCTCAAGCAGAAAGCTAACGGAAGTTGGCAGAAACAGTGCATAAACTACATCTAACCAACTATTGTAATCAAGCGAAATTCCTCGCTTTCGCGCAGCGCTACATCCCTATTTCCCGCTGCTCGCCTTCACTCGGCACTCGACATTCGCCTCGCCCTGTCATCACGCCCGCCGGCCGATGCCGATGTAGACGAAACCTTCCCGGCCGAGGGCCTTCGGGTCGTACTGGTTGCGGCCATCAAAGATCACCGGCTGCTTCATCATTTCCTTCATGGCGCGGAAATCCGGGTGACGGAACGGCTTCCACTCGGTGACCAGTGCCAGGGCATCGACCCCGTCGAGCGCCTCGTACTGGTGACGGGCCAGGACGAGCAGGCCCCGCTCGAACCAGTCCTGCGGCAGTTCAATCCGGGCAGCCTCCATCGCCTCCGGGTCGTAGGCGCGCACCTTCGCCCCGGCGCCGATCAGTTCGTGCAGCAGCACCACTGCCGGCGCCTCGCGCATGTCATCGGTTCCCGGCTTGAACGACAGTCCCCACAAGCCAAAGGTCAGCCCAGAGAGATCCGGACCGAAGTAATCGACAATCTTGCCGAACAGTACATGCTTCTGCGCCTCGTTGCGCTCGTGCACGGCCTGCAGGATCAGCGACGGGTAGTCGTTCTGGTTGGCGGCATGAATCAGCGCCCGCACATCCTTGGGAAAGCACGAACCACCATAACCGCACCCCGGGTAGATGAACGAGTAGCCGATGCGGCTGTCCGAACCGATCCCCAGGCGCACGTTCTCCACATCGACGCCAAGCCGGTCACAGAGGTTGGCGATCTCGTTCATGAAAGAGATCTTGGTCGCCAGCATGGCGTTGCTCACGTACTTGGTCATTTCGGCGTCCCGGACCCCCATGAACAGGATGCGGTCGTGGTTGCGGGAAAAATCCTTGTACAGTTCGCGCACCAACTCGCGTGCCCGCACCGAGTCGGTGCCGACCACGACCCTGTCCGGCTTCATAAAATCCTCGACCGCCGCACCTTCCTTGAGGAACTCGGGGTTGCTGGCCACGTCGAACTCGCGCTGCACGCCGCGCTTGCCCAATTCTTCCTCGATCGCGGTGCGGACCAGGTCAGCCGTACCGACCGGCACCGTCGACTTGGTGACGACCACCCGGTAATCATCGAGGTGGGTGCCGATCGCCCGGGCCACGGCGAGCACGTGCGACAGGTCGGCCGAGCCGTCCTCGCCGGGTGGTGTACCGACGGCAATGAAGATTACCTGCCCGGTTGCCATGGCCTGAGCCAGGCTGACCGTGAACTTCAGACGCCCCTCTTCCACGTTGCGCAGCACGATCGGCTTGAGCCCCGGCTCGTAGATCGGGATCTCCCCCTCGCGCAGACGGGCGATCTTACCCTCGTCGATATCGACGCAGGTCACATTGTTTCCCATCTCGGCAAAACAGGCACCTGTGACCAGACCAACATAGCCGGTACCGACAACGGTGAGATTCATTGGTTAACTCCTACAGTTTGATTAATCAGCGAGGTAGCAAGTAGAAAAAATAATCTCGCTAACTCGCTAACTCGCTAACTCGCT
>JAMPXI010000060.1 GCA_023701265.1 Desulfuromonadales bacterium | reverse complement strand
GGCACATTGCGTGCCGGCCCTTCGCCGTTTACGGACAGGTTGTAACGCGTTCAGCGAGTCTGGATCTCAACGCGGCGGTTGAGCTTGCGCCCTTCCTTGGTCTTGTTGTCGTATTTCGGCTTGGCTTCGCCGTAGCCGATGTCTTCGAGCCTGCTGGTGGCAATGCCGTTGCTGACGAGCCAGGCTTTGACGGAAGTCGCCCGGCGTTCGGACAACTTCTGGTTGTAAGCGTCCGTGCCGATATTGCAGGTATGCCCCATGACCATGAAGGTCGCTGCCGGATCCTCGTCCAATATCTTCTTGGCCTGCTCGAGAACCGGGATCATGTCATCCTTGATCTTGGCCGAATCGAAGTCGAACAGCAGGTTCAGAGTGATGATTTCCTTGGCGATCGGTGCCGGTGGCACAACGACCGGAGCCGGCGGTGGCGGCGGGGCCGGGGCAGGCTTTTCGACGACCGGTGCCGGTTTGGGTGGTGCCGGCGGGCAACCGACTGCGTCGACGGCCGTGCCGAGCGGAGTGCCGGGACACTTGTCGCGGGCGTCGGGAACGCCGTCCATGTCGCTGTCGACCGGTGGTGCCGGTGCCGGGGGCGGGCCGCCGAACTGCCAGACCAGGCCGGCCGTGGCGATCAGGTTGTGATCGACGTTATCGCTCCCCGGATCCTGGTCGAAATTGCGATCGGAATGCAGGTCGGCGATGTAGCGGGCGTCGAGGCGCAGCGCCACGTTGTCGGTGAAGAAATATTTGACGCCGGCGCCGGCGTTGAGCATGAAGTCGCTGTCGTCGTCACCGTCATCGGCCCCGTCGCCAACGCCGGTATCACCGCCGTCAAAGACCATGCCGCCGAAACCGGCCACTACGTAGGGGACAAACGACCCGTCGGGGTTGAAGTGGTAGAGGGCATTCAGACTGCCGGTCCAGACGTCGACATCAAAGTTGTTGGCGCCGGCTTCGAAGTCGGTCTCGGTCGGGGTGTAGCGTGCGTCAAGTTCGAAGGCCCAGTTCTTGGTCAGGTTGTAGCCAACGGCCAGGCCGTAGCTGACGGAGTCATCCGTACGCTGATCCCCTTCGAAGACATGATAGCCGACCATCGGCGACAGGGTGAACGCCCCCTCGCGCTGCCCGGCCAGGGCCGACGGCGCCAGCAGGAGCGTGGCCGCGAGGGCGACCATGAGGTATTGCATAACTGATCTCATGTAGAAACCTCCTTGTTTATTTGACGTGATATCCACGATGCAAACATTCACATTCTCTTAAAATAGCAACTTTTTGCCTAAGTGCAAGCACTAGTGTCCTGTGCGGCTAATTCTGTGCAGTGAACCAATCGCACAGGAAACTAGTAATACCATTTCAGGAAGAAACCCGCACTCTCCCCCTGGCTGCCGAACTCGCTGCGCGGCTCGGACGGAAGGGAAACGCCCCGGTTCTTTGGTTCGCAGCCTTCGGGGCGAGTCCAGAACAGCTCAAGACTGAGGTTGTCGGCAAGGTTGATCGCAAGGGTGGGGCGAAACAGCCAGGAATCGTCGGACAGATTCCAGATGAGCAGGCCATTGAGCGTGACCAGCGGATGCAGTTCGAAACCTGGTGCCGCCATCAGGTAGTGGCGGCCAAGCAGGCTGGTGAGCCCTTCCCGGATCGGGGCGGAGAGCGCCGTTTCCGGGTAATCGGCAGTGGTTCTGGCTCCGGCGCCGTTGTGCAGGTACTGGGTGATCAGCGTCAGGCCATTATCGAAGCGATACCAACCTTCGATGGCGGCGATGAGCATGTGACGATGCGGGTCGCCGCCCGGCTCGCCGATGCGTCCCCCCTCGTAGAAGGCGGCTTCTCCTTTTATCCCCAAGGTTCCCAAATTACCGGCTGCGCCGAGTCCGGCCATCGGCCGGTCCCGCAACCGCCCGCCGATGGCAAGCAGATCGATGCCGCTGCGGTTGTCGGCCCAGGTGGCAAGATAACTGTCGTGGTGGGAGACGTCGCCGAACACGGCGACGGCGCCAAACTGGCCGTCAAGGCCATAATGGGCGGTCAGCCGCAGGGCATCGACTCCCGGGCGTACATCGGTGTCGAGGGCGTCGGGAGGGAACGGAGCGATGACGTCGAGGGGAGAGAAGATCACGATGCGGCCGAAGCCGACAGCCTGCCGGCCGACGGCCGCGTCGAGATGCCCCGCGGACCAGGCGATGTTGAGCCGGTCAACCTGCAGGCGGCTGGCCCAACCGTCGTCATGCTGCCAGCTGTGGTCGAGGTCGAAGCGGCGGTTGACGCCGTCGCCCGGCAGGGGGAGGATCCCTCCCGGGTCGGTGCCGAGCAACTGGTCATCGACCGCGGTTTCCACCCGCCAGCCCGACGGATTCTGCCAGGTGGTTTCGAGCCTCAGGCGGGTGCTGCTCAGCCGGTATGCCGGGAAAAGTTCGCCTGGCGCCTCTTCCCCGGTCAGGTTCAGGGTACGGAGCGAACCGCCCCATTGCCAGCCCTCAACCTCGGCAGCGGCAGGCAACGGTGCCGCAAACATCAGGGCAAGCAGAAGTGACGGGAAGATGCGGGGCATCATCGATTCGTTGTGCTGTCGCCGACCATCCGGCCGTCTTCCAGGCGCACGACACGTCGCGCCCGGCCGATGACCCGGTCATCATGGGAGCTGAAAAGGAAGGTCACGCCGCGCCGGCGGTTCAGATCGCGCATCAGGTCGAGCAATTCTTCGGCGGTGTGCGAATCGAGATTGGCGGTCGGTTCGTCGGCAAGGACCACGCCGGGTGCGGCCGCCAGCGCCCGGGCGATCGCCACCCGTTGCTGCTGGCCGCCGGAAAGGTCCCCTGGCCGGCGTTCCTCCAGTCCTTCGATCCCCAGCTCAATGAACAGTTCCGTCACCCGCCGGCGCCGCTCCGGGCGCGGCACCCCCTGCAGCATCAGGGTGAATTCGGCGTTTTCCGCTGCGGTCAGCACCGGGATCAGGTTGTACGACTGGAAGATGAAACCGACCCGGCGCAGGCGATAATCGGCCAGAACGGCGGCTGAGGCACTGGCGATCTCGAGAGCGCCGACCGTCACCGCGCCGGCGCTCGGCCGGTCGAGGCCTCCGACCAGGTTGAGCACAGTGGTCTTGCCGCTCCCGGACGGGCCGGCGAGCACGATGAATTCCCCCTCCGCGATCTCCAGGGAAAAATCGGTCAGGGCCGTTACCTCCAGGCTGCCATGGCGGTAGGTCTTGTAGACGTTGGAGAGAGTGATCAGAGGCATATTAGCGTCCGTGAGGAGTGAGGCGTAAGGAGAAAGGGGTAAATACAACGCCTCACCCCTCACTCCTTACTCCTCACATGTTAATGGTGTCGCATCGCTTCTACCGGGGTAATCCGTCCGGCCTTGATCGCCGGATAGAGGGCGGCGAGCAGCGTCAGGCCGACCACATACAGGGCGATTTTGGCCATCCAGGCCAGATCCCAGGCTGCGCGCAGCACCGGGTCGAAGACGACGCCGCCAAACTCCAGCGTCTCCGGAATAAATCTCTTGAGGTCGATCCCGATGTCAACCAGGTACCAGGTGGCCAGCGCACCGAGCACACATCCGGCCACTGCCGCCACCATGCCAAGCAACAAGGCCTCGATCAGCACCAGGCGGCGCAGTCTCCCCGGGGAGCTGCCGAGGGCAAGGACCACGCCGAATTCGCGCAGTCGTTCCATGACCGACATCAGCAGGGTGTTGACCACGCCGATCGTCACGATCAGCAGAATGATGACGAAGATGAACTTCTGGCTGGCATAGTCGAGCTTGATGGCGTTGGCCAGGTTGGGCATGGCCTTCTCCCAGGAGACCGCGGCCAGTTCCGGGCGATCGTGCAGCAAAGGGGTGATTGCCGCCGCGACAAAGGCCTCCTCGTCGGAGTCGTTGAGAATAATGGCCAGTTCGTGGATGTCGTCCTGCATCCCGGTCAGCAGGGCTGCCCGTTGCCGGCCTACCATCAGCAGGGAGCCGTCGATGTCCGGCATCCCGGTGGAAACCACGCCGCGCACGCGCAGCAGTTCGCTGTGCAGGGTGCCGTCGCGGTGCTGGGCGGTGACCACCAGCTTGCGTCCGACGGCGAGTTTGAGGTCATCGAGCAGGCGTTTGCCAATGACTGCGTCGCGGCCGTCGATGTCACGCAGCATGGCGTCCGCCGACAGTCCCTTGAGAAACGGGTTGACCGTAAGCTCGGCCTCCGGTTCGACGCCGATCAGCAGGATGCCGCGGCTGTCATGGCTTGACTGGGCCAGTGCCGGCAGGTAGACGCGGGGGAGGACCTTGGTGACGCCGGGAATGGCTCGAATCTGTGCCGCCAGGTTGGCGGGGGAGAACCCGAGGTTTTCTTCGCGGCTTTCCAGGTAACCGTGACGATAGACGGCGAGATGCCCGGAACCGGCGCGCACGCCGTCATCGATCATGCGCGCGTAGGCGCCGACGGCAAGGTTGTGGAACGCCTGCACCAGCATGATGCTCAAGGCGATGGCCGTCAAGGTAATCAGGGTGCGGCGGCGGTTGCGCCAGAGGCTGCGCCAGGCGTAAAGAAAGGCATTCATGGGCGGCATCCCGCAAAGACACGGGTGTACGGCCGTGCGCCCCTACGGATCACTGTTAACCGATCACGGATCACGGCTTCACTCCTCCCGCAAGGCCGCCACCGGGTCGAGGCGGGCGGCGCGATTGGCGGGGAGGAAGCCGGCAAACAGGGCAACGGCGACCAGCATTGCGGCCGGAACCAGGAAGTTGGCCGGTTCGAAGACCGCCCGCAGGCGCGGCAGAATGGTGCCGCCGGCGTAGGTGATCGGGGTGATGGCGCCGGAGAGGTCGATCCCGATCGCCTGCATATACCAGGTGAGCAGAAAACCGCCCAGCAGCCCGGCCGTGCTGCCGAGCAGGGCGAGAAAGAGGGTTTCCAGCAGCACCAGTCGCCGGATGCCCCATGGCCGCATGCCGGTGGCGAGGAGCAGGCCGAATTCGCGGGTGCGCTCCAGGACCGACATGAAGCAGGTATTGAGGATCCCAAGACCGGTGGCGAAATAGAGAATGCCGACGACAATCATGCGGCTGACGTCAAAAGAGGCGATGGCGTCGCGCATCTCGGGGAGAATGTCCCCCCAGTCGCGGGCCGCGATACCGGCCGGGAGCACGGTGTTGAGCCGATCGGCAACGGTAAAGGCGGTCATCGGTTCGGCAATGGCGATGGTGACCTCGTGGATGCGGCCGTCGAGGACCAGCAGATGCTGCAGCCAAGGCAGGCTGGTGACGGCCAGCCGCCCGTCGTGGCGGCTGTCGCCGGTGGTGAAGATGCCGCGGACGGTCAGCAGGTCGTTGCCGATCGAGCCATCGGCCGCCTGGGTGACGACCACCACCTCGCTGCCGACGGAGGCTCCAAGTTTTTTTGCCAGGGCACTGCCGATGATCACCACGCCTTGTTCGCCGGGCTGCAGGTAACGTCCGGCAACCAACTGCCGGTGCAGGGTTGTCACTGCAGGTTCGCGCACCGGATCGACGCCGAGGATTTCGACCGGCTGACTGCTCGTGGCCACGGAAAACAGACCGAAGGCGCGCAGGCGCGGGGTGCTGCCGAGCCGTCCCTCGATACCGGCCAGCGCCGGCAGCTCGGCCGTGACTTCCGGCAGATGGGCATGCAGGTCGCGATGGGCGTGATAGCCGGGTGCGGCCAGTACCAGGTGGCCGTGGTAGAGTCGGGTGGTGGTGGCCAGCATGTCGTCGATCATTCCGGAAAAGACCCCGAGAGCAAGGATCAACAAGGCCGCGGAAACCACCATGGCCGACAGGGTCAGAAGGGTACGGCGGCGGTTGCGCCAGAGATTGCGGAAAGCCAGTGCGGTCAGCATTACTGTTTCTGCAGGGAGCGTAGGTTGAAAAAGCCCTGGTCGACCGGCACGCCGAAGGCCAGGTCGCGATAGTGCAGGATGGTCTGTTCGCCCGGCTTGTCGAGCGGGGTCACCGTGAGCTTGAGCGGCACAGTGCGGTCGCCTACATTGCGGACATCCTCGAAGCGGAGTTCACGCACCTTCACCTGCGTTTCGTCATAATAATCAACACGCTCGGGGACGCGCGGCTGCTTGCTGAGGCGATAGACGATCCTGCCCCAGACCACGGCGGCCTCCGGTTTGGGCTGGCACTCGATCAGCCAGTGGTTTGCTCCCTCTTCGAGAAGACGAAAGGTGTAATCCTCTTCCACATGGTTGGCCTTGACCAGATCGTCATTGGTAATATGGCTTCCCATCCAGCTGCCGCCCATCATCGACGGCGGCACCTTGATGGTGCGGTCAACCTTCGGCAGGTAGTTCCACACCTCACGGTCACGTTTGAGGGTGGCCACCCCGCGCTCCTTGGCCGGTTCGAGGATGCGCACCAGGAAGTAGTCGCGTCCCAGCGACCACGCCTCCATTTCCAGGGTGCGTTCCCAGTGAATGGTGCGCACCTGCATGGTGGTCAAGGCATGGGAGGAGGTGCCGTGGTACTGTTGCTCGACATCGTGGATCAGGGCGGCAAGATCAAGGGACCAGGCCATTGGGGGGAGAAGGAGCGCCCCCGCCAACATGGTGCCGGTCAACAGGCGTAATGCGATTTTCAGGGGCGGCATGTGAACTCTCCGAATATGATCTTTAAGTAAAATCATAACATCTTATTGGCGGATTTCCCCGGCGACAGGCTCCCCCCTGGATTGAGGACTGCGGCACAGTCCTCCGGGCCGGACAGAAACATGCTGCGCTTCAGACCGTCTGTCCGTTTCCTTCGAGGACCATCCGCAAGCATTTCTCACCCTGGATTGAGGACTGCGGCACAGTCCTCCGGGACGGACAGAAACTTGCTGCGCTTCAGACAGTTTGTTCGTTTCCTTCGAGGACCATCCGCAAGCATTCCTCACCCTGGAGAGAGGACTGCGGCACAGCCCTCCGCACCGGCCAGAAACTTGCTGCGCTTCAGACAATCTGTCCGTTTCCTTCGAGGGCCATCCGCAAGCATTCCTCACCCTGGAGAGAGGACTGCGGCACAGCCCTCCGGGCCGGCCAGAAACTTGCTGCGCTTCAGACAATCTGTCCGTTTCCTTCGAGGGCCATCCGCAAGCATTCCTCACCCTGGAGAGAGGACTACGGCACAGCCCTCCGGGCCGGCCAGAAACTTGCTGCGCTTCAGACAATCTGTCCGTTTCCTCCGGGCTGCACCGCAGTCCTCTTTTGCGGGAACTTGACCGCAAGAGGTGCGCGCATTACATTGCCTTTCCGCCCGAGGAGGAGCCCCGATGTCGATTCCCGTCCAGAAATCGCTGACAACCAAAGAATTTGCCGCCCTCAACCGGCCCGAACAGCTTGAGGCGCTGCGGTTGGCGAGTGCCCGGCAGAAGATGGATCTGCTGCTCGATTCCGGTGATGGCGACGAGCTGCTGGCCCTTCTTCCGCCCCAGGATGTCTACCTGCTGGCCAGAGAGCTTGGTTCCGACCAGATTCCCGAATTGCTGACCATGGCATCCCCGGAGCAGTGGACCGCCTTTTTCGACTTCGACTGCTGGGCCGGGGACACCTTCGACCAGAAATCAGCCCGAGCGTGGCTGGCGGTTCTGCTGCAAGGGGAGGAGTCGTGGATTGCCAGTACCCTTCAGGAGATCGACTTCGAGTTGCTGGTGCTGATGTTGCACCGCGAGATCCAGGTGCTTTCCGGACCGGAAGAGATTCATGAAGATGTAGCCATCGCCGAGGGCCGGCGACGGGAGCGGGGCTATGTGCTCGATTACCGTGACGACGATGGGGCCAAGCTGTTTGGTTCCCTGGTCGACGTCCTGTTTCGTCAGGCCCCGGAGTTCTGCCGCTACCTGCTCGAAGCGGTGCGCTCCGAGAGTGAATGCCAGCTCGAAGAGAGTGTCTACCGGCAGCGGTCCGACCGGCTGCTCGACCAGGGACTGCCCGATCCTTACGCGGCGCAGACAGTGTACGCCTGGATCGATCCGGAACAATTCGTGCCCGGCGCGGAACGCAAGGTTCCCTTGGGAGGCAGCGCGACCGGGACAGTTCCGGGGGCGGTATTGCAGTTGGCGCAGCCCGGCGGGGTGTTGGGTGCGGCGCTGGCGGCCGGCGTCAATGACGGGACCACCTGGGAATTGGCCTGTCTGGTCAATAAGGTGTTGATGGCGGAGCGGGTGGATCTTGGCGAGTTCGACCAGGTCAGTGAAATTGCGGCAAGAACCTTCGTCACGCTCAACCTGGCCCTCGAATATCTGGTCGGCGACGATGGTGAAGGCGCAAACCGATGTCTGCACGAGACCTATGTCGAACAGTTGTTCCGTCTCGGTTTCAGCCTGACCCTGCGGCTGCAGCGGCGGGCCAGGGCGTTGCAGGATTCGGCGATTGGCCCCTATCTGGATCGGAGTTTCCGTGCCCTGGTCTCACCGTTGCTGCAGCGTCGCCCGCACTTCCCCGAAGTGGTGGTGCGTCCCGAACGGGGCGGGATGCGGCCGTTCGCCAGTCTGCGCGAGGTGCGCCTGGTGGAGGAGTGGCTCGACCGCCTGGACGTGCAGCGGCGTCTGTTCGAGGAGCATTTTCCCTTTCCGCTGCCAGCGCCGGAGGATTGGGAGTTGGCAGGCTGCCACCCGGAGAGCGGCAGCGAATTGATGCTCTCCACCATCTTCCTGACGGCGCTGGCCAACCGGTTGCTGGGGCGGCCGTTCGCACCGCAGCCACTGGCGGTGGGAGAGCTTGGCGAACTGCACGCAATGGTCACGCGCAACGGGAAGCTCGATCCGGAGCTGCGAAAACAGACATCGGCCTGGCTGGATTCCCTGGAACCCGGCGGCAGCATTTTCGGCACCCTTTGCTTCGATCTGTGGGAAGAAGAGTTCTGTGCGGTGAGAGCCGCCGATCTCGATCCGCGTTATGTCGGTGGGATGATTGCCCGAGTTGTCTGACCGGGTTGCTTAACCCCGCGTATATCGTTGACAACGCAGGGAAAAGCATCCAAACTCACGGCGTTGGATAGTGCCGCCGATATCCCTGGCGATGGTTGCTTCAAGGAGGTTTCATGAAAATTCCCGAGTTCTGCCAGACCCTCGAGAAAGCCCTTGACGAACAAGCTGACATGGACAACCGGTTGCGCCTTGTCGGTACCGCCATGCAACAGGCGTTCAAGGTCAAGGAAGATGAGATGGCCATTTTCCGTCTCGATCCGGAAACCCAGGACCTTTGTTTTCTCTGGCCGAAAAAGCTGGTCAAGTCCGGGCGCGTTCCGATCGGGACCAGGGATTCCCTGTTGGCTCGTACGGCACGGGAAGGGAAGCCGCACCTCGACAATCGCTTTACCAACACGCGGCATGCCTCGATCTTCGAAAGCATCAAGCTTGGTGACCCGAAGGACAAGGAACAGAAGGCCACCCTGCCCATTCAGAAAATCATGAGTGCTCCCCTGCTGCAGGGAACGCAGGTGGCCGGCGTTATCCAGTTGTGCAGAAAAGGGCTCGACCCTGAGGCCGCCGGCCCCGATTTTTCTCCAACGGAACTGGAAGCTTTTGCCTGTATCGCCAATTCGGTCACCCGCTATATCTTGTCGTAGATAGCATTCTCAGGGCCAACTTTTCGGGAGTTTGCGTTGCACGTCAGAGTCTTTGGAGGGAGCGCGGCGAATGTGGCCTGGGCACGCTCCGGGTGTCTGCTCGTCGACGACCATGTGGCCTTTGACTCCGGCGGCCTTGCCAGCGAGTTGAGTCTGCTCGAACAGGTCTCGGTCGATCATGTGCTGCTGACTCATGCCCACCTGGATCACATTGGTGAACTGGCCTTCCTGGTTGACAACGTCATGACTGCCAGGGCGGCGCCACTGAAGATCTGGGCGCCCGGACCGGTGCTTGATCTGGTTCGGCAGCATCTGTTCAACAACCAGCTCTGGCCGGACTTCTCGCAAATCAGCAGTGGCAACCATCCCGTCGTCGAATTCTGCCCCCTCGAATCTGAAGGGTTCCTGGCCCTCGGACGGTTGAAGATCCGCTGGGTGCGGACCTGCCATCCGGTCTTTTCGGTCGGCTACCTGGTGGAAGATACCAACGGTTCATTTCTCTACACCGGGGATACCGGGCCGACCGAAGCCATCTGGGCGCTGGCCAGAGAGGCGTCGGCCTTGCGCGCAGTATTCGTTGAAACCGCCTTTCCCAATCGCCTTCAGGATTTGGCCATGACGTCCGGCCACCTGACCCCCTCCCTGCTCGGTAACGAACTGGCAAAGTTGCAGACTCCCGAGGCGATCATCAACGTCATGCATGTCAAGCCGGTTTACCACGACGAAATTGCCCGGGAATTGCAGACATTGCCGCGTCCCTGGCGGATTGTCGCCGGTGGGGAGCGCTTGTCCCTGGATTAGTTCCATTCCCTGCTGATCGAGTTGTTGATGGCGTCAGGCGGTCATTTTTCGGTCATGACACTGACCGGCGGCCAGTTTTCGAGCTGTTCCTCGGCGCTGTAGCGCTCGATGGCCTTGAGATAGGAGGTGGCGGTGAGATCCTGGCGGTTGTTGGCCCACTCGAGGAAGATGCGGGCACTGGCTTCCCACTGCTGCTCTTCGTAGGCCCGCAGTGCACGGTCCCAATCGGCCAGGGCCGCCTGCAGTTCCGCTGATGGTTCGCCGCGTCCGATCACCTCGTAGATGGTCACGGCCTCGTCCTTCCCCTTCACCTTGACCCGATCCAGCCGGCGCCCGTAAAAGTTCCCGTGGAGTGCGTCCCAGGTCTGCTCCGACACGATCAGGCGGACCCCGTAATGCTTGGTCAATCCCTCCAGGCGTGATCCCAGATTGACGTTGTCGCCGATGACCGTGTAGTTCAACCGTCGTGCCGAGCCCATGTTGCCGACGCGCATCCTGCCGGTATGAATGCCGATCCCCATGCGGATCGGCGGCAGGTTGGCAAGGTTCTGCTGCTGTTGCTGTAACAGCTGATCGAGGGCCTCGAGCATCCGCAGCGCCGCATCGCAGGCCCTGACGGCATGGTCATCCTGTGGCAGGGGGGCCCCCCAGAAGGCCATGATGGCATCGCCGATATACTTGTCGAGCGTTCCGCCCGTCGCAAAGACGATATCCGTCATCGGCGAGAAGTAATGCTGCAGGAAGGCGGTCAGTTCCTCCGGTGCCATCGACTCGGAAATGCTCGAAAAGTTCCGGATGTCGGAAAACAGCACGGTCAACGTTTCCTCTTTCCCCTGCAGGCCGAGCAGTTCGGGTTTTTCCGCGACCAGTTCACTCAATTCGGGAGAGAGGTAAAGGCTCAGGGCATTTTTGAAGAACCGCTTCTGGTGTTCCTCGCGAACCACGCGAATGAGGGTGGCCTGGACGAAGACGATGATCGAGAAGCTGACCGGCATGGTCACGCTGAAAATCTGCCGCTGGCAGACATAGAGTGCCCCGACCATCGTGGCGGTGGCAATCACCAGCAGGGCGACCACCAGGGCGGCCCGCGACGGTTTCAGCAGACTACAGCAGGCAAGCACGGCTGCAAACAGGACGCAAAGCAGCCCGAGCTCGAACCACTTGGCCCAGGCCGGGCGATAGAAATAATCCTCGTTGAGGATGTTGGAAAGTTCGTAGGCCATCGCTTCCGCCCCCCAGACCAGGCCAAAGGGGGTTTCCACGTAATCATGCAGAAAATCGGTGTCGGAGCTGAAGACCACGATCTTCCCGGCCAGGGCTTCGGGGGAAACCTTCCCCTGGAGCAGGTCGTGGGCGCGAACGACGGGAATTTTCGCGCGATTGTAAAAATTGACCACCATGTCGCCGGACGGGTTGGTCCGAATGGTGCGGGAGCCGATGCGGAACTCCGTGGCCTTACCATCGGCAACGGTCAACTGGTAACGGTCCGCTCCCTCGAAGACCCTGACCGTTTCGACGGTCGCGTGCGGCAGGAAGACGCTGCGGTTTTCAGGCGGAAGCGTTTGCAGACGGTGGAAACAGGGCATTTCTGCGGCGCGACCGTAACGGTCAAAGTTGAGCAGGGTAAACCCCTGCCCCCTGGCGCTGAGTTGCAGGGGGAGGATGCTTTCGCGCAGGCCGACGATGCGTGCCCGCGGGAAAACCTGTTCGATCCCGTTGCCGGCAACTTCTACAGGGGGGGAGTTGTTGACATGGCGGGCGAGGGTGGCAGCGTACTGTTCGCGCAGAGCACGTGCCGAAAAGTCGCGATCGTTGGCCAGGACCGTGATCAGCACGCAGCTGGATTGGGCCAGGGCATCCTTGAGCTGGCCGTCATGGTTCAACTGATTAACGACCGGCATGAGCAGTGGGGCATTCTGCTCGTTGATGTTCTGGAAAATTGCATCCGCCACCCAGGGGGTTTGCGGCCGTTCGAAAATCAGGTCGACCAGAACGACTCTCGGTTTGCCCGCCGCCAGCCTGGAAAAGATTTCCGCATAGATGTTGCGCGGCAGCGGCCAGGCATCGGCTTCGGAGATGACATCGTAGTCAACATCCAGCAACACCACGGCGGGATTGGGGCGGTCCTGCAGAAAGCGGGAAAGGAAAACCTGGAAATGACTGTCGGCCTGCAGGGCCCGGGAGAAGAATTCCCGGAACTTCTCCTGGCGCCGGATCGTCTGCGGCGAAGTCTGGTAGGACGGGGGTTGGAATACCCAACACTCCATCAGCAGATAGCTGGCGGAGAAAATCAGGAAAATTGCCGCGGCAAGCCAGTAGGCGAGGTATTTGGCGGAAAAAACCTTCAATGCATCGACAGGCTGGAGATCTTGCCTAGAAGACGTAGATCATGGACAGCCCGTAGATATTCTGGGTCTTGTCGTAATTGTCGACCGTCGAATTTGTGTCCCGGCGCCGGTAGGACAGCTCGGAGTTGAATTCCTTCGTCCAGCTTTTGCCGAGGATGATGGAGTATTCGGTGATCCGGTCGGTCCGGTCGGTCGGGTCGGGTTCCTTGTAGGAGCGGTATTCATAGCTGATATCGGGGACGATGTAGGTGTTCCATGCAAAGGCGAGCGGCGAGCGCAAGCCGAGGGTTCCCTTGTTGAAATAGTAATCGACGGTTGAACGCTCATCGGTGTCGTTGAGCTGGTACTGGTACTTCATGCGCAGGAAGAGATTGCTGGCCATCCCTTTCAGATAATAGCGATCCTCCAGGGAAACGTCATACTTGATCGCATCCGGATTACTCTCGGCCCAATCCGGATTTTTATCGGTCCAGTCTTCGTTGGCCACCGCTCCCTGCACGATCATGATGTTGCGCCGGCCCAGCAGTTGGAGATAGGAAACGGTCAGTCGCTGCGCATCGAAAGCGTGCTCGTGGGTGTAGTCGACAGAATCGAGTTCCAGGGCGACCTTCAGGTTCCAGTCGTCGCCAACCATGCCGGCATGCAGATTGCCGCGGACCATGGCAACTTCGTATGGTTGCGCTTCATCGTTATAGAGATTGCCGAGGAACAGCCCGCCGCCGCCCCAGTAGAAGCGCTCGCCGACCGGCACATCGACATCGGCGCCGAAGGCCAGCCCGGCCCGCGTATCGTCGATGCCGGACGGTGTCCCGGTCTGATCGTAAATGGTGGTGATGTTGTCGTCGTATTCCACCGAGACCATGGCCGCGCCGTGCACCCCCTCGGGGCGAGGGAAGAACGGTTTCCCCTTTTGTCCGGGCAACTGCCGGGATTCGACCAGGTTGTTCAGTGCCGTTTGGGCCGCATCCTGGTAGGGGTTGGCGGTATTGGCGAGCTTCTGATAGATGTTGGCTGCCAGTTCGAGGTCGCCGTTCAGTTCGCAGGAGCGTCCCATCAGCACCAGGATGGCCGGATCTTCGTAGACATTCAGGAACTGTGCGGCGGCATTGCGGGCCAGGGGATAGTCCTTGACCATGAACGAGGCCAGCGCCAGGTGGCGAAGCATGTCCGGATCATCACTTTTGGCCTCCATGGCCAGGACCAGTTCTTCCCGCGCCTGGTCGTACTGCTTCTTTTCGAAATAGCCGAGCCCCTGCTTGTAGTGGGTGGAGAAGTCATCCGCGGGGACAGCCATGGCCCCGCCTGCCCATGCCAGGACGGCGAAGGCGCCCCCCATCAGTCCGCAAAGAAAAGATCGTTTTTTCATGAGCCCGCTTTCGCCTCGATCTGGGGAAAAGACCTACATGCCGATCTGCATGCCAATGTTGCCAATATTGGCAATGTTGGCGATGTTGCCGAGGTTGGAAAAACTGGTGAAATTGTTGATGCTGGACAGGTTGCCAATCTGAAGCATGCTTCCTGCCGGTATAATGCTCCCGCCCGACAGGTTGTTGAAGGATGCTCCGGTGTTGAACGTGGTGCCCACGTTGAAATTGGCCATGCCGGCGGATAGGTTGTTGAAGGCAAGGCCTGACGAGGCAACGTTGTCCATGCCGGAAAAGCCGGCAACCAGGTTGGTGTAATTAAAGCTCTGATTGAGACTGGTGTTGAAGCTGGTATTGAAACTGTTGATGCTGGCCAGGTTCATGCTGGGGCTGTTGAAGCTGCTGGCCAGGTTCAGGTTTGCGCTGGGGCTGTTGAAGCCGCTGGCCAGGTTCATGCTGGGACTGCCAAGGGCGCTGGCCAGCATCATGTCGGGAGCCGGGATGGCATTGCCGCCCGTCGGTGCGCCGCTCGGGCCGTTGCCGCAGCCACCCAGGGCGCAGGGATCCTGCATGCCGGTGAAGCCGTTGCTGGTCGCAAGTCCGCCACCGGTGCCGGTAAAGCTGTTGCTCGGGGCGGCAACCGCCACTCCACCGCTGGTACCGCCGCCGGTGCCGCTCCCGCTGTCGCCGCCGCCGGTCCAGTTGCTGGTGTTGCTCCAAGTTCCCGTGGCTACGCCCGAAGTTGATGGTGAGCCGGCACTGGCGACCATGGTCGTCCAGCTTCCGGCGGGGGTATTGGCCGGGGTCGTCATGCCGGGAGAGTATCCGCCGCCGGCCGAGGAGGGGGTTCCGCCGCCGGTGGCAAAGCTGCCGGGCTGGCTGCTGCCGGTCATGGAAGAACTGCCGGTCGAGGAACTGCCCATGGCGGCGCCGCCGAAGGTCGAGCCGGCCTGCTGTCCAGTGGCGGCCACGGCCGCGGTTCCGCCGGACGGTCCGGCGGCTGTTGTCGGCGTCCCGCCGGTCGGGGTGCTTGACGCCATCGCCGTCCCGGAGGCTTGCGTGCCGGCCGAGCCGGCCGTGGTGCCGCCGCTTCCCGCGGTCGCTGCCGATTGCCCGCCCCCTTGCGCCTGGTTTTGGGCGACGAGGACGCCCTGCCCGGTCGCGCCGCCTGAGCCTGCGTCCTTGCTGACGAACTGAACCCCGCCTTGGGACAGGATTTTCCCGGGAGTGAAACGGTACTTGCCATCCGTGGCCTTGATGAGCGCCATCCCCGGTTTCCCCTTGCCGCCCATGCGGAACGTGGAAATGGTGGCGCGGCTGCCGGCCTTGAGGGTCAGGACGCTGTCGTCGTCAAAGAGAATGATCATCGACCCGTTGGGGCCGACCGTAAAAGTGTCGCCCTCGAAAACTGCCTCTCCCGAGCTGACCTGGCCGCGCCCGGCTTTCGCACAATCGACCGCCTGGGTCACCTTGCCGACAGGGATGGCGGCATGGGCTGTCATGGCCAGGAGGAGGGAAAGGCACAGGAGTATGCCGACACGGCCGAGGTGGTAGCGCGGGTTTTTCATGACGACCCCCATTGAAGAAGCTGTCAAAAGGTGTTTCTACAAAAAATGCCTTAGCCTAAGGTTATAGACAGCCTTGTCGATTTGCAAGTAAAAAAATCAAGGTTTCTTTTTGAAAATCAGATGTTTGTCAGAAATATGCTTCATGGCTCCGCATAGGCCTGACAGATGCAATCTATCTCGTTGACATGTTTTAAGATGAGGCATAATGTAACACTGTTATTCTTTTGCTGGTATTTGTGCGTATTTTATAATTATGACTGGATTGCGCTGGTATTTGAGGGTTTGAAGAATTTTTCCATGGCGGCGGGGAAGTCAGGGGGCGGCAAATGAGACAAAACGAGACGATGCGAACGATATCGAGCCTGGTCGCGATGATCCTGGTGTTGCAGTTGGCGTTGGGAACTGCCTGGGCGGCTCCGAATGTCACATTCAATTCATCAACAGTTGCAACAACCAGTACCTACAACGTGGTCACCCTGACCAACAGTGCGACATTGACGACCCTTGGGCCTGATACGCCAACGATTACAGCCAATAACCGTATTGATCTTCAGTCCGGCTCGGTGGGGATCAATGTAACGCTCGCCGGTGCTGCTGTCAGTGTCCCGCTGGTCAAGTCGACGAGCGGGACGGTCACTTTAAGTGGTCAGTCCACCGTAAGCGAGTTGGTCGGAGTCTTGGGCGGTACGCTAGCCTTGGGCACGAACGAGCGTTTGAACAATGCTGCCACGCTATACGTCGATGGAGCAGCAAGCGTCTTCAATCTGCAGGGGTTCAACGAGACGGTCAAATATGCGCTGCTGTACAACAGCGCCACGCTGAACGGGACGGGGACGCTGACGGCGGACCAGTATGCGCTGAAGGGCGCGACGGTGAACGGCAACCTGGGGACAGGCGCCCTGTTTGCGATCGGCGGCACCAACCTGCTCAATGGCACGGCCGCGGCGACGTCGGTTGCGGTGCAACCTGGCGCAACGCTGCGGCTCGGTGCGAACAATCGATTGGCTGATGGCGCCACGCTGTACGTCAATGGGGCGGGGAGCATCTTCGACCTGCAGGGGTACACCGACACGGTGCAATACGCGTTGCTGTACAACAGCGCCACGCTGAGCGGGACGGGGACGCTGACGGCGACCCAGTATGCGCTGAAGAATGCCACGGTGACCGGCAACCTGGGGACAGGCGACCTGTTTGCGATCGGCGGCAGCAACCTGCTCAACGGCACGGCCGCGGCGACGTCGGTTGCGGTGCAACCTGGCGCAACGCTACGGCTCGGTGCGAACAATCGATTGGCTGACGGTGCCACGCTGTACGTCAATGGGGCGGGGAGCGTCTTCGACCTGCAGGGGTACACCGACACGGTGCAGTACGCGCTGCTGTACAACAGCGCCACGCTGAGCGGGACGGGGACGCTGACGGCGACCCAGTATGCGCTGAAGAATGCCACGGTGACCGGCAACCTGGGGACAGGCGACCTGTTTGCGATCGGCGGC
>JAMPXI010000174.1 GCA_023701265.1 Desulfuromonadales bacterium | reverse complement strand
GCGTACCCCGCCAGCCTCCACCACCGATGATTCCGGATGGAAGTCGCGCGATACCAGCTTGTATGGTTTGCTGACATGGATGACTTCACGCACGCCGGGGAGGTCGCGAATGGTACTGTCATCGACATAACCCTCATTGCCGAGCACACCGATGGCGGTCCGCTCACTCCCCGGGATCGGCTGGGCAAGCAGTTTCATCGCCTTGACGGCGGCGACTACGGCTTCGACCTGGGCATCGGTTGCCGCATGATCCATGACGATCAGCATGGTTTTGGCTCCTTCCTGATTTCAGCCATGTCGGGCGCTGCCCTGTCGGCCGAATGTGTAAGAGTAGCGGCGCAGCGTCACGAATTCAAGCTCCTTCCAACGGAAATCCTTGGCTTTCAATAGGGCTTTCAATAGGGGACGTTGTTTACTAGTTGATTAGTTCCAACTGCGAGGGATCATTTCTCAACAATTGTTCCCCGCGACGGGGGGGGGCGACACTCACTCCGGGATGATCGGGGGATGGTCGGGGACGTAGTTGCATTATTGCTTTAACGGTCCATCCACCACAACCTCACAGCGTCACGTGACCGGAACATTTCCTCTCCGCGCCGCACCGCCCGGCACACGGAGGACACGCCGATGCCAAGTGCCCGCCCGACTTCTGCCCCTGAGTACTGCAATTTCATCACGGCCAGATAGCAAAAAACGGCACGTGCGGCAGAAGTCTCGTTTTGACGGCCGCGTTGCTCAAGCGCCGCAGGCGCCAAGTCGAACAGGCCGGCAACGCCCTTCTGCAACTCGGCCAACGCCATGCGCTCAGCCAAGCGTCCCCGCAAGAGATCATCTTCGCGCAGCGTTTGGACAAAATCACTGCCGCCAAGCACACGGTCATCGAAATCCGCGGTTGCTTCGCTGGCTGTTCCTGAAGCCTGACTCCGTTTCTGCCCCCCACCGACCAGTTCGGGTCTCGCTCCCATGAGCAGTCCATCGGCAACGAATTGCCGATAATGCTGCCGCGCGACGCTCAGCCGCGCGCCAAAGCGTTCCAAAACGGCATCGACAACCTGGCCCGGCAGTGTCCCCTGCCCTAGTAAAACAGCATGCCCGCACCACGGGTAGCAGTCCAGGGCGTCAAGGTTCACGACCAGGCCGGCACGCAGAGGATTCAGGTGGATATAGCGAACCAGTTCGAGAAAATA
Organism: Desulfuromonadales bacterium; assembly: GCA_023701265.1. Classification (GTDB taxonomy): domain Bacteria; phylum Desulfobacterota; class Desulfuromonadia; order Desulfuromonadales; family BM103; genus VAUL01. The sequence continues at coordinate 2,376 of JAMPXI010000174.1, read as the reverse complement.
AGGCTCTTCCTCGCAGACGATCGACTTGTAACGGTTCTGGCACAGATGCCCGGACCGGTTGTGGCGGTGGTTGAAGTTAATGGCGTGGCTGGTCAGCAGCCGGCGCATGAGGCGGGACAGTTCCACCCGGTTGCAGCGCAGCAAGAGGTGAAAGTGGTTCGGAATGAGCGCCCAGGCATAGCAGTCCGTGCCGGTTTCGACGAGCAGGCGGCTGAGACGGTCGACAAAAAGCCGGCGATCCTCGTCGTCGAGAAATATCTCCGCGCGGTCGATGCCACGGACAATGACATGTTGCAGCAGGCCGGGGATGTCGAGTCGGGGTTGTCGGGGCATGCCGGGACTTTAGCTGACATTACTCGCTAAAGCAATAAAACAACAACGTCCCCATGGGTTCCCATAAGGGTCAAATCTCCAAAAATCAAATATTGAGCTTACTCCTGACCTTCTCAACCGTGCTTGCCAACTGCCGATCCGCTTGCAGCTTTCGCGTCAGCAGACGACGCGCCTCGGCGATTGCGGTCTCACCCACGCCAAAGAGCGCGCCGAGCTCTTTGAGTTTCTTCCCGCTGTGCCGATGGCAGAGGTACATCCCCACCTGCCTGGCCAGCTTTTCGTTTTCGCACATGACGCTCGATACGGCACCGAGAATGGCCTCCGGCTCGGGCCTTCAATAGTCAATAGGGGACGTTGTTTGTTAGTTGAGTAACGCCAGCAGCGCTGGATCGCTCTTCAGCAATTGCTCCCCGCGCCCGGCGGCAATACTCACGCCTGATCGACTCAGCCCCAGATGTCGCCCGACCTCGACACCGCTCTGCCCGAGGTGGCGGACCGCAAGGTAGCAGACGATGCCCCGGACTTCGGCAACCTTGGCCGCGCGAGTCCTTAACCGCAGCATATCTGCGGTGAGGGCGAAATGGTCGCAGACCTTGTCGATCAGTTCGCGGATGTCGACGCTTGCCGAAATTGCCGGCACCAACTCCCGGCGCGCTCGCAACTCCTCGACAAAATCGATGCTTCCCAGAATCCTGTCGTCATACGGCCCATCGGCAAGCGGTTCCCTTCGCCTGCCGGTGCTGGTCAGGTCGTCCCGCTTTCCCTGCGTGACACCATCCGCCACGAATATGCGATAGCGACGCCTTGCCTCCCCCTGCCCCGGCGCGAAGAAGGCCAGCACGCCGTCCGCTAACTGCCCGGCAAGGACACCATTTCCCATAATGACGCTATGTCCAGACCAAGCGTAGACGTCGAGTGCCGTTAGGTCCGCCACCAGCCCGGCGCGCAACGGATTGAGATGGATGTAGCGAACCAGTTCGAGAAGATAGGCATCCTCCTCGCAAACAATCGATTTGTACCGGTTCTGAAAGAGGTGACCACAACGTTGGTGGCGGCGATTGAAATAGATGGCATATCCGGTGAGCAGTCTGCGCATGAAGAAAGCCAACCGGGTTCGGCGTGGACGGAGCAGCAGATGAACATGGTTGCTCATCAGCGCCCAAGCGAGGCACTCGGTCTCGGTTTGGACGAGAAGTTTGGCGAGGGTGCCGATAAACTTCGTACGGTCGCCATCGTCGCGGAAGATGTCGCAGCGGTCGACGCCGCGAACAATCACATGTTGGAGCAGGTCGGGAACATCAAGGCGGGCGGTTCTTGGCATGATGCGAACATAATAAGCGCAGGCAATTTAGTCAACAAATAAACAACGTCCCCCAGCCATCCCAGCCATCCAACGGAAATCCTTGGCCGCGCCGGTCATTTCCGGTATTTTTGTGAAATACCCCTGGGTTTGACCTATGCCCCGACGAAGGAGCCACACCGTGCGCCTGCCGGCCTTGACCAGCCTTCTTTTCATTCTGATTACCTCGATTGCGGGCGCAGCGCAGCCCGACGCGGAGGCTCTGGCGCGCCGCCTGCTCAATTCGCAGGGGTGCAAGGCTTGCCACCGGATCGAAGAGGCGGGCGCCAGCACCGGCCCCGATCTGGAGAAGGTCGGCAGCCGCCTGACCCGGGAGCAACTGCGCCGCATGCTGGTCAACCCGCAGAAACGTCATGCCACCGGCCGCATCACCGACTTCAGTCATCTCCAGAACCACGAGATCGATGCCCTGGCCCTGTTCCTGAGCAACCGCAAATGACCGAGACGCAACCCTGCCTGGAAGCGGAATATCTCAACGCCGCGGTGCGGCCTCGCACCCAGCGGGTCATCCCCATCGTCTCGGCGCTCTTCATCCCCGCTGACCATCTGACGGCACCGCTCGACCAACCGGCCATGTTCGGACGCTTGGCGCCGCTGGCTCTGGAGATCGGCTGCGGCACCGGTCACTTCATTCTGCAGCGCGCCATGCAGCAGCCCGAAACCGATTTTCTGGCCATCGATAT
>JAMPXI010000173.1 GCA_023701265.1 Desulfuromonadales bacterium | reverse complement strand
GAAACATCCTTGATTTCGTCAGGATTGCCATCGACAGCCTCGGGAAACTCATCCTGTTCGCTTTCGTCAACGGCAGCTTCCTGAGCTTGATCTTCTGCGTCGGACGACTCCGCCTCCGGGGTCTCTTCGCGCCACCCCAGGCGGAATTTCAGGGCCCGTTCGGCGTGCGGATTGGCGATAATGGCCTCGGCGATCGCCGCCGTGAGCCGCAGCTGATTGTCAGCCAGACGCTCCAGCACCGGTTGTCCCCCCCGCTCCGCCAGATACAGCAGAGTGGCATCGCTCGCCGCCGGATGCATGATGACCCGTTCCATCAGGACGACATCGGCCAGCCGGACACGGGTCAGCAGTTCGAGCAAACGCGGGTGCAGGGAGGGGTCGTCGAGAACCGGCAGAAGGATCGACGCCGGCACGGTGCGCAGGGTCTTGACAGCTTCGCTCTTCAGTTCGGCATCGGGATTGGCGCACAGAAAACAGAGCGCTGTCAGCAGATCAGCCCCGGAAAGAGGGAGGGCCCCCCGCGCGGCGGCCATCTGGACCTCGCGGGGAGCCCCGGGGGCGACAATGCGTGCCACCTGGGGAGAGACTTTCAGGCGCACGGTACCGGTGTCTGCTGGCTGGTTCATCGTCTCGCTGCCTGTTCAGCGGGGTTTGACTACCTCGGCGGCAATACCCGCCTTGCGGGCCTTCGCCGCGGCTTCGGCGGCGGCGGACTGATCGGCGAAACCGCCGAACCGCAGCAGGCTGATGGTCCGTTTGACTTCGATCGGCTCTTCCTCGACCTGCACCCCTTCACTGACCAGGCGCTCGGTCATCTCGCGAACATTCTGAGGATTGGTAAAGGTCCCGGCGTACACCGTGAAGTTGCCGCCGGAGCGCAGGGAGAAAGCATCCGGAGCGATCCCGCGAGCATAGGCCAAAGCCTCCTTCACCTCGCCTTCGGGGAAGGAGCCCATGCGCAGGCGGGTCATGTGCACGGTTTTCTGCGTGGTGCTGACCTGCGGCTCGTAACCGAGTCCACGGATCTTCTTTTCGGCGGACTTAAGCGCCGAAGCATTCAAATACGTGCCAGCCTCGACCAGCCACGGCCCACCGATGGCAGTCGGCGCAACCTTGACTGCCGCCGGTTTCGCGGCCGGAGCAGCCTTGGCTTCGGTCGGTTTCGCCGCCGGCACCGGGGCTGCCGCCGAAGCAGCGGCAGGCGTCGGGGCTGCCGGTTTGGGCGGTGGGGCAACGGCTACGGCCGGTTTCGCCGCCGGCACCGGGGCTGCTGCCGGAGCAGCGGCAGGTGCCGGAGCTGCCGGCTTGGGCGGTGGTGCAACCGCGACCGCGGCCGGAGCCGGAGCGGCAGGCTGGGCCGGAGGCGGCGGCACGGCGACCTGTGCCTGGCCAGCGGCCGGTGCAGCCGGAGCCGGTGGGGGGGCCGGGGCGGATACCGGTTTCGGTTTTGCGGCGACGACCCTGGGCGGGGGCGATGGCGGCGGTTCTTCCATCATCATGAAGTAATAATAGCCACCGCCGCCGCCAACCACCAGCAACAGCAGCAACAGCAGCAGCCGGCTTCTTAAGCCGCCCGACTTCTTGATCGTCATCGGGTATTCCGGCTCCGTCGATGTGGTCTGCTCCCCTTCGGAAAATGCCCCGCTCAGATCGGTTTCCGGAAAGGTGTCATCATCGTCGAACTTGAACTCGTCCTTGTCGGCCATATCTTGCCTCCTTGCGCGCCGCCGGCGCTATTCCTCATCCGCTTCGCGCTTGAACCCTTCGAGCAGTTTTGCGGTCAAATGCGAGGGAACCTCATCGTAATGGTCGAACTCCATGGTGAACAGACCGCGGTCGGAGGTCATGGAGCGCAGTTCCGGAGCATATTTGAGCACCTCGGCCATCGGCACCTGGACCTTGACGACCTGGTTGGAGCCCTGCGGATCGACGCCGAGCACCCGGCCGCGGCGCGAGTTCATGTCGCCGATCACATCGCCGACGCAATCGTCGGGAACGGTGATCTCCATGATCATGACCGGCTCGAGCAGCACCGGGTTGGCCGCTTCACTGGCCTTTTTGAACGCCATCGACCCGGCGATCTTGAAGGCCATCTCCGACGAGTCGACCGAATGGTACTGGCCGTCGTACAGCGTTACGCGGAAGTCCTGAACCGGGAAGCCGCCGAGCCACCCCTTGCGCATCGATTCGTGAACCCCCTTGTCGACCGCCGGAATGTACTGGCGCGGCACCACCCCGCCGACGATGGCATCGACGAACTCGTAGCCGCTGCCGCGCGGCAGCGGCTCCAGCTTGATGTGCACGTCGGCGAACTGGCCGCGACCGCCCGACTGCTTCTTGTGCCGGTAATGCTGCTCGACCTTCTTCTTGATCGTCTCGCGATACGGAACCTTCGGCTCCTTGAGGATGACCTCGACGCCGAATTTGCGCTTGAGTTTCTCGACCGCCACTTCGACGTGCACCTGACCCATCCCGGAGATGATCATCTCCTTGGTCTCGACGTCGCGCTGGATGGTCAGGGCCGGATCTTCCTCGGTCAGACGCTGCAGCCCGGAGAAGATCTTGTCCTCGTCGCCCTTGCTCTTCGGCGCCAGGGCGAAGGAGATCACCGGTTTGAAGATGACCGGGTTCGGGAAGATGATCGGCTTGGCGCCATCGCACAAGGTATCACCGGTGGTGGTTTCCTTCAGTTTGGCCACCGCCACGATATCCCCGGTGACCGCCTCGCCGACCGGCTTGTACTTCTTCCCTTCGGGAACCAGGATCTGGCCGAGCCGCTCGCTGGCATCCTTGCTCGGATTGAAAACGGTGCTATCGGACTTGACGATCCCGGAGTAGACGCGGAACAGGGTCAGCTTGCCGGTGAACGGATCACTGATGGTCTTGAACACCATCGCCGAGAACGGCTCGCTGCGGTCGGCCTTGCGTGCTTCCTGCTCGCCGGTCTTGGGATTGGTGCCGTACTGGGTGCCGCGGTCGACCGGCGACGGCAGGCACTTGACCATGTAGTCGAGCAGTTGGCGAATGCCGATATTTTTCGACGCGCTGCCGCACATCACCGGCACGAACCTCCCGGTCAGCGTCCCCTCGCGTAGCGCCTTGAGAATCTCTTCCAACTCGAGATCCTCGGTTTCCAGGTACTTTTCCATCAAGGCGTCGTCAGTGTCGGCACACGATTCCAGCAGCAGGGTGCGCAGACGTTTGGCCTCTTCGAGGTAGTCGGCGGGGATTTCGGTCTCCTGGTAGGTGCCCTTGTCGTCGAACTGGAAAACCCGCGCCTTCATCCGCACCAGGTCGATGATCCCCTTGAAGTTCTCTTCCTGGCCGAGCGGCATGTTGACCGCCACCGCCTTGGCCTTGAGCGACTTTTCCATGTCGTCGATCGTCTTGAGGAAATCGGCGCGTTCACGATCGAGCTTGTTGATGAAAGCGATGCGCGGGTTCTCGAACTCTTCGGCCCATTTCCAGATCGTCTGGGTCTGGGCCTTGACGCCGTCGACCGCGGAGACCATCAGCACCACGCCGCCAAGGACGCGCATGCAGCCGCGGGTATCGTGCAGGAAGTTGGTATAGCCGGGGGT
>JAMPXI010000172.1 GCA_023701265.1 Desulfuromonadales bacterium | reverse complement strand
TAACTAGTAAATAGACGGAACTTATATATCTATAAATAGCTTCTAAATATAGGTTCCCGGTTAATACTGATGGGTTTCCTGCTTCTAGACATAGAAACTAGAAACCCAGCTCCTCATCCAGCAATCGCCGCTCCAACCCCAACTGCAACACCTTGCCGAAGCCCAATCTCCAGGCTTTCCTGTCGGCGTCCCAGTAGCCGCCCGCCTGCTTGACCCGTTCGCGCAGGTCTTGCTCGTTGTAACCGATGCGGACGGCGACCTGGCGCTCCGCCGGGATGGTAACCCCCGGCACCCACGGCTGCTCGTCGACGACCAATTCCACGGTCTTGAGCCGCCGCCCGCGCAGCTTGTCGTAGCGGTAGCGGACGCAGATCAGCTGGTCGCCGTATTCTTTGTACAGGCGCACCGTCCCTTTCTGCCCCGGCAGCAGGGTGGTGCGAACTTCGGCCTTGTGCGGCATGTGACCCCTCCTTGAACATGGCATGGAAAGAAGAACAACAGACAGAAACGACCGCCACGGCCATTGTCGCAATGGCCCGGGCGGTCGCTGTGGGTACGCTCTTACGGCATCCTCCCTCCTCGGAAATCAGCCTGAAGCAATTCTCATAACATAGCGCGCGGTTGATCCTTCTTCAAGGAGAATCAGCCTGCTTTGCTTGTCCAACATCAGAACCCGGGGTTGCGCCCTCATCGCACCTTCCCGCCGCCCCCCCTTTGCGCTATCATCCGCCCATGGACCTGTTCTTCATGGCGGCCACGACCGTTTTCGCCCTGCTCTTTGGCAGCGTGTTCGTGCTGCTCGGCGTCCTGCTGGTCGGCGCCGGGCTGGCGACCGTGCGCGACGCGCTGGCCGCCCGCCACTGGCCGCAGCTCTTCGCCGCCATCGAGAGCAGCACGGTGGAAACGGTCACCCGGCCGAAGGGGGGGACCATGTACCGCCCCCTCGTCACCTACGCCTACAGCACCGCCACCGGCAGCTTTACCTCAACACGCATCGGCTTCGCCGAACGCCTCTATCCGAGTGAGGCCGCCGCCCGCAAGGTGGCGGAGCGCTATGCCGCCGGTACCACGGTGATGGCCCGCTGCCATCCCGACAACCCCGCTGAAGCCGTCCTGGAATGCCGCTGGCTCGATGGCGGCGCCATCCTCTTTTTTGGCCTGCTCTGCTGGATCTTCCCGGTCGGGGCCGCTACCGCCGCCGGCGTGCCGTGGCCGGTTACCACTGGCATCCTGGCTGCCCTGCTGCTGATCCCCGGGACGCTCATCGCCCGCCAGCAGGCCAGGCTGCGCCGGGCCCGCAGCGACGGCCTTTACCCACCCGCCGGCAGCGGCAGCGATGCCCACGTCACCGCGCTTATGGCCCGCGGCGAAAAGTCTCTCGCCATCCGTCTCTACCGCGAACTGCACGGCGGCGGGCTGAAAGACGCCAGACTGGCGGTCGAGGCGCTGCCGCAGGGTGACCCGTCCGGATCCCCGCTTCCTTGACAAGCGGTTCTTCCCGGTGTTTGATGCATCCATCCCCTTGCCGGCAGAGAGAACCCATGCGCGTCTACCACCTCACCCGCCAAGCCACCGAGCGCGACATCGACGGCAACGGCCACGTCAACAACATCGTCTACGTGCAGTGGATGCAGGATATTGCCATCGCCCACTCCGACGCGGTCGGCTGCACGCAAGCGACCACTGCGCTGGGGTGCACCTGGGTTGCGCGTTCGCACCACATCGAGTACCTGCGCCCGGCCTACGCCGGCGACCGGGTGAGCGTGCAGACCTGGTTGGTCGACGCCACCCGCAAGTCCAGCTCCCCCCGCCGCTACCGGATGGTGCGCGAAAACGACGGCGCGGTGCTGGCCAAGGGGGAAACCCTGTGGGTATTCATCGACATGCAGAATGGCCGACCGCGCACCATCCCGCCGGAGGTCATCGATCGCTTCGAGTTGGTGCCTGAGAATCAAGAACCGTGAGGTGTGAGGCGTTAGGAGTAAGACGTAAAAACTCTCTCAAGATGTTGCCTTAATTCGTCCGCAGGCTACTCCTCACTCCTCACTCCTCACTCCTCACGAAATATCCATAATCCACCAACAGGGCCAGCGGGATGAAGGTGTCCGCCTCGCTGGTCGGCGTACCTGTGAGTTGCAGGGTGAAAGCACGCAGCAGGGTGAATTCGCGGGTGAAGGTTTCGCGGAAGTGCCAGCGCAGGACATCGGCGGGGAGAGTGTGCGGGTTGCCGGAGTGGAGGGTACACAGGTCGGCGCTGAAATCCTCGCCGGAAAGGTCGATATTGGGGAGGCCGTGCAGGCGACAGGTCATCGGCCGGAACGAATAGACCAGGCAGAGGCCGTCATTGCCGAGCAGGGGACAGGGGATTTCATCCCCTTCCGGCATCTCCGTCCAGCCATTGTCAGGGAGGGAATTGAGCAGGTAGGGGGGGTGGAGTTCCGGCCAGCGCTGCCGTAGCTCCGCAAGGCGCGGCCGGCAGCGGGCGAGCACCTGAGCCTGGACATCAGCCGGTAACTGCGCAAAACCCTCCCGCAGCAGGAAGGCATCGAGCAGGGTGATGTCGAACAGTCCCCGACAGCAGGCGCTGCACCCCTTGCGGCAGGACAGCGTTCCGGGCGGAGCGGCCTGCAGACAGGACTCGAACCAGGCATCGATCTCAGCGAGCAGGGTGCGGTAGGCGGCGATAGTAGACTTCATAAGCGTGCGGGGTGAGGAGAAAGGAGTGAGCCGCGGCCTTCGGATGAGTCAAGCCAACAGGCTATAAAAGCATTGCTCCTCACTCCTCACGCCTCACGAGCCTTTTCCCAACTCCTTCGACCGCTTGGTCGCTCTGACCACTGCCTCGATCAGCGTCCCCTTCAGATCGCCGTCCTCCAGCGCCGTCAGCCCGGCGATGGTGGTGCCACCGGGGGAGCAGACCTTCTGGCGCAGCACCGCCGGCTCCTCGCCGCTTTCCGCCACCAGCTTGGCGGCACCGAGCACCGTACGCGTCGCCAGTTCCAGGGCCACCTCGCGCGACAGCCCCTCCTTGACACCACCCTCGGCCAGCGCTTCGATCACCGAAAAGACGTAAGCCGGACCGGAACCCGACAACCCGGTCACCGCATCCATCTGTGCCTCATTGACGGTATTGACCGAGCCGACGGCGCGGAACAGGGCCGCTGCCGTTTCCAGGTCTGCCGTGGTCGCAAAGCGCCCGGCACAGATGGCGGTCGCCCCGCAGCCGACCAGCGCCGGCGTGTTCGGCATCGCCCGCACCACCCGTGCTGTCCCGCCAAGCAATTTCTCCAGCGTCGCCGTGGCCGTGCCGGCCAGGATCGAAACAACCAGATGTTCCGGCGTCACGACTCCGGCCAGGTCCGGGACGACGGCCGGCACCATCTGCGGCTTGATCGCCAGCACCAGCAGGCGACAGCCGGTGGCCGCTTCACGGTTGTCGGCCAGAATCGTCACCTTGTGGACATCCCGTAGCAGCGCCTGGCGCTCCTGACTTGGATCGGCGACCAGAATCCGCTCCGCCGGATGCCCCTGGGCCAGCAGGCCCTTGATTAGCGCCTCGGCCATATTGCCGCCGCCGATGAAACCGATGGTTTGCCATGTTGTC
>JAMPXI010000059.1 GCA_023701265.1 Desulfuromonadales bacterium | reverse complement strand
TGAGTGGTCGTCTGGGCGGGGCTGAGATTGCCCGTACCGAGTGGTATCGCGAAGGTCGTGTGCCCCTGCACACCCTGCGTGCCGACATCGACTACGGGTTTGCCGAGGCAAAGACGACCTACGGCATCATCGGCGTCAAGGTTCTGGTCTTCAAGGGCGAAATTCTCGACCGCGACCAGTTGCAGCAGAATCGTTAACAGGAGTTGATTCGCCATGTTGATGCCAAAAAAGGTCAAGCATAGAAAGCAGTTCAAGGGACGCATGAAAGGTCCCGCTGCCGGTGGCACCGACCTGAATTTCGGAGATTTCGGGCTCCAGGCGGTTGAGTGCGGCTGGCTCTCCTCCCGGCAGATTGAGGCAGCGCGGCGCGCCATGACCCGCTATGTTAAACGCGGTGGCAACATCTGGATCCGGGCGTTTCCTGACAAGCCGATCACACGCAAGCCGGCCGAGACCCGCATGGGTAGCGGCAAGGGATCTCCCGAAGGTTGGGTCTGCGTGATCCGCCCCGGGATGGTGCTCTACGAAATGCAGGGAGTAACCGAGGAAGACGCCCGCGAGGCGTTTCGTCTGGCGGCTCACAAGCTGCCGATGAAGACCAAGTTGCTGATTCGTGAGGAGACAGGTCATGAAGTCTAAGGAATTGCGCGACCTGAGCGTTGATGATCTCAGCAAGAAAGCGACGGAATTGAACCAGGAACTGTTCAACCTTCGTTTCCAGCTGCACACCGGTCATCTGGAAAACAGCGCGCGCATCCCCCAGGTGCGCAGGGATATCGCTCGCGTGAAGACCGTTCTCCGGGAAAAACGCGGTTAGAAGGATAAAGTGAGGACGGCAATGAACACAGAACAAGGTAGCCGGAAAACCCGGGTCGGTGTGGTGGTCAGCGACAAGATGGACAAGACGGTGGTTGTCCGTGTCGACAACATTGTCAAACACCCGACCTACAAGAAATACATCAAGCGTCGCGTGACCTGCAAGGCGCATGATGAGGGCAATGAATGCGCGATCGGCGACAAGGTATTGATTGTCGAAACTCGTCCACTGTCGAAAGACAAGCGTTGGCGAGTGCGTGAAATTCTGGAAAAGAACGTCATCGTTTAAGGTTGAGGAGATAACCGGCCATGATTCAGATGCAGTCCATGCTTGACGTGGCAGATAATTCCGGTGCCCGGAGACTCTGCTGCATCAAGGTCCTTGGCGGTTCGAAACGCAAGTATGCGGGGATCGGCGATGTGATCATCTGCTCGGTCAAGGAAGCCCTCCCCAATTCGAGGGTGAAAAAGGGTGATGTGGTGCGTGCGGTCATTGTCCGCACCGCGAAAGAAGTGGCGCGTCCCGACGGCTCCTACATCCGCTTTGACAATAACTCGGCAGTTGTTGTCAATGCAGCCGGTGAACCGGTTGGTACCCGCATCTTCGGTCCGGTGGCCCGCGAGTTGCGCGCCAAGAAATTCATGAAAATCGTTTCGCTGGCCCCTGAAGTCCTCTAGGCCGCAGGGAGAATGAGAGCCATGGCAGTCAAGAAGCTTCATGTCAAGAAAGACGACCTGGTGATGGTTGTCGCCGGGAAAGAGAAGGGGAAGAGCGGCAAAGTTCTGCGTGTTCTCCCCGAGCGCGGCCAAGTCATGGTCGAGAGCCTGAATGTCGTCAAGCGCCACACGCGGCCGACCCGGGGCAGCACTCAGGGGGGAGGGATCATCGAAAAGGAAGCTCCGTTCGATGCCTCCAACGTCCAGCTGCTGTGCAAAGGGTGCAACAAGCCGGTCCGTTCCGGGATCCGGGTGTTGGAAGATGGCAGCAAAGTGCGCTTCTGTAAGAAGTGTAACGAAATCCTGGACAAGTAGGAGGTTTTCATGGCCAGGCTGAAGGATTTATATTTGAGTGAACTCGCTCCCAAGCTGGTACAGGAGCTGCAACTCAAGAACGTGATGGAAGTTCCCCGGGTCGAAAAGGTCGTGATCAACATGGGCCTGGGGGAAGCCATCCAGAACATTAAGGTGCTCGAGTCGGCAGTTGAAGAGCTGTCTCGGATCACGGGTCAAAAGGCTGTGATCACCAAGGCCAAACGTTCCATCGCCACGTTCAAGCTGCGCGAGGGAATGCCGATCGGCTGCATGGTGACCCTGCGCCGCGAGCGGGCTTACGAGTTCCTTGATCGTCTGATCAATGTGGCGCTCCCCCGCGTTCGTGACTTCAAGGGGGTCTCTCCCAAGGGATTTGACGGCCGCGGCAATTACACGCTGGGGATTCGCGAGCAGTTGATCTTCCCGGAGATCGACATCGAGAAGATCGACAAGGTCAAAGGCATGAACGTGACCGTTGTGACCAGCGCCCGGACCGACGAAGAGGGACGCGCCCTGTTGGCCGCTCTCGGGATGCCGTTCCGCAAACAGCCTGCAGCAGCCTAGCGGAGGACAATCGTGGCAAAGAAATCGATGCGCATCAAGGCCGCCAGGCCGGCAAAGTTCAAGGTGAGACAGTACAACCGTTGTCCGATCTGCGGTCGGCCGCGGGCCTACTATCGGAAGTTCGATATGTGCAGGATCTGCCTGCGCAAGCTGGCCTCCCAGGGGAAACTCCCGGGTGTGGTCAAGTCCAGCTGGTAACCGGTCGATAAGGAGCAGTTTCCAATGGGTATGACGGATCCAATCGCAGACATGCTGACCCGCATTCGCAATGCGGGGATGGCCAAGCATCCCAAGGTCGACATCCCGTCGTCCAATCTGAAGGTCGCGGTTGCTACCGCTCTGAAGAACCTTGGCTATGTCCGGAACTTCAAAGTGATTACCGATGACAAGCAGGGAGTGTTGCGGGTCTACCTCAAGTATGACGGCAACAACCAGTCGGTGATTCATGAAATCACCCGTGTGTCCACGCCGGGCCGCCGCGTTTATGTGGCCAAGGATGACATCCCGCGGGTCAAGAACGGAATCGGTGCCGCCATCCTGTCGACCTCCCAAGGGGTGATGGATGATGGTGCAGCCCGTGCCGCTGCGGTTGGCGGCGAGGTGCTCTGCACCATCTGGTAGCTGAAACATTCCTGTTTAGGAGAAGATGACAATGTCGCGCATCGGCAAAAAACCGATTATTATCCCTGCTGGAGTCAAGGTTGCTCTCAATGGCCAGACTGTCAAAGTCGAGGGGCCGAAAGGGCGTCTTGAGCGGGTTCTGCATGATCAGGTCGACGTTAAGCTGGAAGCTGACCAGATCACGGTGAACCCCCGCAATCCGAAGGACGGCAGTTCCCTCCAGGGACTGACCCGGACGCTGGTTGCCAATATGGTTGACGGAGTGACCAAGGGGTTCAGCCGGGGACTTGAGATCAACGGCGTCGGCTACCGTGCCGAGCTCAAGGGAACGACGCTCAATCTGGCCCTTGGCTACTCGCATCCGGTTGAGTATCCTCTGCCCGCCGGGGTGAGCGCCGAGGTCGAAAAACAAACCAAGATTACCGTGACTGGAATCGACAAGGAACTGGTCGGCGCCACGGCAGCCAAGATCCGTTCTTTCCGTCCCCCCGAACCTTACAAGGGGAAGGGGATCAAGTACGCTGATGAGCGCATTCTGCGCAAAGCCGGCAAGGCCGGCGCCAAGAAGTAAGTAACGAGGTGAGATCGTGAACGTCGCGAAAGAACGCCAGACGGCCCGCAAAAAGCGCCAGGTGCGTGTACGCCGCAAGGTGCAGGGGGCCCAGGATCGCCCGAGGCTGTGTGTTTTCCGCAGCTCCAAGCATATTTATGCCCAGATCATCGAGGATACGACCGGGTCGACGCTGGTTTCGGTATCGACCGTGTCCAAAGAACTCGGCGGTGATCTTAAGGTGAGTGGCAATGTGGAAGCCGCCAAGCTGATCGGCAAAAAAATTGCCGAGCGGGCTCTGGCTAAAAATATCACGCAGGTGGTCTTCGATCGCAACGGGTTCCTCTACCATGGCCGCATCAAGGCCCTGGCCGATGCGGCCCGCGAAGCCGGTCTGTCTTTTTGAGCACATAGGAGGCGAGCTTGCAGCGAGTTGAAACCAGCGAAAGCAATATTCTCGATCGCGTCATCCACATCAGCCGCACCGCCAAGGTTGTCAAGGGTGGCCGTCGTTTCAGCTTCTCGGCACTTGTCGTCGTCGGTGATGGGGCTGGCAAGGTTGGTTACGGCCTGGGCAAGGCCCGCGAGGTGCCTGAGGCGATCCGCAAAGGGGTCGAACAGGCCAAGAAGAGCATGATTTCCGTGCCGCGTCAGGGGACGACCATTCCCTACGACGTCCTTGGCAAGTTTGGTGCCGGCAAGGTGCTGCTCAAGCCGGCGTCGCAAGGGACCGGGGTCATCGCCGGCGGGGCGACTCGCGCCATCCTTGAGGTTGCCGGCATCAGCGACATCCTCTCCAAATGCCTCGGCTCGAACAATCCGCACAACGTGGTCAAGGCGACCATGCGGGCCCTGCTGATGCTGCAGGATCCCGAGGAAATCATGGCCCGTCGCGGTCTCACCGACGGCGATGACGACAACGCCTGAAACGGAGCTAACAATGGCTGACATCAAGGTGACCCTCAAGCGGAGCGGTATCGGCCGCCCCAAATATTTCACCAAGGTTCTGCAAGGGCTTGGCCTTCGCCGTCTCAATCAGTCGGTGATGCTCAAGGATACCCCGGAGATCCGCGGCATGATCAACAAGGTCTCCCACATGGTGGCCGTTGAGGAATAAGAGCGAAGGACAAACGATCATGGATCTGAGTAATCTTCAGCCGGCATTCGGCTCGACTCGAGACAGAAAACGTATCGGCCGCGGGCACGGTTCCGGCACCGGAAAAACTTCCGGTAAGGGGCACAAGGGCCAGAAGGCCCGCTCCGGGGGCAGCATCAAGGCTGGTTTCGAGGGGGGGCAGATGCCCCTGCAGCGCCGCGTGCCGAAACGCGGCTTCAACCCGCTGAGCCGCACCGAGTACGCGCTGGTCAACCTGCGCGATCTCGAGCTCTTTGAAGCCGGCAGCGTGGTGGATATCGAAGCCCTCGGCAAAGCTGGCCTGATCGGCCAACTCAAGGATGGCGTCAAGGTTCTCGGCGACGGCGAGTTGACCAAGGCTTTGACGATCAAGGCGCACAAATTCAGCAAGTCGGCCCAGGAAAAGATCGCTGCGGCTGGCGGCACGGCTGAGGTCCTTTAACCTTGTTCGACAAGATCCTGACAGTTTTCAGCATTCCCGAGCTGCGCCGGCGCATCCTCTTTACCCTGGGGATGTTGGTGGTTTATCGCGTCGGCTGCCATGTACCGCTCCCCGGGGTCGACCGGGTGGTGCTTGCTCAATTCTTCCAGGGCACGGAAGGTACGCTGCTTGGGCTGGTCAGTTCGTTTACCGGCGGTGCCTTGGAGCGGATGACGATTTTCGCCCTCGGGATCATGCCGTACATCAGCGCTTCGATCATCCTGCAGTTGCTGACGGTGGTCTGGGAGCCCGTGGAGAAGCTGGCCAAGGAGGGTGAGCAGGGACGCAAGACCATCACCCGCTGGACCCGGTATGGCACGGTCATCCTGTCGGTCATCCAGGGGACCGGCATCGCCATCGGCCTGCAGAGTATGCGTGGTCCGGCCGGTGAGCCGGTCGTGCATGCCCAGGGGATCGGTTTTGTCATCCTGAGCGTTATTACGCTGACGGCCGGCACGGCGTTCATCATGTGGCTTGGCGAGCAGATTACCGAGCGTGGCATCGGCAACGGCATCTCCCTGATCATCTTCGCCGGGATTGTTGCCGAGATGCCTGGCGCGTTGGTTAACAGCATCCGTCTTCTCAAGACTGGAGCCTTGTCGCCTGCAATTCTGTTAATGATTCTGGTTGTAATGATCGCGGTCATATGGGCAGTGGTCTTCATGGAACGTGGTCAGCGCCGCGTGCCGATCCACTATGCCAAGCGCGTCGTCGGCGCCCGCAGCATGGGCGGGCAGAGTAGCCACCTGCCGCTGAAGATCAACATGAGCGGCGTCATTCCGCCGATCTTCGCCAGTTCGATCATCATGTTCCCGAGCACGATCGCCACGTTTGTCGATGTGCCCTGGGTCCAGGCCTTTGCCGCCATGATGACTCCGGCGCACTGGCTCTATAATCTCTGCTTTGTGGCCTTTATTGTGTTCTTCTGCTACTTCTACACGGCCGTGACCTTCAACCCTGCGGACGTGGCGGAGAACATCAAGAAGCACGGCGGCTATATCCCGGGGGTTCGCCCCGGCAAGCCGACGGCTGAGTATCTTGATACCGTGCTCGGGCGCCTGACCTTCGCCGGGGCGATCTATATCTCGGTGATCTGCGTGTTGCCGACTATTCTTATCGGGCAGTTCAACCTGCCTTTCTATTTCGGCGGCACTTCGCTGCTGATTGTGGTCGGTGTCGGTATGGACACGGCTTCGCAGATCGAAGCCCATCTGATCTCCCGTTCCTATGAGGGGTTCATGAAGGGTGTTACGATCAAGGGGCGCCGCGGCTAGGCGGCACACTGCGTGATGAAGCTGATTCTGCTCGGACCGCCGGGAGCCGGCAAAGGCACCCAGGCCAAGATGCTGACCGAACGCTTCGGGATTCCGCAAATCGCCACCGGCGATATACTGCGCGGAGCGGTTCAGGCCGGCACGGCCCTTGGGCTTCAAGCCAAGAGCTTTATGGATGCCGGGGCGCTGGTTCCTGACGAGGTGGTCATCGGCATCGTTCGAGAGCGCCTCCAGCAGCAGGACTGTGTTGCGGGGTTCATCCTCGATGGGTTTCCCAGGACCGTTGCTCAGGCTGATGCCTTGCAGGTGAGCCTGGAGTCTCTGGGCCGGCGCCTGGATCGTGTCATCTCCCTGACGGTTGATGCCGATGAACTGGTCGAGCGCTTGACCGGGCGGCGAACCTGCCGCAGCTGCGGGCGTGGGTATCACGTCACCTTTGATCCGCCGCGCAGTGCCCAGCAGTGCGATGCCTGCGGCGGCGATCTGTATCAGCGTGATGATGATCGGGAAGAGACGATTCGCAAACGCCTGACGGTGTATGACCAGCAAACCTCGCCGCTGATCGCATATTATCGTGCGGCCGGTTCGCTGACCGAGCTGGATGGAATGCAGCCGATTCCAGTTGTTCAGGAGCAGGTTCTGGTCGCCCTACAGGCGGGCTGAAGTGATCGTTCTCAAGAGTGCCGCCGAGCTTGGAAAGATGCGGGCGGCCGGGCGGATCGTCGCTGAGATTCTGTCCCAGCTCGAAGGCCTGATAAAGCCGGGAATAACTTCCGGCGAACTTGACCGATTTGCCGAGAAAGAATGCCTGCGGCAAGGTGCAAAGCCGGCGTTCAAGGGGTATGGCGGGTTTCCTTACACCCTCTGTACTTCCCCCAATGACCGAGTGGTCCATGGTTTCCCTGACGGTCGCCCGCTAGTGGAGGGCGAGATCCTGAGTATTGATTTCGGGGTGCTTTACCAGGGGTACTATGGCGATGCAGCGGTGACCGTGCCGGTCGGGCGGATTGATGCCGAGACGACTCGATTGGTCGAGGCAACGCGCGACTCGCTGCGGCAGGCCATTGAAAAGGCTGTCCCGGGAGGACGGCTCTCGGATATCTCGCATGCAGTCCAGTCCTGGGTCGAACCGCGTGGCTTCAGTGTGGTTCGGGAATTTGTCGGTCACGGGATTGGCCGACAGTTGCATGAGGCGCCGCAATTGCCGAACTTCGGCGCCCCAGGTCAAGGCCCAAGACTCAAGCCGGGAATGACGCTGGCCATCGAGCCGATGATCAATGCCGGTTCGCCCGGCGTGAAAATATTGGAAGACGGCTGGACCGCAGTGACTCAGGATGGTAAGCGGTCGGCCCACTTTGAACACACCGTCGCTATTACCGAGCATGGCCCGGAGATCCTGACCCGGGTGTGATCCGGCGACGACGCCACGGTCGGTTGAAAAACCGGCCTCGACTGAGGGAAGAACCATGAAAGTCCGTTCATCGGTCAAAAGCATTTGTGACAAATGCAAGATCATCAAGCGCAAGGGGATCGTCCGCGTCATCTGCGAGAACCCCAAGCATAAACAGAGACAGGGTTAACCATTTAGGAGGATCGGACATTGGCACGCATCGCTGGTATCGATTTGCCCAGGAACAAGCGGATCGAGATTGCTCTGACCTACATCTACGGGATCGGGCGCTCCTCGTCCCAAAGTATCCTTACCAAGGCCGGAGTTGACTTTGATACCCGGTCGGACAACCTGACCGAGGAAGAGGTCGCCAAGATCCGCAAGATCATTGACGGCGACTTCAAGGTTGAGGGAGACCTGCGTCGTGACGTGACGATGGGCATCAAGCGTCTGATGGACCTCGGTTGCTATCGGGGACTCCGCCACCGCAAGGGGTTGCCTGCTCGTGGTCAGCGCACCAAAACCAACGCCCGGACCCGCAAGGGGCCGCGCAAAACCGTCGCCGGCAAGAAGAAGTAAGGGAGTGAACCATGGCTAAGCCTGGCAAACGTGTACGTAAAAAGATCGAACGTAAAAATATCCCAACCGGGGTTGCCCATATTCAGGCGACGTTCAACAACACTATCGTCACGATCACCGATGTCGGTGGCAATGTGATCTCCTGGTCGACCTCCGGCGCCAAGGGCTTCAAGGGAAGCCGCAAGAGCACGCCGTTTGCGGCTCAGGTTGCGGCGGAGGATGCGGCAAAAAAGGCCCAGGAACATGGTCTGCGCAGCGTCGAAGTCTGGGTCAAGGGACCCGGTTCCGGACGCGAGTCGGCGTTACGGGCACTGCAGGCGGCCGGCCTGAACATTACCCTGATCAGGGACGTCACGCCGATCCCTCACAACGGCTGCCGCCCACCCAAGCGCAGAAGAGTTTAACCACAGTAAGGAGGAAGAACCTTGGCCAGATATACAGGTCCCGTATGCCGCATGTGCCGACGGGAGAATATGAAGCTGTTCCTTAAGGGCGATCGCTGCTTTACCGACAAATGTGCGATCGAGCGCCGTGCCTACGCGCCGGGCCAACATGGTCAGGGGCGCATCAAGGTTTCCGATTACGGCACCCAGCTGCGTGAAAAACAGCGTGTCAAGCGTACCTACGGGCTCCTGGAAAACCAGTTCCGCTCCTACTTTGAAAAGGCCGAGCGGATGAAGGGTGTGACCGGTGAAAACCTGCTGGTGCTGCTGGAGCGGCGGCTCGACAGCATGGTTTATCGCATGGGCTTTGCAACGTCGCGGTCCGAAGCGCGGCAACTTGTGCGCCACAGCCACTTCATCATCAACGGCCGCAAAGTGAATGTCCCTTCCTATCTGGTTCGTCCCGGCGACGTGGTTGAGTTGCGGGAAAAGAGCCGGCAGGTGACCCGGATCAACGAAGCTCTCGATGGCGTCATGCGTCGCGGACTTCCGTCCTGGGTCGATGTTGACCGCAGCGGTTTCAAGGGTACGGTCAAGACTCTGCCGGTGCGCGGCGAGATGACCACACCGACCTTCCAGGAACAGCTGATCGTCGAGCTCTACTCGAAGTAGTCGGCTGGTGGTGACCAGCTCGTGTTTTCCCGCAACCTCATAAGGGAGGCTTCGCATGCATAAAAACTGGAGCGAATTGAAAAAGCCGAAAAGTCTCCAGGCTGACAAGGATACCCTGACGGCAACCTATGGGAAGTTTACGGCGGAACCGTTCGAGCGTGGTTTTGGCACCACGCTGGGCAATGCGCTGCGCCGGGTACTTCTCTCCTCTCTGCAGGGAGCGGCGATCACGTCGGTGCGTATCAAGGGGGTGCTGCACGAGTTCTCCACCATCCCCGGCGTGACCGAGGACGTGACCGACATCATCCTCAACCTTAAGGGCGTGCTGCTCAAGCTTGACGGCGAGGGTTCCCGCAATGTGCGCATTGTCAAAAAGGGGGCTGGGATCGTCAAGGCTGGCGATATCGCGACCGACTCACATGTCAAAATCCTTAACCCTGATCACCACATCGCGACCTGCGGCAAGGAAGCCGATATCGAGATGGAAATGCTGGTGTCGTTGGGGAAAGGTTATGTTCCCGCCGAGCGCAACCGCGATGAGCGTGCGCCCGTCGGTACGGTGCCGATCGATGCGCTTTTTTCGCCGATTCAGCGGGTCAACTTCACGGTCAGCAACGCTCGCGTTGAAAACGTCACCGATTACGACAAACTGGTGGTTGAAATCTGGACTGATGGCAGTGTCAAGCCGGATGACGCTCTGGCCTATGCCGCAAAGATTCTCAAGGAGCAGGTTCAGCTGTTCATCAATTTCGAGGAGCGGGATGATGTCATTCGCATTGGGGAGATCGGCGGCGCCGAACCGCCCAATGCCAACCTCTACCGCCCGGTCGAAGAACTTGAACTCTCGGTACGCAGTGCCAACTGCCTGAAGAACGCCAATATCCGCCTGATCGGCGAACTGGTTCAGAAGTCCGAGGCTGAAATGCTCAAAACCCAGAATTTCGGCCGTAAGTCACTCAATGAGATCAAGGATATCCTGGCTGAAATGGGGTTGGGCCTCGGGATGAACCTGGAAAACTTCCCGGATCCGGAATACCTCAAGATGATGCAAAAAAGCGAGGAAGAGCTGTAACCCCGGCGTCTTCCCTGTCAGGCCAGCACCAGAAAGGAAAAATACGCAATGCGTCACGGTAATTCCGGCAAGCGGTTGGGCCGCAACACCAGCCACCGCAAGGCTATGATGCGCAACATGGTTACCTCCCTGTTCGAGCATGAAAAGATCACGACGACCGATGCCCGTGCCAAAGAACTTCGGCCGATGGCTGAGAAGCTGATCACCTTGGCCAAGCGCGGCGATCTGCATGCCCGCAGGATTGTGACCGAGGTGGTCCGCGACCGCAAGACGGTGGCCAAGCTGTTCGAGCGGATTGCCCCGCGCTTCGCCGAGCGTCCTGGCGGCTATACCCGGATCATCAAGCTGGGACATCGCCTTGGCGACAATGCGGCACTCTCCATGATCACCCTGGTCGAAGAGGCTTATGCCCCGAAGGCCAAGAAGAAGGCTCCCAAGCCGGCACCGGCAAAAAAGGCGGCTCCTGCCCCAGTGGTCGAAGAGGCCGTGGCGGTTCCCGAGGCGGAAGTTGCGGCCCCGGTCGCCGAACCGGCAGTGGTCGAAGCCGCAGTGCCGGAAGCGGCTGCGGAAGGTGAAGCGAAGGACGCCTAAGGTCGTCAGAATGCTCAAGTACAAGCCGGGCGGGGACTTTTCCCCGCCCGGCTTTTTTGTCGTCGTCCCTGGGACTCCCCGGGAGCTTTCCTTGACGATTTGCACCGCATCATGCTAATTTAACCCACTTTTGCCAACAGGATGCATGATGATTTTTCCCACCCGTAACGAGTTCTTCCAACTGGCCCGTCGGGGCAACCTGATCCCGGTCTGCCGCGAAATTCTGGCGGACATGGAAACGCCGGTTTCGGCGTTCAGGAAAATCGATGACAGCCGGTCGGCCTTCCTGCTGGAATCGATCGAAGGTGGAGAAAAGTGGGCGCGCTACTCATTCCTTGGCGTTGGCAGCGGTCGGGTGTTCCGGTCCCGCGGTCGTTATTTCGAAGTCGTGGAAAATGGCGAAGTCGTCAATTCCGGTGAGGTTGCCGATCCGCTGGCGGAACTCAAAAAATTTGTCGCCCCTTATGCGCCGGTCGAATTGCCGGGCCTGCCGCGTTTTTTTGGCGGTGCAGTCGGTTATCTCGGCTACGACATGGTCCGTTTCGTTGAGGAGTTGCCTGCTCTCAAGCCAACGGAAATCGGCGCCTGGGACTGTTGCTTCCTGATCACCGAAAACCTGCTGATCTTCGACAACATGCGACAGAAAATCAAAGTCGTCAGCAACGTCCATCTCGGTGATTTTGAGGATCCGGCGCGCGCCTATGACCGTGCCGTGGCAACGATCGACGGCCTGGTGGCACGCCTGCGCGGCGAGCGTCCCGCGCGGCCACCGGTTGTCCGTCAGGATGGCAGCGGCGAGTTGCGGTCGAATTTTACCCGTACGGAGTTTGAGGCGGCAGTAGAACGCTGCAAGGAGTACGTGCGGGCCGGCGATGTCATCCAGGTGGTCCTCTCCCAGCGGTTTTCCGCAAATCTTGATGTTGATCCCTTCGACATCTACCGGGCACTGCGCGTGGTCAACCCGTCTCCCTACATGTTCTACCTGCAGTTTGGTGACACTCGGGTGATTGGTGCCTCTCCGGAAGTGCTGGTACGCAAGGAAGGTCGCCGGGTCGAAGTGCGGCCGATCGCCGGCACCCGGCCGCGCGGTGCGGTTCCCGAGGAGGATCTGCGCCTTGAGGAGGAGCTGCTGGCTGACCCGAAGGAGCGTGCCGAACACATCATGCTGGTTGACCTTGGCCGCAACGATCTCGGGCGGGTCTGCGCTACCGGCAGTGTTCATGTCGATGAACTGATGGTGGTCGAGCGCTACTCGCACGTCATGCACATCGTTTCCAACGTCAGCGGGGAACTGCTCCCGGGTCGTGATGCTCTCGACGTCTTCCGCGCGGTTTTCCCCGCCGGCACCCTGTCCGGGGCACCGAAGATCCGGGCCATGGAAATCATCGAGGAGCTTGAGCCGTGCCGGCGCGAAATCTACGGCGGTGCGGTCGGCTACATCTCCTTCACCGGCAATATGGACCTGGCGATCGCCATCCGCACCATGGTCGCCCATGCCGACCGCGTGCATCTGCAGGCCGGTGCCGGCATCGTCGCAGATTCCGATCCGGCGGCGGAGTACCAGGAAACGGTCAACAAGGCGATGGGGGTGAAGCTCGCCCTGCAGATGGCGCAGGAGGGGCTCGACTGACATGCTGCTCATGATCGACAATTACGATTCCTTTACCTACAATCTGGTTCAATATTTTGCCGAACTGGGGGAAACGGTCGAGGTTCATCGCAACGACAAGATTTCGGTTGCCGAGGTGGCGGCCCGGTGCCCCGACCGGCTGGTCATCTCCCCCGGGCCATGCAGCCCCGACGAGGCCGGGATCTCGGTGGCGGCGGTCCACGAGCTGGCCGGGAAGCTGCCGATTCTCGGTGTCTGTCTTGGCCATCAGTCGATCGGCCAGGCGTTTGGCGGGCGTGTCGTTCGGGCCGACCGGCTGATGCACGGCAAGACCAGCCCCGTCCACCACGACGGCCGCGAACTGTTCGCTGGCCTCTCCAACCCCTTCGAGGCCACCCGCTATCATTCCCTGCTCGTTGAGCGAGCGACCCTCCCTGCCTGTCTGGAGGTCACGGCCTGGACCGCCGAAGAGGAGATCATGGGGATACGTCACCGGGAGCTGCCGGTGTGGGGGGTGCAGTTCCATCCGGAATCGATTCTGACCGTCGAAGGGAAGCAGTTGTTGCGGAACTTCCTGGAGATGACCAGGTGAAGCAGAAGCCAGAATTCAGAAGTCAGAATTTAGAAGAAAAGCAAAGGTATAACGTGGGTGAATTTGCGCCGCAGGCTTCTGAATTCTGTATTCTGACTTCTGTATTCCCGACGTTGGGGGCGAAATGATCAAGGAAGCGATAGCCAAAGTCGTTGATCGTATCGATCTCACTGAACCCGAGATGGTCGAGGTGATGGGACAGATCATGGGCGGCGAGGCGACGCCGGCGCAGATCGGCGCCTTCATTACGGCGCTGCGCATGAAGGGGGAGACGATCGCCGAGATCACCGGCGCCGCCCGGGTGATGCGCGACCGGGCCACGCCGATCCGGGTCGGCCGCAACGTTCTCGATATCGACCGCGACGACATCAATCTCGATCAGGAAACGATCCTCGATGTTGTCGGCACCGGTGGCGACGGCACCAACACCTTCAATATTTCCACCACCGTCGCCTTTGTCGTTGCCGGCTGTGGGGTCAAGGTCGCCAAGCATGGCAACCGTTCGGTGTCCTCTGCCTGTGGCAGCGCCGATGTCCTCGAAGCACTCGGCATCAATCTCGACGTCACCCCTGATACCGTGGAGCGCTGCATCAATGAAATTGGCGTCGGATTCCTCTTCGCGCCGGCGCTGCACGGGGCGATGAAGCATGCCATCGGTCCGCGTCGGGAGATTGGCATCCGCACCATCTTTAATATCCTCGGGCCGCTGACCAACCCGGCCAAGGCCGACTGCCAGGTCATGGGGGTCTACCGCGAGGACCTGGTCACTTCGCTGGCGCAGGTGTTGCAGAATCTCGGCTGCCGCCGGGGTTTCGTCGTGCACGGTCTCGACGGCATGGACGAGATTACGCTGACCGACGCTACCGCCGTGGCCAGTGTAGGTGCCGATGGCGTCAGCGTCAGTCGCATCACGCCGGAAGAGTTCGGCTTCTCCCGCTGCAGCATGGCTGATTTGCGTGGCGGCAACGCCGCGGAGAACGCCGTCATCGTGAGCAGGATTCTCAATGGCGAAGCCGGGCCGAAGCGTGACGTGGTGCTGCTCAATGCGGCCTTTGCCCTGGTGGCTGCCGGAGTCGTCGACTGCGTCGCTGAGGGTATCACCAAAGCCATGACTGCCATTGACAGCGGCGCAGCACGCGGCAAACTGGAGCAGTTGGTGACGTTGACGAATGGCTGATCTTCCCGACATTCTCAAGACGATCGTTGCCCGCAAGCGTGAAGAGGTGGCAGCGGCTCGCTCCGCCATGCCGCTGGCCGTGCTCAAAGGGCGGGTCGCCGATCTCGAGGAGCCCCCGCGCGGCTTTGTCCGTGCATTGCGTGTCTGTGTCGAGTCGGGGTGGACGGCGGTGATCGCCGAAGTCAAAAAGGGCTCCCCCTCCAAGGGGGTGATCCGTGACGATTTCGATCCGATCGGGATTGCCGAAATCTATGCCCGGCATGGCGCCACCTGCCTGTCGGTGCTGACCGACGAGAAGTTCTTCCTCGGGCACCTGCGCTTTCTGGGGTTGATCCGCGAGCAGGTCCGCCTGCCGCTGCTGCGCAAGGACTTTCTCTACGATCCTTACCAGCTCTGGGAGGCACGCGAGGCCGGGGCCGACGCCGTCCTGCTGATCGCCGCCATGCTCGAACCTTTGCAGTTGGCCGATCTGGTGGCCGAGGCCGGCGAGATCGGTCTCGATATCCTGCTGGAGATCCACGACGAGCGCGAACTGGAGATGGCGCTGCAGGTGCCGGTCGAACTGGTCGGCATCAACAACCGCGACCTGCGTACATTTCATACCGATCTGGCCGTGACCGAACGGTTGGCTCCGTACCTGCCTGCCGACCGGCTGATCGTCTCTGAAAGCGGCATTGCCAACCGTGCCGATGTCCGCCGGCTGCAAAATGCGGGGGCCAGCGTCTTTCTGGTCGGCGAATCGCTGATGCGCGCAGCGGACATCGGCGGTAAGCTTGACGAACTGCTCAACGACTGAAGCCATGGTTCGAGTCAAGATCTGCGGTATCACTAATCAAGAGGATGCCCTGCATGCCGCGAGTTGCGGGGCCGACGCCCTTGGCTTTGTCTTTTACCCCGGGAGTCCGCGCTGCGTGACCCCGGCGCAGGTCCGCGCCATGGGTGAGGCGCTGCCACCCTTCGTGACCCGCGTCGGCTTGTTTGTCAACGAGACGCCCGAACGGATTCGCGCCATTGCCGGGGAGTGTGGGCTGGATGTGCTCCAGCTGCACGGCGATGAGCCGCCGGAGGCGTGCCTTTTGCCGCCTTACCGGGTTATCAAGGGGGTACGGCCGCGTAGTGCCGACGATCTCGGGCGCCTGGCTGCCTACCCGGTTGCCGCCCTGCTGGTCGACGCAGCGGTGCCCGGGCAGTTCGGCGGCACCGGGCAGCGCGCCGATTGGCAACTGGCCGCACAACTGGCCGCAACCCGGCGGGTTATCCTCGCCGGCGGCCTGACCCCGGCCAACGTCAGTGCAGCCGTCCAGGCGGTCCGTCCCTATGGCGTCGATGTCGCCAGCGGCGTCGAGCAGGCGCCGGGGCGCAAGGATCCGGAGAAGGTCGCCCAGTTCATCCGCATGGCCAAGGAGGCCTGCTGACATATGTCCCAGCAACCAGATTTAAAAGGGCACTTCGGCCAATTCGGCGGGCGCTACGTGGCCGAGACGCTGATGCCGGCCCTGCTCGAACTGGAACAGGCCTACCGCGAGGCTCAGGCCGATCCCCATTTCCACCGCGAGTTCGAGAGTTACCTGCGTGAGTACGTCGGCCGGCCCAGTCCGCTCTACCTGGCTCGCCGCCTGACCGAGCATGCCGGCGGCGCAAAGATCTATCTCAAACGTGAGGATCTCAACCACACTGGCGCCCACAAGGTCAACAACACCGTCGGCCAGGCGTTGCTGGCGCGACGCATGAGCAAACGCAAGGTCATTGCCGAGACCGGTGCCGGCCAGCACGGCGTGGCGACCGCCACCGTGGCCGCCCTGTTCGGCATGCAGTGCGACGTTTTCATGGGCGAGGAGGACATCCGTCGCCAGGCTCTCAACGTCTTCCGCATGAAGCTGCTCGGCGCCAAGGTCCATCCGGTGGCCTGTGGCACGGCAACGCTCAAGGATGCCATGAACGAGGCGCTGCGCTACTGGGTGACCCACGTGCGCGACACCTTCTACGTGATCGGCACGGTGGCGGGACCGCACCCGTACCCGATGCTGGTGCGTGATTTCCAGGCGGTGATCGGCCGCGAGGCGCGCGCCCAGTTCCTCGAGGCCGAGGGGCGGCTTCCCGACCTGCTGATGGCGTGCATCGGCGGTGGTTCCAACGCCATGGGGTTGTTTCACCCGTTTCTCAAGGACACCGGGGTGCGGATGATGGGCGTCGAGGCGGCAGGGCTGGGGATTGCCACCGGCAAACATGCGGCCAGCATCGGCTCCGGCAGAGTCGGTGTGCTGCATGGCAACAAGACCTACCTGCTGCAGGATGAGAACGGTCAGATCGCCCACGCCCATTCGATCTCGGCCGGGCTGGACTACCCCGGGGTCGGACCCGAGCATGCCTGGCTGAAGGAAACCGGCCGTGCCGACTATGTTTCGATTACTGACGACGAAGCCCTGCAGGCCTTCCGGCTGCTGACCGAACTTGAAGGGATCATGCCGGCACTGGAGAGTGCCCACGCCGTGGCCCAGGCGCTCAAAACCGCTGCACGGATGGGGCGTGATCAGGCGATCCTGGTCTGTCTCTCCGGGCGCGGTGACAAGGATATCCATACCGTCGCCTCGGCGATGGGTTTTGAATTGTAGGCGGCTGATGAAAAACGCCCATCTGCGGCGTTGCCCTTGCTCTCGTTGCTGCGGCGTACCGAAGGGTACGCCTCGCGCCTCGATCTGCAGGCGCCTTGCACCTGGACATTTTTGATCAGCCTTGATGAAATCCAAGACAGGAGCTCAATGAAATTTACCGAACTGAATGTCCCCGAGCAGGTCATGCGCGGGATCGAAGCGGTCGGCTTTACCGACCTGACCCCGGTGCAGGAGGAGTCGATTCCCCTGGCATTGGCCGGCAAGGATGTCGCT
>JAMPXI010000058.1 GCA_023701265.1 Desulfuromonadales bacterium | reverse complement strand
GGTGCGGTCCCCTTCATCGGCCGCATGACAATGTCATGACCACGCCGGGCGAAAAACAGTTCCGGCGAGACCGAGGCGATGGCGACAGCACCAAGCTCGAGCCATGCACAGAAGGCTGCCGGCTGCGCCTGGCTCAACCGCCGGTAAAGGGCGAACGGCTCGCCGGCAAAGCGGAAGCGCTGGCGGAAGGTCAGGTTGACCTGGTAGCTGTCGCCGGCACCGATGTACTCTTTGACCGCCCGAAACGCCCCGGCGTAGCGCGCTTCGTCCCAGTCGGGAGGCAGCAGCGCCAACCGGCAGTCGGCAGCCGGCATCGTTGCCCCGGCCAGCACTTCCAGTCGCTCGGCAAAAAGACCGAACCAGACCAGTGGCAGCGCCCCCCTCGGGTGCGCCGGCAGGGCCGGGTCGAGGGCGGGCGCGGCTTCAAAGCTGACAAACCCCGCCGCATGCCAACCCGCCGCCACCGCCGCTTCGACTTCGGCAAGCACCGGCAGGACTTCGTCCAGCGTCTCTGCCGCCAGCACCCGCTCCAACCCTTCAAAACGAAACGATCGCCCCGGCGAACCGGGGACCAACGATTCGAATAACGCGAGCGGGCGGGGGGTCACCGCGCCTGATCCCGCCAGGCTCGACAATTGGCGACGAAATTCCCGGCCAGCCGCGGATTGCCGGCAAAGTGCAGATGCACGTAAGAGCCGAGCACGTTCACCCGTAGATAGCCTTCCGTCCCGCACGGCTGGCCGGCGCCCCCGGCCAGCCGGTAGCTGCGGACGATCTCCGCCGGCATCGCCAGCTCCGAGTAGTGGAACGCGTGGCCGCGCGCCACGGTGCCGGCCGGCCCCAAGGGGGTGGCGGCCGTCATCGTCACCTCGCGGTAGCCGAGGGCCTGGCGTTTTGACAGCATGCGGGCACGGACCGGGAAGAGGCCGACAAGGTTGTCGGAGGGGGCGATAAGCCCTTCGGTCAGGTACAAAAGCCCGCCGCACTCGGCGTAGATCGGGGCCCCGGCCTGGGCAAAAGTCCGGAGGTCGCCAAGCAGGGAAACATTCGCCGCCAACCGTTCGACATGCAGTTCCGGGTAACCTCCCGGCAGATAGAGTCCGGCAAGGTCGTTCGGCAGAGGTTCGGCCAGCGGCGAGAAGAACGCCAGCTCCGCGCCGGCGCGCTCCAACAGCTCGAGGTTGTCCGGGTAGCAGAAGCAGAAGGCCTCATCGCGGGCTATGCCGATGCGCACTGCATCAGAATTCCCCCTCACCCGGCCTGCGGCCACCCTCTCCCCAAGGAGAGGGGTTTCTCCCCTCGCCCCCCGGGAGAGGGGTTGGGGGTGAGGGGACAGGGCGGCAAGCAGCCGGTCGAGTTCGACATGCGCCGCGACCCAGTCGGCCAGTTGCGCATAGGTCGCCGTTGCCGCAGCGTCCTCGGCCGTCACCAGACCGAGATGGCGCTCCGGCAGAGTGAGCGCCTCGTTGCGCGGCAGGCACCCCAGCAGCGGCGGCAGCCCCGGCACCGAGGCATGCGCCTCGCGCAGCAGCCGCGCATGGTTGTCGCTGCCGACCCGATTGTAGAGCACTCCGGCGAAGGTCAGGTCGGGGGCAAAGGTCGTAAAGCCATGGACGACTGCCACGGCACTGCGCGCCTGGGCACGGGCATCGACCACCAGCAGGATCCTGCCCCCCAGCCAACGGGCGATCTCGGCGCTGCTGCCGGCATCGGTGGCCCCATCGGCCCCGTCGAACAGCCCCATCGCCCCCTCGATCACCGCCAGGTCGGCATTGCGGCCACCGCCGGCAAAGCTGGCCAGGACCGCGTCCCGGCCGCACATCCAGCCGTCGAGGTTGCGGCTGACCCGCCCGCAGACGGCGGCATGGTGGCCGGGGTCGATGAAGTCCGGGCCGACCTTGAACGGCGCCAAGTCCAGGCCGCGACGACGCAGGGCGCCGAGCAGGCCGAGGGTCACCGAACTCTTGCCGCTGCCGCTCGCCGGCGCGGCAACCATCAACGGATGCACAGGTGGTCCGGCAGGTGATCGGCATTCATCAGCCGCACCGTGCGGTAGCCATCGGCGAAGTAGTCGATCACATTCAGACAGGCGTAGTCCTGCTCCAGACAGAAGACCCGGTCGAGCGGGGCGCCAATGGCATCGAGCAGGAGGATGCGGTTGACGCCGCCGTGCGCCACCAGGGCCACGTTCTGGCCGGGATGCCCGGCCAGCAGGCGCCCCAACTCGGGCAGCACGCGCTGCGCGGCGTCGCGAAAGCTCTCCCCACCCGGCATCCGGTAGTCGACAATGTCGGCAAGCCGCGCCTGCCACTCCGTCGGGTAACGGCACTGCAATTCCTCCCAGGTAAGCCCCTCCCAGTCGCCGGCGTGCAGTTCGCGCAGTTCTTCGCGGTAGATCACATTCAGCCCACGCGGGGCGGCCAGGCGCTCGGCGCCGTAGCGACAGCGATCGAGGTCGCTGCTCCAGACCGCATCGAGAGGCACCCCGGCCAGCCGCGCCGCCACCGTGTCCAGTTGTTGCCGGCCGCGCGCGGTCAGGGCAACATTCTTCTGGCCGTTGTAGCGTTTGGCCTCGTGCCCCTCGACCTGACCGTGACGGATCAGAAACAGGCGTGTGCGTTGCATATTCTCGAAATCCCCGTGAGGAGTGAGGGGGAAGGGGTAGGGGGTGAGAACCTTAACCACAACTGAAATTCTGGATGGATGCCTTTACACCTCACTCCTAACTCCTCACCCCTCACGGTTTTACAAATGCCAGCACCAGCAGCAGGGTCGCCACTTCCAGCAGTTCGACCGCCGCCCCCATCACGTCACCGGTCACCCCGCCGAGCCGCCGCTTGATCCACAGGCCGAAAACGGCCGCGGCCAAGGCCAACCCGGTGACCAGCAGAAGGCCCTCCCCTCTGAACAGGACGCCCGCCACGGCCAGCAGGGTCACGGTGGCCAGCAGCAGTTCGCGCCGACCGGCGTGGGCGGCAAAGACCGATCCCGTCCCTTCCGGGCCACGCAGGTAGGGGATGGTCACGGTCAGCAGCACCGGCGCCCAGCGTCCGGCCACCGGCATCAGCAGCAGCAACGCTGGCTTGATATCGGCAGGGAGGCTGGTCAGGGCCAGATATTTGGTCAGCAGCAGCAGGATCAGGCCGATGGCGCCAAAGGCGCCGATGCAGCTGTCCTTCATGATCCGCAGTGCCGCCTCGCGGTCGTGCCCGCCGCCAACCCCGTCGCATAGATCAGCAAATCCGTCGAGGTGCAGGGCCCCCGTCGCCAGCGCCAGCATCACCAGCAACAGGGCATCGCCAACCGCCCGCGGCAGCAGGTGCGCCAGGGCGGCATCGCCGGCCGCCAGCACGCCGCCGAGCAGCAGGCCAACCAGCGGAAAAAAGGCCATGCTGCGGCCAAGCTGCGCCGGGGCTACCCCGGTCAGTGCCCCGACCGGGAAGCGGGTCAAAAAGCCGAGGGCGAGGCGCAACTCGAGCAGCATTCCGGTCAAACGTCGCTCCCCTCGGCGACACCGGCTTCGGCAAAGGTCTTTACCTCGCGCAGCATGCGCAGGGACGCCTCCACCAGGGTCATGGCCAGCGCCGCGCCGGTCCCCTCCCCAAGCCGCAGTTGCAGATCGAGCATCGGCTGCAGGCGCAACCGTTCCAATATGACCGTATGGCCGACTTCCACCGAGCAGTGGGCAGCAAACAGGTACTCACGGATGCGCGGGTGCAGTTCACAGGCGATCAATGCTCCGGCCGTGGAGATGAAGCCGTCGACCACCACCGGTATCCCCTCGGCGGCACAGCCGATGATCAACCCGGCAATGCCGCCGATCTCGAAACCACCGACCTTGGCCAGCACATCGACCGGGTCGCGCGGATCGGGACGGTTGACCGCCAGTCCCTGCTCAATCACCCGGATCTTGCGGGCCAGAGTCGCGTCGTCGATACCGGTGCCACGATGGGTGACCTTGGCCGGAGAGCGGCCGGTAAACGCCGCGGTGATTGCCGCTGACGGGGTGGTGTTGGCGATCCCCATGTCGCCGGTGCCGACCAGATCGATGCCGGCCGCCGGGCAGGAGCAGGCCAGGGCAATGCCGGTTTCCAGACAGCGGATGGCCTCGGCGTGGGTCATTGCCGGCCCCTCGGCAAAATTGGCGGTGCCGCGTCCGATCTTGCGGTCGAGCAAGCCACCGAGCCGACCGAAATCATGATCAACCCCCATGTCGACCACGATCACCTCGGCGCCGGCATGCCGTGACAGGGCGTTGATCGCCGCGCCACCCTCGACAAAGTTGTAGACCATCTGCGGCGTCACTTCGCGCGGGAAGGCACTGACTCCCTCGGCGGCGACGCCGTGGTCGCCGGCGAAGGTGAAGATCACTTTCTTGCGGATCTCTTCACGTCCGGTGATCGCCACGAACTGGCGGGCAAACTCTTCCAGCCGGCCGAGCGACCCCTTGGGCTTGGCCTGGCGGTTGATGCGGGCCTGGATTTCTGCCGCCGCCGCCTGATCGACGGGACGGATACGGTCGAGGGTCCGCTGCAGATCAGTGGGCGGAGATGTTTTCATTATCGGCTACTCCTCAGGCGCAGAAAGCAAACGCATGAACAGGATTGATTATCGCCTATTTCAGCTGCAGAGGCAGCCCGGCCGTGACCAGCCAGACACGATCGGCGCGGGTGGCCAGACGCTGGTTGACTTGCCCGGCGAGGTCGCGGAAGGTCCTGGCCAGGGCATGCTCGGGGACGATCCCCTGACCGACCTCGTTGCTGACCAGGATGATCGGCGCCGGCAGCCCGGCCAGAACATCGATGAAGGCATCCACTGCCGACCAGATGGCCTCCGGTGATTCGCTGGCCAGCAGCAGATTGGTGAGCCACAGGGTTATGCAGTCGACCAGCACCGCGCCATGTCCGGTCGCCGCCGGCACGACCACGGTCAGATCGAGCGGTGCCTCCAGCGTCCGCCAGCGTTCCCCCCGATTTCGTTGATGACGGGCGATGCGCGCCGCCATTTCATCGTCGCCGGCATGGGCCGTCGCCACATAGAGCAGCGATCCCGGCTGAAGCTCGGCCAACCCCTGGGCGAAACGGCTCTTGCCGGATGCCGCGCCGCCCAGAACCAGTGTGACCGGAACGGTATTGACCACCGGAACTTTCAACGTCGTGCCACCTCTCCGCAACTCTGCGTAGACAGAAAAACCCCGGGCCGCACGAAACGACCCGGGGCTGACGAATGAACGGCCGCCCGGTCCCTTCCCGCGAAAGGCCTGTTTGCATGACCGGGCAGGTCTCCTGGCTTGTGGCTCACCCTACTTGCCGGCCCTTCCCACCCCGATCGGGGCAGTGGCACTTCACCGGCGTTCATCACCACTCACAGTTGCGGGGCAGCGAGGGAGTTGCACCCTCTTCCCTATTCTCCCACCTTCGCCAAAGGCGTCGGCGGGCACCCGGACATTTTAACTTGATTGTAAAGCTGATTAAAGCAGAGGCGGGCAAAGAGTGTCAACGGCCAAAACTTCGGCGAAAAGCGCAATCAGCTTTCTTTAATTGACTCTTCAATCCGCTCCCAAAGTTCGGCGCACCCTTCCCTGGTGACGGAAGAAAACAGCGTGAACACCTCGCGATCCAGTCCGGTGGCGCGGGTGATGACTGCCATTTGTCGGGCCAACTCGTTGCGGCTCAACTTGTCGATCTTGGTCACGACCGGAATGGTCGGGCGTTCCGCTTCCTCCAGCCAGTCGAGAAACTGCAGATCCTCCCGGCTCGGCTCACGCCGTGAATCGAGCAGCCAGATCACCGCCCTGAGGTTGGGCCGGCCGGCCAGGTAGTCGCGGATCATCGGCTGCCAGCGCTCACGCACGGCACGCGGTGCACGGGCGAACCCGTAACCGGGAAGGTCGACGAAATGCAGCGCTTCGTTAATGGCAAAGAAGTTGAGCAGCTGCGTACGCCCGGGGGTGGAGGAGGTACGGACCAGCCCCTTGCGGTTGAGCAGGATGTTGATCAAACTGCTCTTGCCGACATTGCTGCGCCCGGCAAAAGCGATTTCGGGCCAGGTCGAGGGCGGACAGGCCGAAAGTTTCGGGGCACTGGTGATGAATTGTACGCTGCTGATAATCATGAATCCGTCGACTGCCTTTCCCGCGACATGTGCGTTGCCGGCTGACCGGTGGATCATGCTAGCATATGTGCAGGTCACTCCCAAGCACTTCATGGACGCCAGTAAAAACGCTTGTCTGCGGGAATAATGCGTTGATTTTTTTTTGGAAAGCTGTTATCCAAAGGGCTGTTAATGGGGTGTTCCCGCTGATTTTAACGCGTTGTCTATGGTATCTATTGCCAAAAGGAGTGCAGTGACATGGGATTTCACCTGTGGATGCGCCTGTCCGTCATAACCCTGGTGCTGCTTTCGCTCTCGGCGGGAAGCGTGCTTGCCGACCAGGCCCGACCCGGGCGCCTGGTGACGCTGGACAACAAGGAAATTGTGTTCGACAGCATCAAGAACCGCGACATGGTCAAGGGTTGGTGGAACGGTTCCGCCATCTCCGTGCCGCTGGATACGGTTTCGGAAATGACCTTCTTTGAAGCGCCCAAGGTCGATTACAGCATTATCGGCAACAACATCAAGACCGGGATCGTCGGTTTGACCCGGCGCGCCGACGGCAAGAAGTTCGTGCTCAACGACGCGTTCCTTCCCTCGGACTGCAACTGCAGTTATCTGACCTATACCTACCGCAACCCGTTTACCGGCGAAGTGCTCCAGGCCAATGCCGCCATCGATGGCTTGCAGAAGATCATTTTCGAAGACGGCGTGCGCTAGCATCAATCTTTGCCAAACACACAGGGGCGGGGCCGCAAGGTTCCGCCCTTTTTCTTTGCCGATGCGTTGCGCCCGCCAAGGACGTACGCTATATATTAAAGAGACAGGCGGAAATCATTTCATCCAAGCAAGGAGGCAACATGTTCAGTAAGAAACTGCTCGATGCCATGAATGAACAGATGAAAAACGAATTTGCTTCGGCCTATCTCTACCTGGCCATGGCCGGGTATTTTCAATCCGAGGACCTGCCCGGCACCGCCAACTGGATGCGCGTGCAGGCCCTCGAGGAACTGACCCACGGTGAAAAGTTCTTCCACTTCATCTGCGATGCCGCCGGACGCACCGAGGTGCGTGCCATCGAGGCCCCGCAGAACAGCTACAAGTCTCCGCTCGATTGCTTCAAGGCCGGGCTCAAGCACGAGAACTTCGTCACCGCCAGCATCAACAACCTGGTGAACCTGGCTCGCAAGGACAGCAACCATGCGACCGAAATCTTCCTGCAGTGGTTCGTTACCGAACAGGTCGAGGAAGAAGCCAATTTCAGCCTGATCGTCAAAAAACTGGAACGGATCGGCAATGACGGCAACGGCCTGCTGCGCCTCGACGAGGAGTTGGCTCTGCGCGTCTTCGTTCCGCCCACGGCGGCAGCCGGGTAAATCGATCGAAGGAGGTTTTCATGTTCAACCAGGTTGATCTGAAAGAGGCCGTGCGCCGGTCGATCCAGACCGAAAAGAACGCCATGGACTTCTATCTCCGCGGCGCCGCACAGATGAAGTATGCCGAGGCCCGCAAGGTGTTCGAACTCCTGGCCCGCGAGGAGCGCGAGCACGCCCACTGGTTTCACAACGTCTATCCCGGCGACGACATCCCCAACCTGGAAGAGTTCCTGGATGCCGGGCCGGCGGTCGACTCCGACTGGCTGCGGGATCTCGACAAGGTCAACACGGCCGGTTTCGATGAACGCAAGGCGATGGCCCTGGCCATGGAGAAAGAACAAAAGCTCGCCGCCCATCTGCGGGATCTGGCGGCCAAGATCGAGAACCCAGAGGTGCGGGCGGTGTACGAACAGAACGCCCGCTCCACCGATCACCACTATCAGGTGATCGAATCGGAATACGCCCGCCTGATGGGGATGGTGCACGAAACCGACATCGATACGTACGTCCGCGAATAGCCCTGCTTTCAGTTGGTCGCAGCCATAGAAAAAGGGGACAGAATTGAATTCTGTCCCCTTTTTCTGTCATCCGGCAAAAGCCCCGGCGTCAGCCTTTGTCCTCCGCATCGGGAAGGACCGCATTACCGCTACGCAGATACTCGGCAATCTGTTCGGCCGGCAACGGCCGGCTGAACAGGTACCCCTGCATTTCGTCGCACTGGCGCTCCTTGAGCATGGCAAACTGGCCGGCGGTTTCCACTCCTTCGGCAATGACCTTCAGATTGAGACTGGTCCCCATCGAGATGATGGCCGTGGCGATGGCGGCATCGGTCGAGTTGATTTCGATGTCGCGGACAAAAGTCCTGTCGATCTTCAGGGTGTTGATCGAGAAACGCTTGAGGTGGGCAAACGACGAATAGCCGGTGCCGAAATCGTCGATCGAGATGTGGATGTCGAGATCGCGCAACTGGCCGAGAATGCCGACGGCGAACTCCGGATTCTGCATGATCACCGTCTCGGCGATTTCAAACTCCAGATATTCCCCGGAAAGCCCGGTGTCCGTGAGGATGCGCTTCACCATGTCGACCAGGTTGCGCTGCTGCAGCTGGAAACCGCTCAGATTGACCGCCATGCGCACTTTGGGCAGCCCCTCGTCCTGCCATTCGCGGTTCTGCCGGCAGGTTTTGCGGATGACCCATTCGCCGATCGGAATGATCAGGCCGGTTTCTTCGGCCAGGGAAATGAAATCGGCCGGAGAGAGCAGCCCCATTTCCGGGTGCTCCCAGCGGATCAACGCTTCGAGGGCGGTCACCCGGCCGGTTTCGGCATCGATCTTCGGCTGGTAGGCGATGCGGAACTCTTCGCGTTCGATCGCCTTGCGCAAGCCCCGCTCGAGCACCATGCGCCGCTCCGAATCGAGGTCCATGGAGCGGTCGTAGATCTGGAAGTTGTTGCGCCCCAGCGACTTGGCCTGGTACATCGCCACATCGGCGCGCTTGATCAGCAGATCGGCGTCTTCGCCATGCACCGGGAAAATGCCGATGCCGATGCTGGTGGTGATAAACAGCTCGTGAGTTTCAATCTGCACCGGCTTGGCCAGGTTGGCAAGGATCTTCCCCGCCACCTGTTCGGCGTCGTTGGCGGCATGCAGATTCACCAGCACGATGGCAAACTCGTCACCGCCGAGCCGGGCCACGGTATCGACCTCGCGCACACAACTGCTCAGGCGTCGCGCCACTTCCTGGAGCAGCTGGTCGCCAACGGCATGTCCGAGGGTGTCGTTGATGATCTTGAAGCGGTCGAGGTCGAGATACAGAACCGCGCACTGCTGTTTCTGGCGCTTGGCCAGGGCCTGGGCCTGACGCAGGCGATCGGCGAAAAACAGCCGGTTGGGCAGCCCGGTCAGCAGGTCGTGGTGAGCCATGTGATAGAGCTGTTCCTGTGCCCGCCGGCGCGCCGTGACATCGCGGCAGATGACCCAGATCACCTTGTCCCTCTGCTCGCCACCGCTGCAGGTGATCGTTCCTTCGACTTCGACCATCTCCCCGCCCCTGGTCGCCAGCCGCCCTTCCAGCGGTTCGACGCGCTCGCCACCCATCGCCTTGCGCATCTCGGCCAGACACTTGGTGCGAATGGCGGGGTCGATCACTTCCGTGATGGTTTTCCGTGCTGCTTCTTCGGGGCTGTACCCCAAGACCTGCTGAAACGCCTGGTTGGTGTAGAGGAAAACTCCCTCCGGGGTGAGACTGAAGATCAGGTCGTTGGCCTGATCAAGGAAGGTGCGCAGCCGGTTCTCGGCGTCCTGCACCCGGTCGTGCTCGTTGCGGACGACCCCCATCAGGTAGGCGCCGCCCAGGGCCAGGATGGTGTTGAGGAGACTGACCCAGCACCAGAGCAGGAACAGATAAAGGAGATGATGGTGCAAATCCGGGTCGACGAAGGGCATGTTGATGAAGGGAAGGACATCAACATACTGGCCGGCCAGGATGATGCCGTAGCAGGCGCCGCCGAACAGGCCGAACAGAAATACCTGCAGACGGCTGCCCAGCAGGATGGCCGCCTCGAAGGTCACCAGCAGATAGACCGGCCAGAACCAGCTGGCGGCACCGCCGCTGAAATAGACCAGCAGTGAAACGCAAAGAAAGTCGAGCTGTATCTGCAGGTGGTCGCCCCACGGCTTGCCGGCCATCTGTTCCGCGGCGAACTCGTACAGCGCGTTGTAAGCGAGGATGCAGCCCAACACCAGCAGCATCCCGTAGAACTGGACGGGCGACAGGAACCAGCCGACCGAGCTGAAAGAATAAAACAACCCGGCAACGGCCCCGTAGCAGGCCGCCAGACCGAGAAACAGCCAGCGGGCCTTGGCGATCAGGAGGTAGCGCTGTACCCGGGAAAGCACCTGGTTCGTTTCGAAGCCGTGCTGTCGCACGAGATCCGCCATGGCTGCCGTTGGCTGGTGGTTCGGGAGAGGTTGTTGGCTGATCGGCACGGCGCCCCCTTGGATGAAACTGTCACATTGCACTTTCTGGCGATTGAACAACATATATTACCTCTTTTCCCTACCGACAACCAGTCTAATTCTGCGGCAGTCAGGCCGCCAAACCCTTTGTACAGCGCCGCAGGGGAAGAAGCTCCGGCAAAACCGGTTGTGTTTTTGCCGGAAGGACGGTATCTTTAGATCCACTCTCTATGGTCAGGAGCAACGCCATGTTTGGACTGGGCACCTCGGAACTCATCATCATCCTCGTTCTTGTGCTGATCATCTTCGGCGCCGGGAAACTGCCGAATGTCGGCAAATCGCTGGGCGAGGGGCTGCGTAATTTCAAGGACGGGATGAAGGATGGGTCCGCTGACAAGAAGGATGGCGACAAGGACCAGATCGATCAGAACAAGAGCTGACGCGGAGCAGTCAACCGCCCGGCGTGCAAAGTCGCACAAAAAAACCGCCCCCATCCGGAGGCGGTTTTTTTGTGTCCGGCGTGCCGGGTCAGGCGTTCTGCGGCACGATGGTGATGATCACCCGCCGGTTCAGCTGCTTGCCCGCCGCCGTGCTGTTGTCGGCTATCGGCTGGGTTTCACCGAAGCCCGCGGCGGTGATACGCGCGGCGGAGACACCCTGGGCCACCAGGGCATTGCGAACGGCTTCAGCGCGGCGAACGGACAGATCCTGGTTAAATGCCTCCGCACCATCGCTGTCGGTATGGCCGGCAATCATGATCCTCGTCTCGGGATACTGGGTCAGCACCTTGGAAACCCGCTCGATCTCCTGGTAAGCCCCGGCCTGCAGCGCCGCCGAACCGGAAGCGAACAGGACGTCGGATTTGAACGTTACGGCCAGCACGTCGGCATCACGCCGGATACTGGCGCTTTCGCTGGCGGCGAAGTTCTGCTGTAGCGCCGCCTCCTGCTTTTCCATGTAGTTGCCGATCCCGGCGCCGGCCAGGCCACCGACGACCGCGCCGATCCCGGCGCCGATCAGGGTGCCCTTGGTATCGCCGCCGATCGCCTGACCCAGCCCGGCTCCGGCCACTGCCCCGATGCCGGTTCCGTAAGCAGCGCCCTTTTGGGTTTTGCTCATCGGTTGCGCGCAGCCGGCAACAACAAACGCGCCCAGAACCAATACTGTGGCAAACTTGTAAATTTTCATCTCAATTCTCCTCATCGATTGGCTATGCTCCTCTCTAACGAATTTGGCTGTCTATACTCTGCCACAAGCGAGGGAAATCGCAACTGCCGGAGTGTGCCTCGGGCTTGCCATCCCCAAGCCAGCGTGCTAGTTTTCTGGCTTGTCTGTTGGACGTATTTCCCGTAGCGAGGTTTACTTTCGAGATGAAAATTTCCCGTAGCGAAGTGGAACACGTTGCCCGCCTGGCCCGCCTGGCCCTTGACGAGGCGGAGCTCGATGCCCTGACCGGCGACATGGATGCCATTCTGGCCTATGTCGATCAGCTCAGCCGGCTGCAAACCGACGGCATTGCGCCTACCGCCCATGCCGTGCCGATGGCCAATGCCTTTCGCCCCGATGCGGTGCGTCCCGGCTTCACCCCGGAGCAGGCCCTGGTCAATGCTCCGTCCCCCGATCCCGCCGGCTTCCGCGTGCCGCGGGTCATCGAATGAGAGAGGCCGACATGTCCCTTTTCGAGATGACCCTGCAGGAACTGCGGACCGGGTTGGATCGCCGCGAGTTCACCGCCGTCGAGGCGACCCGCGCCTTTGTGGAACGGATTGCCGCCACCGACGACACGATCAATGCCTTCATCACGGTCTGTGCCGATCAGGCGTTGGCGGAAGCGACGGCCGCCGACCGGCGCCTGGCCGCCGGCGAATCCGCACCACTGACCGGCATCCCTCTGGCCATGAAGGACATCTTCAATACTGCCGGAGTCCGCACCACCTGCGCCTCGAAAATTCTCGACAACTACGTCGCCCCTTACGACGCCACCGCCTTTGCCCGACTCAAGGCGCAAGGGGCGGTGCTGCTCGGCAAGGTCAACATGGACGAGTTCGCCATGGGCAGTTCCAACGAGAACAGCGCCTTCGGGGCAGTGCACAACCCCTGGGACACCACGTGCGTTCCCGGCGGCTCGTCGGGGGGGAGCGCGGCCTGTGTCGCCGCGCGCCAGGCGCCGGCGGCCCTTGGCACCGACACCGGCGGCTCGATTCGCCAGCCGGCCTCCCACTGCGGGGTGGTCGGGCTGAAGCCGACCTACGGCCGGGTGTCGCGTTACGGGGTGATCGCCTACGCCTCGTCCCTCGATCAGGTCGGGCCGGTAACCCGCGACGTGCGTGACTGCGCGCTGCTGCTGCAGGCGATCGCCGGCTATGACCCGCTCGATTCGACTTCGGTCGACATGCCGGCACCGGATTATGCCGCGGCCCTGACTGCCGATCTCAAGGGGGTGCGCATCGGCCTCCCCAGGGAGTATTTCATCGAGGGACTCGATGCCGACGTCCGCCAGGCCGTGGAACAGGCGGTGGCCACCTGTCGCGCCCTTGGTGCCGAGATCGTCGAAGTCAGCCTGCCGCACACGGAATACGCGGTCGCCTGCTACTACCTGATCGCCACCGCCGAAGCCTCCAGCAACCTGGCCCGTTACGATGGCGTGCGCTTCGGCCACCGCACGGCGACCCAAGGCAACCTGATCGAGACCTACAGCTGCAGCCGCGACGAGGGGTTCGGCAGCGAGGTGAAACGACGCATCATGCTCGGCACCTATGCCCTGTCGTCAGGCTACTACGATGCCTACTACCTCAAGGCGCAGAAGGTACGCACCCTGATCCGCCAGGACTTCCTCGACGCCTTCGAAAAAGTCGACGTGCTGCTCGGTCCGGTGGCGCCGACCCCGGCGTTCCGGATCGGCGAGAAGGCCGCCGATCCGCTGCAGATGTACCTGTCGGACATCTTCACGATTCCGGTGAACCTGGCCGGCACCTGCGCCATGAGCCTCCCCTGCGGCTTCTCGGCGACGGACCTGCCGATCGGCCTGCAGCTGATCGGCAAGCCGTTTGCCGAGGCCGAGATTCTGCGCGCGGCCTACGCCTTTGAGCAGGCGACGGAGTGGCATAAGCGGAAAGCGGATATTTGATCTATGTAGGGGCGAAGCAAGGGGTCATCTGCTTCGCCCGGAAACAAGGGCAAAGCAGATGACCCCTTGCTTTGCCCCTACGCCTGAATCCCCGAGGTTTTCATGAACTACGAAGTCGTCATCGGCTTGGAAGTCCACGTCCAGCTGACCACCAAAACCAAGATCTTCTGCGGCTGTTCGACCGCCTTCGGCCAGACGCCCAATTCGCAGACCTGCCCGGTCTGCCTCGCCCTCCCCGGCGCCC
Source organism: Desulfuromonadales bacterium (assembly GCA_023701265.1). Classification (GTDB taxonomy): domain Bacteria; phylum Desulfobacterota; class Desulfuromonadia; order Desulfuromonadales; family BM103; genus VAUL01. The sequence goes on along the minus strand of JAMPXI010000058.1, from coordinate 3,964 downwards.
TGCCGGTGCTCAACTACCAGGCCGTGGAATACGCCATCCGCACCGGCCTGGCGACCAACTGCACGATCGCGCCGCAGTCGGTCTTCGCCCGCAAGAATTACTTCTACCCGGACCTCCCCAAAGGGTACCAGATCTCCCAGTACGAGCTGCCGGTCTGCCAGCACGGCTGGCTGGATATCGAGGGAGAATGGGGGAGCAAGCGGATCGGCATCACCCGCATCCACATGGAAGAGGATGCCGGCAAACTGGTGCACGGTGAGTTGCCGGGAACGGCCCAGAGTTCTTTCGTCGACCTCAACCGCGCCGGCACGCCGCTGCTGGAAGTCGTGTCCGAGCCGGATATGCGCTCGGCCGACGAGGCGGTGGCCTACCTGAAGAAGTTGCACCAGATCGTGGTCTACCTCGGGGTGTGCGACGGCAACCTCGAGGAGGGGAGCTTCCGCTGCGATGCCAACGTCTCGTTGCGACCGGTCGGCCAGGAGCAGTTCGGCACCCGCGCCGAGATCAAGAACGTCAACTCTTTCCGCTTCGTCAAGCTGGCGATCGAGCACGAAATCGAACGCCAGGCCGATCTGCTCGACAGCGGCGGCAAGGTGGTGCAGGAAACCCGCCTGTTCGACGCCCAGACCGGCATGACCCGCTCGATGCGCAGCAAGGAGGAGGCCCACGACTACCGCTACTTCCCCGATCCCGATCTGGTGCCGTTGGAGATCGATGCGGCGTGGATCGAGGCCGAGCGCGCGCAGTTGCCGGAACTCCCCGAGGCACGCCGCCAGCGCTACCAGGCCGACTGGGGCTTAAGCGCCTACGATGCCGAGGTGCTCACTGCCGAACGCCCGCTGGCCGACTACTTCGAGGCGTGCGTGACCCTGCTTCCCAGCCAGGCCAAGAGCATTGCCAACTGGGTGATGGGGGAACTGACCCGCAAGCTCAACGAGGGCGGGGTGAACATCGCGGAGAGTCCGGTGACGCCTCTGCTCTTGACCGGCATGCTCAAATTGATCGAAGCGGGGACGATCTCCGGCAAGATCGCCAAGACCGTCTTTGACGAGATGTGGGCGACCGGCCATGAACCGGCGCGGATCGTCGAGGAGAAGGGGCTGGTGCAGGTCTCCGACAGCGGCGCCATCGAGCAGATTGTCGCCGAGGTGCTCGCTGCCAGCGCCGCCCAGGTCGAACAGTACCGCGGCGGCAACGAGAAGGTTTTCGGCTTCTTCGTCGGCCAGGTGATGAAGGCCAGCAAGGGGAAGGCGAATCCGGCTTTGGTGAATGAGTTGCTGAAAAAGAAGCTGGAGGGATAGCGGGGGCTACTCCCCGCATCCCGCCAAGGCGTTACTCTCCCAAAACACAACCTCTGTCCGGTCCCGGCCGGCCGGGGGACTTTTCTTCGGTTCCCGGCGGGTTCTCCGGGTGCCTACTTCTTTTCAGCCTTTTTGATCTTCTTGTCGGCCTTCTTTTCCTTCATGGTTTTGGCCGGTTCTTTCTTATCCGACTTCTTTTTGTCCAGACCCTTGCTCATGATTTCTCTCCTTCCCTGCCAAGGCTGGAATACCGGCCCGACAACAATTTGTGATAGTGTAGCACGTCCGGGCATGCCAGGGAGAAAAGAGGCTTGTCCGCCAGAGATGAAAATCAAGAACCTGCTCATATGACTTCAGTATCGTTTGCCATCGCCGACGCATCAGCGGCCATCGCCCGCTCGCCGGTCGGCCCCGGCATCGGCGTGGAGCCGCCCTGGCCGTGATCACCCACCCCCTGCTCATCGTCCTGGTGCTCGTCACCATCGAAGCGCTGGTGCTGTGGCTCTCCCGCCATGTGCGGACCCGGCGCTATTTCGAGCTGCTGCCGGCAGTGTTCTGGATCTATTTCCTGCCGATGCTGGCCGCCACCTGCGGACTGATTACCGCGAAAAGCCCGGTGTACGGCCTGATCACCACGTATCTGCTGCCGGCGAGCCTGGTGCTGCTCCTGCTGCCGGTGGATATGCGGGCGATCCTGCGGCTGGGGCCGACGGCGCTGGCAATGTTCTTCATCGGCGCCGCCGGGATCATCGTCGGTGCCGTGACCTCATTCGTCCTGTTCAAACCGCTGATCGGCCCTGAGTTCTGGTCCGGGTTCGGCGCTCTGTCCGGCTCCTGGACCGGCGGCAGCGCCAACATGATCGCCGTCAAGGAGGCGCTGGCGGTGCCGGATGCGGTCTTCGCGCCGATGGTGATCGTCGATACGGTGGTGCCGTACCTGTGGATGGGGATCCTGATCGCCATGGTCGGACTGCAGGGAGCCTTCGACCGCTGGAATCGCGCCGACCGCGGCATCCTCGACCATCTCGGTGAACGGGCGGCGGCGCACCTTGCCACCAGCGGCGGCAAACGGACTGTCGGGGGGATAGTGCTCGCTCTGCTGGTGGCGGGTGCCGGGAGCGGCATTGCCCACCTGTTCGCCCGGGAACTGCCGCAGATCAAGGATGTGGTCAGCAGCTATACCTGGACGATCATGATCGTCTCCCTGCTCGGCATCGGGCTGTCGTTTTCACCGGTCCGTCACCTGGAGCGTTCCGGTGCCACCCGGACCGGCTACGATCTGCTCTATTTCGTGCTGACCGCCATCGGCGCCAAGGCCTCGGTGGCCAGCATCGGCTCGGCCCTGGTGCTGATTGCCGCCGGGTTGCTGGTCGTGGCGATCCATGCCGTCATCCTGCTGGCGGGAGCAAAGCTGCTGCGGGCACCGATGTTCCTGGTGGCCGCCGCCAGCCAGGCCAACATCGGCGGGGTCGCCTCGGCGCCGGTGGTGGCCGAAGTCTATCATCCGGGACTGGCCTCCGTCGGCCTGCTGCTGGCCATCCTCGGCAACATTGTCGGCACCTGGCTGGGGATCGTCTGCGCGCAGCTGTGCCGGATGCTGTGACGCTCAACCGCCGGGGCCCGCACCTCCGCACGCGCACCCCGGAATGAATTATTCCGACAGGAATTGAATTCCGCTTCCGGTTCGGATAGATTTGAATCGTGCGTTATTTATTGAATGCTGTCATGAGTAAAGGAGGGTGAACATGCCGACCATCAGCATGTTTTACGGTATCATGGTCTTGATGTTCTTTCGTGACAACCTGCGGCACCATGTGCCGCACATCCATGTGCGCTACCAAGGCGACGAAGCCTCGATTGCCATAGACGACGGCAGGATTCTCGATGGTTCAGTGCCGCAGAAGCAGCTGAAGCTGGTACAGGCATGGATCCTGATTCACCAGGAAGAATTGATGGCGGATTGGGAACTTGCCGTTAACGGCGAGGAACCGTTCCGGATTGCGCCGCTTCAGTAAGGGAGGGATAAAGTGCTGGTCGATGTCGTCAAGGTCAAACCGCAACCCGGCTATCAGCTTGAATTGCTCTTTGCCAATGGCGAACGGCGTCGCTTCGATATGCGCCCTTTGCTTGCGCAAAAGCCGTGGGACCGGATTGCCAGCACCGGGATTTTCGAGCGAGTGCGGGTCGATTACGGCACGGTGGTCTGGCCCGGCGAGATCGATATCGCGCCCGAAACGCTTTACGACGATTCCGTGCCGCTGGAGGAATAATCTCTCCCTCGCCCCTCCCCGGACCCCTTGCTCGCCCAACATCAAAGTCCCGGGCTCCCGCGCCCGGACGGCGACCAAACTTTTTCTCGCCGAAGAGTTTGGATCAAACGGCGTGGATCCCCTGCCGTCTTGCCCTGCTCCGCAGGGGACCCTCCGCCGCACAGATGAATGCCGGCAGGGCGAAAACTCGCTACGCTCAAACAGTTCGCCCTGCTGATCGTCATTCATCCATCCGGCTCCGGCTGCGCCGGCACGGGGGCTGGCAATTGGCGGGCATAGTCAAGCGCGTTCCGAATGCTGAATGATCCATGTTCGGAAGAACGCTGAAGCCTGCAGGCCGCCGCGGAGCCCCAAGTGGATGGGCCCCGCAAAAGGCGAAGAGGGCTGGGACAG
>JAMPXI010000057.1 GCA_023701265.1 Desulfuromonadales bacterium | reverse complement strand
CTATGCATCGAAATGACCCACGGCCGAAACTTTCCAGGGCAATATTCGCAGTTGCCATGCTCCTGGCCATTGCCGGGGCGGCGACCGTGATAAGTGCCCCCCTGGCCGGAGCGGCCCTGTTGGGCGGTGGCACGGCATTGCTGGCAGCAACAGTCTGGCGTGGCCAGCGCCATGCGGCCAGACTGGCGCAGCACCTGGCCACCGAAGAGGCCGCCGGCCGCGATCTGGAACAGAAACTCGCGGACGCGAATCGTCGCTATGAGCAGATTCTGCATCATGCCAGCGATGCCATGTTCTTCGTCGATCCGCATGACGGCAACCTGATCGAGGTCAACCACCGCGCCGAGGAAATGCTTGGCTACACATGCGGCGAGGTCCGCCACCTCAGCCTCGGCGTCCTCTTCCCCGGCCGTCATCGTCGCCGCTTTTTGAAACTGGTCCGCAGAATCCTCAGGGACGGCGAGGGCAAGGAACCGGAACTGCAGTTCCGCCGCAAGGACGGCAGCCTGCTTTACGGAGCCGTCCAGGCCCGGCTCGGCTGGCTCGGCGAGCAACGGGTGGTGCATGGCAGCTTTCACGATGTCACCCCGAACGTGCACCTGACCAGCGAATTGCGCCGCTACAACCAGCAACTGGAACTGCTTAACGAGATTGCCCGCCGGCTCGCCAAGGGACAGGAAATCTCCTCGCTCCTTTCCACGGTCCTCGATCAGGTGATCGGCAACCTGAACGTCGCCGGCGGCGGCATCTTCCTGCTGCGCCATCAGGGCAGGGAGATGAAGCTGGCTTACCATCGCGGCATTCCACCCGAACTGGTCGCAGTACTCGAACGCCTGCGTCCCGGCGAGGGGCTGATCGGCGGAGTGGCAGCCAGCGGCCGGCCCCGCATGTCGGTCGACATGCAGAAAGACCGCCGGTGCGCCGTCCCGGCGGCCGGCCGGGACGGCTGGCGCGCCTTCCTGGCGGTCCCGCTGGTGGCCGAGGAGACCTGTCTCGGTGTCATGTTCGTGTTCGAACGCAGCTACCGGGTATTGAACCGCAACGACCTGCGCCTGCTGCAGGTCGTCGGCCAGCAGGTCGGGCCACTGGTGAAAAACGCCGAGCTGTTCGATGAACTGCAATGGCAAAACCGGCTCAACCAGGCCAGCCTGCGGGAGTTGGAGCGTTCTCGCACGGCCTTGCGGGAAAACCTGCAGCAACTCGAACAGCACAACCGCATGCTGCAGAGCCTTGAACAGATGAAAAGCACCTTCCTGGCGCTGGCATCCCACGAGCTGCGCACGCCGCTGACGGTCATCTGGTCGGGTGCGGAACTGCTGCAAACAGCGGCCGATAATCTCGACGAAGCCGGCCGGTGTGCGCTTGAAGCCATTCTGCATGGCAGCAGGCGGCTGCGCGATCTGGTCGACGACCTGCTCGAAGCGGCCCGCATGGAGGCGAATTCGGTCTACCTGGCCCATGAGGATTTCGACGCGCGGCCGCTGTTTGAAACACTTGTCTCCGACTTTCAGCCGATTTGTACCCAGCGCCGGCTGACCTGTTCGCTCGGCGACGTTCCTGCGCAGATGATCGTGCGCGGTGATGCCCACCACTTGCGGCGCGCCCTGGGACGCCTGCTGGAAAATGCCGTCAAATTCACCCCCGAGGGCGGGTGGATCCGCCTTGACGCCACCCAGCGCAGCGCTGGCGAAATCGAGGTCATGGCTGAGCGTCTCAGCCGCTTTTCGACCACATTTTTCACTGTGCCCCGCGCTGCCAGCTATCTGCATATCTGCATTCACGACAGCGGCATCGGGCTCGCCCCCGGCGAGGAAGAACGGATCTTCGACAAGTTCTACGCCGGCGGCGACATCGCCAGCCATTCCACCTCGCGGGACCGGTTCGGCGGGAAAGGCGTCGGCATCGGCCTGACCCTCGCCCGCGGCCTGATTGTCGCCCACGACGGAATTCTCTGGGCAGAAAGCGCCGGCCCGTCACTGGGGAGCAGTTTCTGCATGCTCCTGCCGCTGCAGACACCGGGGACTATCGGTGGCAACGGCTAGAGCGTTTCTGGCCGTCCCCCTCCCTCCGGCTCTGCAGCAGGATATTGCCTCGCTGCAGACCGAGTTATCCGGGGCTCTGCCGGGAATCCGTTGGACCCGCCCGGACACCGTCCATCTGACCCTGCATTTCTTCGGCGATATCCGTGTTGATGAGCTTGAAAAGATCCGCGCTTCTATGCTATCGGTTAAACTTCGCGAAAAGGCGTTTCAGGTTGATGTTCTGGGGCTCGGCGCCTTTCCCGACCGCCGTCGTCCCCGGGTTGTCTGGCTGGGGTTGACCCCGGAAGAGTCATTGCGCAGTCTGCAGCATGCCTGCCTTGAGGAAGTGGGTCGACGCGGCTTCCCTGCAGAGGCTCGCGCCTTTGCGCCGCACCTGACTATAGGCCGGTTCCGCGAACACGCCCCGAATTTGGGCGAACTGCTGGCCGGCCAGGCCGAACGCAGGATCGGCCGCCTGCCAATCGGGCAGCTGGTGCTCTTCGAGAGCCGCCTGCTGCCGGGAGGCGCCAGGCACATTCCGCTATTCACCGTCCCGCTTGAAGGGACGATCAACTGAACGATCGAATATCTATGACGGAGGGAAGACTTTATGACTGACAACGACCGCAACCGGGCCATAGAACTGGCGATGGGCCAGATCGAGAAGCAGTTCGGCAAGGGGAGCATCATGCGCCTCGGCGAAGATGCCGTCCTGCCGGACGTGCAGACCATCTCCACCGGCGCCTTGAGCCTCGACATCGCCCTGGGCGTCGGCGGCGTGCCGCGCGGACGCATCATCGAGATCTACGGCCCCGAATCGTCGGGGAAGACGACCCTGGCGCTGCACATCATCGCCCAGGCCCAGAAGGGGGGAGGAGTCTCCGCCTTCGTCGACGCCGAGCACGCCCTCGATGTCCAGTATGCCCGGAAACTCGGCGTCAAGACCGACGACCTGCTGATCTCCCAGCCGGACACCGGCGAGCAGGCCCTGGAGATCACCGAGACGCTGGTGCGCAGCGGCGCCATCGACGTGCTGGTGGTCGACTCCGTGGCGGCCCTGGTGCCGAAAGCCGAGATCGAAGGCGAGATGGGCGATTCGCACATGGGACTGCAGGCCCGGCTGATGTCGCAGGCACTGCGCAAACTGACCGCAACCATCAGCAAATCGAACTGCTGCGTGATCTTCATCAACCAGATCCGCATGAAGATCGGCGTGATGTTCGGCAACCCGGAAACCACCACCGGCGGCAATGCCCTCAAATTCTACGCGTCGGTACGCATGGATATTCGCCGCATCGCCGCCCTCAAGCAGGGGGAGGAAACCATCGGCAGCCGTACCCGGGTCAAAGTTGTCAAGAACAAGGTTGCCCCGCCGTTCAAGGAGGCCGAATTCGACATCATGTACGGCGCCGGCATCTCCTGGGAAGGCGACCTGATCGACCTCGGCGTGGCCAGCAAGCTCGTTGAAAAAAGCGGCTCCTGGTTCTCCTACGGCGGCGAGCGGCTTGGCCAGGGGCGCGAAAACGCCAAGCAGTACCTGGTCGACAACGCCGGGATGGCCCGGGAAATCGAAGCCAAGGTCCTCGCCCATTACGGATTGACTGCACGCCCCGCCTTGAAGGAGTAATTTTATGGACCTGAACGAGATCCTCGCTGTTGGCCTGAAGGGTAACGCTTCCGATATCCATCTCAAGGTCGGCCTGCCGCCGATCTACCGGATCGATGGCACCTTGCGCCCCTTGCCCAATGCGCCGCGCATCACGCCGGAATTCGCCGAGGGTTTCTGCGATCAGATCATGAACGAGCTGCAGCGCGAGCGTTTCGCCAAGGCGCGCGAGGTCGACCTGGCCTACGGGGTTCCGGGGCTCGGGCGCTTCCGTGTCAACGCTTTCTCCCAACGCGGCTCGATCTCGCTGGTGTTCCGTGCCATCCCCTTTGACATCAAGGGGATCGACGACCTGTTGCTGCCACCGGTCATCAAAAAGCTGTGCATGGCCGGCCGCGGCCTGATCCTGGTCACCGGGGCCACCGGTTCGGGGAAATCGACCACCTTGGCAGCCGTCATCGACTACATCAACGCCAACCGCAAAACCCACATCGTCACCATCGAGGATCCGATCGAGTTCCTGCACCGCGACAAGAAGAGCATTATCAACCAGCGCGAGGTCGGCTCCGACACCATGGGCTTCCAGGTCGCCCTGAAAAGCGCCCTGCGTCAGGACCCGGACGTCATCCTGGTCGGCGAGATGCGCGATCACGAGACGATTGAAACCGCCCTGACCGCCGCCGAAACCGGCCACCTGGTGCTCTCCACCCTGCATACCGTCGATGCCGCGGAGACGATCAACCGCATCATCTCGGTCTTCCCGCCGTTCCAGCAGCGACAGATCCGCATCCAGTTGGCCGCCGTGCTCAAGGGGGTCATCTCCCAGCGCCTGGTGCCGCGTGCCGACGGCAAGGGGCGCGTGCCGGCCGTCGAGATCATGGTGGCCACCGCGCGCGTGCGTCAGCTGATCGACGACAAGGACCAGACCAAGCAGATTCCTGATGCGATTCAGCAGGGTTATGAAGCCTATGGCATGCAGTCTTTCGACCAGTCGCTGATGATGCTGCTGAAGGGCAAGCTGATCTCTTTCGAGGAAGCGATGCGTCAGGCGTCGAATCCCGACGACTTCAAACTCAAGATCTCCGGGGTGTCGTCGACTTCCGACCTTTCCTGGGACGCTTTCGAGAAAATGGGCGGTGGTTCGAAAGAAGAATAGCCAGAAAGGCGGCGACCCTTGGGCTAGCGCCCTGCGCTCGCTGACGCGCCGGGACTACGGCACCGCCGAGTTGCGGCAGCGCCTGTTGATGAAAGGGTTTCCCGGCGAAGCGGTCGAGCAGACCATCGCCCGCTGCCTCGATCTTGGTTACCTCGACGACGCCCGTCACGTTGAACGTCTCACCAGGGCACTGCTGACCACCGGGCGTGCCGCCGGGCCGCGCTTGCTGCAGGAATTGAGGAGGCGCGGCCTCCCCGAGGAATTGATCCGCACGGCGGTGACCGAGCACCGTGCCGCCGGGAGGGAAGAGGACGCCTTGCGCGAGCTGATCGCCCGGCGCTTCGCAACCTTCGACTATGCCGCCGCCGATGAACGGGAACGCCGTCGGGTGGTGTTTTTTTTGCAGCGCCGGGGTTTTCCTCTCGACCGCATCCTGATTGAACTGAAACGGACCGATCCATGACCCACGCCAAACTGACCGGCAGCCAGATTCGCCAGCGCTTCCTCGACTACTTCGCCCAACGCGGCCACGTCGTCGTCGCCTCCTCGTCACTGATCCCGCACAACGATCCGACCCTGCTCTTCGCCAACGCCGGGATGAACCAGTTCAAGGACTGCTTCCTCGGCATGGAAGATCGCGGCTACTACCGGGCGGCATCGTCACAGAAGTGCGTACGTGCCGGCGGCAAGCACAACGACCTGGAGAACGTCGGCCGCACCGCGCGGCATCACACCTTCTTCGAAATGCTCGGCAACTTCTCCTTCGGCGACTACTTCAAGAAAGAGGCGATCGCCTTCGCCTGGGAGTTCCTGACCGTGGAGATGGGGCTCGACAAGAGCCGCCTGTACGTCTCGGTCTATACTGACGATGACGAGGCCGCCGACATCTGGCACCAGCAGGAGGGGGTACCGCGCGAGCGCATCTTCCGCTTCGGTGAGAAGGACAACTTCTGGTCGATGGGCGATACCGGCCCGTGCGGGCCGTGCACCGAAATTTTCTACGATAATGGCCCGGAGGTCGGCTGCGGCAGTCCGAATTGCACGGTCGGCTGCGACTGCGACCGCTACATGGAGATCTGGAACAACGTCTTCATGCAGTTCGACCGTCAGCCCGACGGCCGACTTGTGCCCCTGCCCAAACCGGCCGTCGACACCGGCATGGGGTTGGAGCGGATCACCACGGTGATGCAGGGGATGACCTCCAACTACGACACCGACCTGCTGCAGGGGATCATCCGCTTCGTGGAAAAACTCTCCGGCAAACGCTATCGCGACAATGACAAGGACGATGTCTCGATGCGGGTCATCGCCGATCATATCCGCGCCATCACCTTCCTGATCTGCGACGGCGCCCTGCCCAGCAACGAGGGGCGCGGCTACGTGCTGCGCCGCATCATGCGCCGCGCCGCCCGTCACGCCAAGATGCTCGGCTTTGCCGACCCGGTCCTCTACCGGGTGGTCGATGCGGTGCGCGCCGTCATGGGCGAGGCTTACCCGGAACTCGGCGAGCGCGAGGAGTACATCAAGAAGGTGGTCCGAGCCGAGGAGGAGCGTTTTGCCGAAACCCTCGACCGCGGCCTGGCGATCCTCAACGAGGCGGTGACCGGTCTCAAGGCCCAGCAGCAGACGGTGATCCCCGGCGAGACCCTGTTTCAGCTCCACGACACCTATGGTTTCCCCACCGACCTGACCGCCGACATTGTCCGGGTCGAGGGTTTCACCATCGACGAGGCCGGCTTCGAGGCGTGCATGGAGCGCCAGCGCGCCCAGTCGCGCGAGCACTGGAAGGGCTCCGGCGAGGAGGGGATCGCCGAGGCCTACAAGAACCTCCATATTCAAGGGGTGCGCAGCAGTTTCACCGGCTACGGCAAGTGCAGCGACTACTCGGTGGTCACCACCCTGCTTGCAGGCGGTGTCCCGGTCACCAGCGCTCAAACCGGCGATCAGGTCGAGGTGATTACCGAGGCTACCCCCTTCTACGGGGCCTCCGGTGGGCAGGCCGGCGATACCGGCACTATTTCCAGCGGCAGCGCCCACCTGGTCGTACTCGACACCCTGCGGCCCTTCTCCGACCTGATCGTGCACCGCACCCGGGTCGAGAGCGGCACCCTGCGCACCGGCGAGGCCGTCGATCTCAACGTCGACACGCCAAATCGTCTGGCCACGGCGCGCAACCACACGGCCACCCACCTGCTGCAGGCGGCGCTCAGGGAGGTTCTCGGCAACCACGTCAAGCAAGCTGGTTCATTGGTCGAACCGGAGCGCCTGCGCTTCGATTTCACCCATTTTGCCGCCATGACCACCGAGGAACTCCGCCGCGTCGAGCAGCTGGTGAATCGCTTCACCATGGCCAATGCCGCCGTCGATTCCCGCGAGATGGAACTGGCCGAGGCGATGGGGAGCGGCGCCACCGCCCTGTTCGGCGAGAAGTACGGCGACCGGGTTCGGGTGGTCCGTGTCGGCGAGGTGAGCATGGAGTTGTGCGGCGGCACTCACGTCGGCGCAGCCGGCGACATCGGCCTGTTCAAGATCGTGCAGGAGACCGGCATCGCCGCCGGCGTGCGCCGCATCGAGGCCGTCACCGGCGAGCGGGCCGTGGCTCTGGTCCAGGAGCAGGAAGAAGCTCTCGACCGGTTGGCCAACCTCGTCAAGAGCGACCGCACCCAGTTGGAAAACCGGCTGCTGCGCCTGGTCGAACGCCAGAAGGAACTGGAGCGCGAAGTCGAGGCGATCGAGCGCCGGGCCCAGGCCGGCCAGGCCGACAGCATTCTCGACAGGACCCGCGAGATCGGCGGGGTCAAGGTGCTGGTCGCCGGAGTGGCACCGGCCGACGGCAAGGGGCTGCGCGAGATGGCCGACCGTTTGCGTGATAAACTTGGGTCAGGCGTCGTGGCGATCGGCTGTCCCTTCGACGGCAAGGCCAATCTGCTGGTGGCCGTGACCAAGGACCTGACCGACCGTTTGCGCGCCGGCGACCTGGTGGCGGCAATGGCCGCCGAAGTTGGAGGCCGCGGTGGCGGCCGTCCCGACCTGGCGCAGGCCGGCGGCACCCAGCCGGAGCGGCTCGATGCCGCCCTGGCCAAAGCTGAAGCATTGATCGCCGCCGCCTTGGCCAACTAACCGTCTTCCTTGCCGCGGGGTGCTTCATCCCGCCATAAGCGAGAAAACCGTGCGCATCGAGTTGCTCGGTCAATCACAATCGCTTCAGGGCCCGGAACTTCCCGCCATTCTGGTGGTCGATGACGAGGAGGTTATCCGCAACCTCTGCGCCAAGGCCTTGAGTGACTACCGGGTCGTGGAGGCCGAGAACGGCCGGGGGGCGCTCGAGCTTCTGGATCACGAGTGTTTTGACCTGATTCTGGTCGACGTCATGATGCCGGTCATGAACGGCCTCGACCTGCTGATGCAGATCAAGGAGCGTGACCCTGATCAACTGGTCATCATCATGACCGGTTATGCCGACAAGGAGATCATTCTCCGGGCGCTGAAGGCCGACGCCGACGACTTTATCCAGAAACCGCTCAACCTCCTGCAGCTCAAAAGCACCATCGACAAAGCCCTGGAAAAACGTCTGCTCCGCCAGGAACTCCAGCAGATCAAGCGCCTTGACCGCCTCAAGGCCGAATTCCTCGGACTGATCTCCCACAAGTTGCGCACGCCGACCACGGTCCTTTCACTGTTCATCCAGAACCTGGCCAGCGGCGCGGTCGCCACCGACTCGCCGGAATTTCCCGCGGCGGTCGTCGCCATGCGTGAAGAAGCTGACTACCTTGCCTACCTTATCCAAGATCTCCTCACCTACAGCACCGTGATCCTCCAGGAGCAAAAGCCAAAACTCGCCTGGGCCGACCTGCGGGAAATCGCCCTGACCACTCTGGCGGAGAAGCGCCAGGCGGCGGCAGAAAGAGGGGTTTCCCTGATCAACACCCTGCAGGGAGTCTGGCCGCGACTGGCTCTCGATCGGCGGCGGATGGCTTTTGCCATCAGCGCCCTGCTCGACAACGCCATCAAGTTCACGCCGCGCGGCGGACAGGTCATCCTCTCCGGGGAGATCCTCGACGATGAACTGCAGCTGGTAATCAGGGACACCGGCATCGGCATTCCTGCCGAGGAACTGCCGCGCGTCTTTGAAAAGTTTTACCAGATCGATCCGACTCATGCCGGCCAGGTGCGCGGCTTCGGCCTTGGCTTGTTTTACGCTCGCCAGTTTGTCCAGGATCACGGCGGAGCAATGACCCTGGAGAGCCTCCTGGATGTCGGCACCACAGTCACCATCACTCTCCCGCGTCGATCCCTGTCCAACTGAGTATCATTTCCGCGGAGCTGTTTCCCGACAGGGACGACAGATCAATCCTCCGTTTTGCTTGGTACACCGGATGGACCGTGATATATTTATTGGCATTTTCGGTGCTTGGGAAAAGGATGTGAGGCCACTGCCATGCAGGAATTGATCAGCAAAGCCAAGGTCTTGATGGAAGCGCTCCCGTATATCCAGCGCTTTGCCGGCAAGACTTTCGTCATCAAGTACGGCGGCCATGCCATGGCCGACGAACGCCTGAAGGAGAGCTTCGCCCTGGATGTGATCCTCCTCAAGTCGTTGGGGATCAACACGGTCATCGTCCACGGCGGTGGGCCGCAGATCAACGAGACCCTCAAGCGTTACGGGATCGTCTCGCAGTTCGTGCGCGGCATGCGGGTCACCGATGCCGACACCATGAGCGTGGTGGAGATGGTGCTGGTCGGCCAGGTCAACAAGGAAGTGGTCGGCTATCTCAACCAGCACGGCGGCAAAGCGGTGGGTCTCTCCGGCAAGGACGGCACTCTGCTCCTGTCGAAAAAGCTGCTTCAGGAGCTGCGCCAGGAAAACGGCACGGTCGAGCAGATCGACATCGGCTTCGTCGGCGACGTGGTGCGGGTCAACACCGACCTGCTCAAGACGCTCAAGGACGGCGGTTATCTGCCGGTGATCGCTCCGGTCGGGGTCGGCCCGCAAGGGGAGTGCTACAACATCAACGCCGACCTGGTGGCCGGGCGGGTGGCGGCGTCACTCAACGCCGAAAAGCTGATCCTTTTGACCGACACCCCCGGCGTGCTCGACCGCGACAAGCAGCTGCTGCCGAGCATTGCCGTTTCCGAAATGCACCGGCTGATCAGCGAGGAAGCGATCACCGGCGGCATGATCCCCAAGGTCGAATGCTGTGCCGACGCCCTGAGCGACGGGGTGAAGAAGGCCCACATCATCGATGGCCGGGTCGAGCACGCGGTGCTGCTGGAGATCTTCACCGACCGGGGCGTGGGAACAGAGATTACCAAATAGATGGAGACGCCAGTGACAAGCTCTGAACAGTGGATCGCGCGGGCCGACCGGGTCATCATGAAGACCTACGGCCGCTATCCGATCGTGCCGGTGCGCGGCGAGGGCTGCCGGGTCTGGGATGCCGACGGCAAGATGTATCTCGACTTCCTCGCCGGGGTGGCGGTGAATAACCTGGGACACTGCCACCCGAAGGTGGTCAAGGCGATTCAGGAACAGGCCGCGCGCCTGATCCACTGCTCCAACTACTACCACATCCCCAGCCAGATCGAGCTGGCCGAACTTTTGTGCAGCCGCTCCTTCGCCGCCCGGGCGTTTTTCTGCAACTCGGGGGCCGAGGCCAACGAGGCGGCGATCAAACTGGCGCGCAAGTACAGCCGGGAAACCTTCGGCCCGGAGCGCTACTCGATCATCACCGCCGCCGAATCGTTCCACGGCCGGACCATGGCCACCGTTTCGGCCACCGGCCAGGAGAAGGTTCAGCGCTTCTTCGATCCGCTGCTGCACGGCTTCGTCCACGTGCCGTTCAACGACGCCGCGGCCATCGAGGCGGCCGTCACGCCCCAGACCTGCGCGGTGATGCTCGAACCGATCCAGGGGGAAGGCGGCGTCAACGTTCCCGCTCCCGGCTATCTGCAGGCGGTGCGCGCGATCTGCGACCGCCACCAGCTGTTGTTGATCCTCGATGAGGTCCAGACCGGCCTGGGGCGGACCGGCAAGCTCTTCGCCCACGAGCATTTCGGCATCGAGCCGGACATCATGACCCTGGCCAAGGCGCTGGCCGGCGGCGCGCCAATCGGCGCCATGCTGGCCCGTGAAAAGTATGCGGAAGCCTTCTCGCCGGGCACCCACGGCTCGACCTTCGGCGGCAACCCGCTGATGACCGCGGCGGCGCTGGCGGCCGTCAACGCCCTGTTCGACGAGGGGCTGCTGGAGCGCGCGCAAACCATGGGGACCTACCTGGTCAGGAAGTTGGAAGGACTGAAGGCGAAGCATGCCCTTGTTCAGGATGTGCGCGGCATCGGCCTGATGGTCGGCATGGGACTGAGCATCCCCGGCGGCGAAATTGTCAAACAGGGGCACACCCGCGGGCTGCTGCTGAACGTCACCCATGATACGGTGCTGCGCTTCGTGCCCCCGCTGGTGGTGACGGAAGGGGAAATCGACGAGGCGGTCGCCATCCTCGACGAGTTGCTGGCGGCGGCCGGGGGTTGACGCAGGCGCGGCATGGACGGCGACCGGCTCATGCTTCAGCAGGGAGACTGCCACGACCTGCTGCGTCGGCTGCCGGACAACTCGGTCGATCTGCTGCTGACCGATCCGCCCTACAATCTGAGCCCGTACTCGACGGGGAACATGAGCTTCAAATGGCGGGGGGCGATCAACAACGACCTCGCCGCGTGGGACCGGGAGTTCGATCCGGCGGAGTACCGGGACGAGTTTCTGCGGATTCTGAAGCCAACCGGCAACCTTTTCGCCTTCTGCTCCTACAACCTGCTGGGGCGCTGGCACGAGGTTTTTGATCCGCTGTTCAACACGTTCCAGTTCGTTGTCTGGCACAAAAGCAACCCGGTACCGAAGATCCGCCGACAGGGGTTTCTCAACAGCTGTGAGCTGATCGTCTGCATGTGGAACAAGGGCCACACCTGGAACTTCGGCCGGCAGCGCGACATGCACAACTTCTTCGAGAGCCCGATCTGCATGGGCCCCGAACGGGTCAAGGCGCCGAAGCATCCGGCGCAGAAGCCGGTGAAGCTGCTCCGCCATCTGATCGGCATTGCCAGCCAACCCGGCGACCTGGTCCTCGACCCGTTCATGGGGGTCGGTTCCACCGGGGTTGCCGCCCTGGGCCTGGGCCGGCGCTTCGTCGGCATGGAGCTTGACCCCGACTATTACGCCGCGGCGCAACAGCGCCTGGCTGCGGCATCCTGCAGCAAGGAGCAAGGCTTGTGAACAAGGACTTTCTTTGTCTTACCGACTGGGCGCGCGCCGACCTCGATGCGCTTTTCGCCTTGGCCCGTGACCTCAAGGCTCGACACAAACGCGGCGAGCCGCACCGGCTGTTGGCCGGCAAGACGCTGGGGATGATCTTCGAGAAGAGTTCGACCCGCACCCGGGTTTCCTTCGAGGCCGGCATGGTGCATCTGGGCGGCCACGCCCTGTTCCTCGCCCCGGGGAATACCCAGATGGGCCGCGGCGAGCCGATCAAGGACACCGCCCGCTGTCTGGCCCGCTACGTCGACGGGGTGATGATTCGCACCTTCTCGCAACAGATCGTCGAAGAGTTCGCCAGCTACTGCGACGTGCCGGTGATCAACGGCCTTACCGACAGCTACCACCCCTGCCAGGTGATGGCCGATCTTCTGACCGTCATCGAGCACAAGGGGGGCTACGAAGGTTTGTGTTTCTGCTGGATCGGTGACGGCAACAACATGGCCAACAGCTGGATCAACGCCGCCGCGGTGCTCGGCTTCGAGCTGCATGTCGCCACCCCGCAAGGATACGAGCCCGATGCGGGCGTGCGCGAGCGGGCCGCGCGCATGGGTGCCCGCGTTCTCTACACCAACGACATCATGGCAGCCGCCCGCGGGGCCGACGTGCTCAATACCGATGTCTGGGCGAGCATGGGGCAGGAAGCCGAGCAGCAGGCGCGTGAAAAAGCCTTCCAGGGGTTCCAGATCAACATGGACGTGGTGCGCGCAGCCGCTCCGGAGTGCATCGTCATGCACTGCCTGCCGGCTCACCGCGACGAAGAGATTACCGACGAGGTCATGGAAAGCAGCCATTCTGTCATCTACGACGAAGCCGAAAATCGCCTGCACGTGCAGAAGGCGATCATGGCGACGCTGATGGGGGGGAAATGAAGATCACTTGCCCGCATTGCAGCTTTGCCCGCGAAGTGCCGGACGCACAGATCCCCGACCGTCCGGTGAAAGTCACCTGTCCCAAGTGCCAGCAGGGATTCAGCTTCGACAAGACCGCAGCAGCAGCGGCCAGCGCTTTCGATGCCGATTTCACTGTTGACCCCGTCCCGGCAGCCGCCGCCGCGGCGCCGGACCTGGTCGCCTGCCCGGCCTGCGGGCTGAAACAGCCGGCCGGCGAAGCCTGCAGCGGTTGCGGCGTCATCTACGCCAAATGGGCGGCACGCCACGAAGCGCGTGAGCAAGCACCTCCTCCGCCACCCCAGAGCGAGGCTGCTTTTCCGGGGCGCGCCGCCTATACGGCGGCCGCCGGCCCGGCGGAACTGCCCAAGGCCGGCTTCTGGCTCCGCTTCGTCGCCTGCATGATCGACACGCTGCTCCTCGGCGCGGTTCAGTTTGTCATTGGCCTGGTCCTCGGCATTGCCGGCGGGGCGGCCGGCGACTTCGAGGGGGGTGAAACCTTTGCCATGCTTGCCATTACCTGGCTGTGCAGTATGGCCGTCAGCGTGACCTACTACGTCTTTTTCACCGGATACAACGGGCAGACTCCCGGGAAAATGGCTCTGCGCATCCAGGTGGTACGCACTGACGGCACGCCCATGAGTTACGGGCGGGCTTTTCTGCGCGAGATTGTCGGCAAGTTCGTCTCCGCACTGATCCTGTGCATCGGTTATCTGATGGTCGCCTTCGACCAGCAGAAGCAGGGGCTGCATGACCGGATTGCGGGAACATACGTGATCAAACTGTGACAAACCGTTATTATACGTAGGGGCGGGGTTTCCCCGCCCAGGGCGCGGCAACCGCGCCCCTACAACAATATATCCAGAAAATTTCATTAACAAAGGAGCACACCCCATGGCCCAAAAAAGTTCCGTCAAAAAGATCGTCCTCGCCTACTCCGGCGGGCTGGACACCTCGATCATCCTCAAGTGGCTCACCGAAGTGTACGACGCCGAAGTGATCGCCTACTCCGCCGACCTCGGCCAGGGGGAGGAACTCGACCATATCCCGGCCAAGGCGAAGGCCACCGGCGCCAGCAAGGGGATCATCGTCGACCTGCGCGAGGAGTTCACCCGCGACTTCGTCTTCCCGATGTTCCGCGCCAACGCCATCTACGAGGGGCGCTACTTCCTCGGCACCTCCATCGCCCGGCCGCTGATCGCCAAGGCGCAGATGGAGATCGCCAAAAAGGAAGGGGCCGACGCCGTCTCCCACGGCGCCACCGGCAAGGGGAACGACCAGGTGCGCTTCGAGCTGGCCTACTACCACTTCGACCCGGCGATCAAGGTTATCGCCCCGTGGCGCGACTGGGATTTCAAGAGCCGCACCGACCTCGAAAACTACGCCAAGAAGCACGGCATTCCGGTCCCGACCAGCAAGCGCTTCCCGTGGAGCAGTGATCGCAACCTGCTGCACATCTCCTTCGAGGGGGCAATCCTCGAGAACCCCTGGGCCGAGGCCCCCGAGGAGATGTACGTGCTGACCAAGCGCCCCGAAGACGCCCCGGATCAGCCGGAATACGTCGAGATCGAGTTCGAGAAGGGCGACGCGGTGGCGGTCAACGGCAAGCGCCTCTCCCCGGCCAAACTGCTGGCGAAATTGAATGAACTCGGCGGCAAGCACGGCATCGGCCGCGTCGACCTGCTGGAAAACCGCTACGTCGGCATGAAATCGCGCGGCGTCTACGAGACCCCGGGCGGCACCATCCTCGAGGAAGCCCATCGCGGTGTCGAGTCGATCACCATGGACCGCGAGGTCATGCACCTGCGCGATTCGCTGGTGACCCGCTACTCGGAGATGATCTACAACGGCTACTGGTTCTCCCCGGAGCGACTGGTCCTGCAGACGCTGATCGATGCCTCGCAGCAGACCGTCAACGGCAAGGCCCGCATCAAGCTGTACAAGGGGCACGCCCGGGTGGTCGGCCGCGATTCGGCCACCGACAGCCTGTTCAATGTCGACTTCGCCACCTTCGAGGCCGACCAGGTCTACAACCAGGCCGACGCCGAAGGGTTCATCAAGCTCAACGCCCTGCGCATGCGCATCGCCGCCATCCAGCGCGAGAATCTGAAAAAGGGGAAGGTCAAGGTCGTCAAGGCGGCGGCCAAACCGGCGAAAACGACGGTGAAGAAAACCGCCCCGAAAAAATAATAGGACTGTAGGGGCGCGGCTTGCTGCGCCCTGGGCAGGGCAAGCCCTGCCCCTACGGAACCCAATGGCATTCACCAAACCGCACATCAAAACCTCGGTGGTCGCCTGCATCGTCGATGAAGGCGACCACGTTCTTCTGACCCGGCGCTGCATCGAGCCGTTCTGCGGCCAGTGGGTCATGCCGGGAGGGAAGATCGACCACGGCGAGCAGCTGCTTGCGGCGCTGCGCCGCGAGGTGCGCGAGGAGGTCGGACTGGAAGTGCAGGTCGACGGGCTGATCGACGTCTACGAGCATGTCGGCATCGGCCCCAGGAACGACCACTATGTGATCCTCTACTTCCGGGCCCTCCCCCTTGGCCGTGAACTGAGCCCGAACGGCGCCGAGGTCACCGAGGCCCGCTGGGTCCCGGCGACGGAGCTGTCCCGCTACAGCATGACCCCGGGCACTCGCCATGTGCTGGCACGGCTCTTCCCCGACTGCCTGGTCGATCCCGGCCAGCCGGCCGACGAACTGGCCGACCGGGTGCGGGCCACCGGCACTCCGTAAGGCGCGCGTCCATGTTCCGCATCGTCGACAAGCCACTAACGATCGAATACCACCCCGGGCATCACCTGCACTGCCTGGTCTGCCAGATTCCCAACCGCCTGGGGGAGGGCGACACGGCCTGCCGGTTGATCGATCCCGAACCGAAATGGGCGCAGATCCGCTCGATCCTCGATCTGGTCGCAGCGGCCGAGGGAAATCTGCGCAAGCTGCACTTCCTGGTCTTCCCCGAGGCATGCCTGCCGTTCGTGCATCTCGACGAGATGCTCGATGTCATCCGCACGCGATTTCGAACCAACACCGTCACCATCTTCGGCATCGAGCATATCAAGCTGCGTACCTACCTGGCCCTGCTCCGTCAGCATGCGGCCGATAACGCCGAAGTCCTGGCCAGCGTCCAGGACGATGTCACGGCCAGCGACATCGAGGGGGTGCCGGTCAACTGCTGCGTCACCGCGGTCAAGGAAGCGGACGGGACCCTGCGGGTCTTCTTCCAGGCCAAAAGCCATCCGTTCTTCGGCGAGGAGACGATCGACCCTTACCATGATCTCTATCGCGGCAAGGTCTTTCCGCTGTTCCGCTGTGCGCCGACCGGTTTCAATTTCATGCCGGTGATCTGCCTCGACTACGTCTATCGCGACCTTTACCAGTCGAACATCAGTACCATCATCGAACGGGCCAACCAGCTCTTCTACCAGACCCGCCAACGCCTCGACCTGCTCTGCGTGCTGGAATGCAATCCCAAGCCCGAGCACCGCGCGTTTCGCGACGTGGTCAACGGCTTTTACGGCGAATATCTGGCCTATACCCCGGGAGTGCGCGAGACGACCACGGTCTTCTGCAACAGCTCGGGCGAGACCACCGGCTTCGGCGACCACCCCGACGCCAGTTTCGGCCACTCGATGGTGATCCTGCACCGCAGCCACAAACTGGCAGCGGCCGAAACCGGCGAGTTCCGCACCGACGATTTTGACGGTCTGCCGGTCTGCCGGCTGCGCCTCGGCACAGAAACGCGCCTGTGCTATTTCAATCTGCCGCTCTTTCATGAACTCGATCCGCGCACCACTCGTTATCCCCTGAAAATTCACTCCATCTATCGACCGGATGGCACCGGCTGGACCCGCCTTGGCGATCTGTCGCCCAGCCTGACCGCCGCCGGTCATGATTTCCAGGCGGTCCGCCAGCGCGACGCCGCCGAACCGACCGGGAAGGATCTGCCGCATCATGACTGAAAAACTCTGGGGAGGACGCTTCTCCCAGCCGACCGACAAGTTCGTCGAGGAATTCACCGCCTCGATCCAGTTCGACCAGCGCCTCTACCGCTACGACATCCAGGGCTCCGTCGCTCACTGCCGGATGCTGGCGAAACAGGCGATCATCAGCGATGACGAGGCCGACACCATCGTCACCGGCCTGCGCGAGATCCTCGCCGAGATCGAGCGCGGCGAATTCGAGTTTTCCATCGCCCGCGAGGACATCCACATGAATATCGAGGCGCGGCTGATCGAGAAGATCGGCCCGGTCGGCGGCAAACTGCACACCGCCCGGTCGCGCAACGACCAAGTGGCCGTCGACGTGCGCCTCTACCTGCGCGACGAGGTCGATGCCATCCGCACGGCGTTGGCGAAGCTGCAACAGGCGTTGCTCGGCCAGGCGGAAAATCACCTCGACGTGATCATGCCGGGGTACACCCACCTGCAGACCGCCCAGCCGATCCTGTTCAGCCATCACATGCTCGCCTATGTCGAGATGTTCGCCCGCGACACCAGCCGGCTGGTTGACCTGCGCGCCCGGCTCAACATTCTGCCGCTCGGCGCCGGGGCCCTGGCCGGCACGACCTTTCCCATCGACCGCGAGTGGGTCGCCGGGCAGCTTGGCTTCAGCGGGGTCACCCGCAACAGCCTCGACTCGGTCTCCGACCGCGACTTCGCCATCGAGTTCTGTGGCTTTGCGGCGATCCTGATGATGCATCTGTCGCGCCTGGCCGAGGAACTGGTGCTGTGGTCGAGCGCCGACTTCGCCTTCATCGATCTCTCCGACGGCTTCTGCACCGGCTCATCGATCATGCCGCAGAAGAAAAATCCCGACGTCCCCGAACTGGT
>JAMPXI010000056.1 GCA_023701265.1 Desulfuromonadales bacterium | reverse complement strand
CCCCCCCCCCCCCGCCACCCCAGACTATCCCCCAACTTCCAACTCCCGCCGCAATTCTTCCAGCATTTTCAAATCGGCCTTGCTCAGCGAAGCGTGTTCCAGCAAATCAGGGCGACGTTGCAAGGTGCGGCGCAACTGCTCGCGGCGGCGCCACTCGGCGACCGCTTTGTGGTTGCCGGAAAGGAGCACGTCGGGGACGCGCATCCCCGCGAAATCGACCGGGCGGGTGTACTGCGGGTATTCGAGCAGGCCGTCGCTGAAACTGTCGTGTTCGGCACTGCCGGCGGCGCCGAGCACCCCCGGCAGCAGGCGGGCGATGGCGTCGATCATGGTCAGAGCCGCCGGTTCGCCGCCGGTCAGGATGAAGTCGCCGAGGGACAATTCCTCGTCGACCAGGGTGCGCACCCGTTCGTCGAACCCCTCGTAGCGGCCACAGACAAAGATCAGCCCCGGCTCTCGACTCAGACGCACCGCATCGGCCTGACGGAAGGTCCGCCCCTGGGGTGACATCAGCAGCACCCGCGCCTTCGGGTTCCGATCACGCAGTTCAACCAGGGCGCGGGCAATCGGCTCGACCTTCATGACCATGCCGTCGCCACCGCCGCAGGGGGTATCGTCGGTAACCTGGTGACGCCCCTCGGCCCAGTTGCGCAGATAGTGGACGCCAACCTCGATCAGTCCGGCGGCTTGCGCCTTGCCGAGGATGCTCTCGGCCAAGGGCGCCTGGAGCATGGCCGGGAAGAGGGTCAGGACATCAAAGCGCATCATCGCCGGGAACCAGCCCGATGGGGAGATCGACCCGCAACTCCCCGGAGGCAAGGTCGGTGTTCAGCACGAATTGCGGGATGAAGGGGATCAGGATTTCGCCGAGTTCCCCCTCGACGGTGAGAATCTCGTGGGCGCCGGTGGCAAACAGGCCGGCCACCCGGCCCAAGGGGCCGCGACGGACATCGACCACGGCCATGCCGTCGAGTTCATGCCAGTAGTGTCTGTCGGGGGGGAGTGCGGGGAGATCCTGGCAGCGCGCCAACGCAGTCCGGCCGACCAGGGACTGGACGGCGTCCAGATTCTCCAGGCCGGCCAGGCGGACCAGCAGATGCTGTTTGTGCGGCTTGCATTGCAGGAGGCGGTGCAGCGTGAGACTGCCGTCCGGCGCCTGCAGGTATAGCTCATGCAGATGCGGCAACGCCGGTGCGGCGGTTGGCAGCGGTCGGAGCTTCAGGTCGCCACGCAGGCCATGCGTGCCGGCGACCACCCCCACCGCCATCAACTCGGCGGGCACTGGGTGGGTCATGGAAAATTCTGCCGCGCAGTCGACGCGGTCAGATCAGGCCTGCTGGAGCTTGGCCAGAATCCCTTTGTCGCGCAGCAGGGTACGGACCGTCGCAGTCGGCTGGGCGCCCTTCTTCAGCCACTCGATGGTCAGCTCTTCCTTGAGGTTGACCATCGGCGGGTTCTGCTTGGGATCGTACTGGCCGAGGTTCTCGATGAAGCGGCCGTCGCGGGGATAGCGCTCGTCGGCAACCACCACCTGGTAGAACGGCTTCTTCTTGGCGCCGCCACGGGCGAGCCTGATTTTCACTGCCATATTCCTTACTCCTTGTTCGTCATCTTGACGCTTGATCGGGTTGCCCCGTTAAATAATTAAGAACGCGTTCGCAAATAAACGTTGCGGCCTCGCATTCCGTCTTCACGCCATCTTTGCCCGAGTCTCAATCGCCAAATCCTCAACGTAGCTCTGCTACGCTTGCGGTTTGACTCAATCGGCCCAGACAAATCTAGCGCAAATCCGGGCGCGATTCCTTGCAACGTTATCTGCGGACTCGTTCTAAAACGGCAGACCGCCGCCCTTCCCAAGAAGCCCTTTCAGCCCCTTGGGACCGAGCTTCTGCATGCGCTTCATCATGGTCTGCGCTTCGGTAAACTGCTTGAGCAGCTGGTTCACGTCCTGAACGCGGGTGCCGCTCCCCTTGGCGATGCGCAGGCGCCGCGAACCATTGAGAATCCGGTGGTCGCGTCGTTCCTGGGCCGTCATCGAATTGATGATCGCCTCGATCCGCTGGAATTCCTTCTCCGGCATCTGCATCCCCTGCATCTGTTTGAGCGCCTTGCCGGCGCCGGGGATCATGCCGAGAATCGACTCCATGGAACCCATTTTTTTAATTGCCTTGAGCTGGTCGCGGAAGGTTTCCAGGGTAAACCCTTCCTTGCGCAGCTGCTGAGCCATCTCGGCGGCCTGATCGCGGTCGATGGTCGCTTCGGCCTTCTCGATCAGCGACAGGACATCGCCCATGCCGAGGATGCGCTGGGCCATCCGCTCGGGATGGAAGGACTCCAGGGCATCGAGCTTTTCACCAACCCCGACCAGCTTGATCGGCTTGCCGGTTACCGAACGGATCGACAGCGCCGCGCCGCCGCGGGCATCGCCGTCGAGCTTGGTGAGGATGACCCCGGTCAGCCCGAGCCGCTCGTTGAAAGCGGTGGCGACGTTGACCGCATCCTGGCCGGTCATGGCGTCAGCCACCAGCAAAATCTCGCGCGGCTCGATCTCGCCCTTGATCCGCTCCAACTCCTGCATCAGCGCATCGTCGATGTGCAGACGACCGGCGGTGTCGAGGATCAGCGTATCATAGCCGTTACGGTCGGCAAACGCGTGCGCGTCCCGGCAGATCGCCACCGGATCCTGATCGGACCGGCTGTCGTAGACCGGGATATCGAGCTGGCGGCCGATAATCTTCAACTGCTCGATCGCCGCCGGACGGTAGACGTCGGCCGGGACCAGCAGCGGTGAACGCTTTTCCTTGCGCAGCTTCAGGGCCAGTTTGCCGCAGGTGGTGGTCTTGCCGGCCCCCTGCAGGCCGCAAAGCATGATCCCCACCGGCGGCCGCGCGGACAGGTCGAGGCGGTTCTCCTCGCCGGTGCCCATGAGCAGCGCCAGCTCGTCGCGCACCACGCGGATCACCTGCTGGCCGGGCGTCAGGCTTTGCAGCACATCCTGGCCAACGGCGCGCTCGCGCACTGCGGCGATGAAATCCTTGACGACTTTGAAGTTGACGTCCGCTTCGAGCAGGGCGAGGCGCACCTCGCGCATGGCAACCTGGACATCTTCTTCGCTCAGCCGCCCACGCCCGCGCAACTTTTTGAAGACTGCGTCGAGTTTTTCGCTCAGGGTATCGAACATGGCGGAAGAAAGCGGCTCCTTGACAGAAGGAGCACTTTAGTGAAGCACGTCAAGAAATGTCAAGAGAAAACAGGGATAAATCAGGTTGTTCCGGCAGGAGCCACGATCGTGGCCGGATCGACCGCGACGTACTCGCCGGCCCGCAGTTGATAAAGCTCCGGGGGAAGCAACCCGACCTCGGCGAGCACGGCATATACCGCCGCCAGGTTCTCCGGGGCGATGCGCAGCGCCAGGCCGCAGTCCGAGGTCAGCCTGCGCGGCACCGGGATCAGCAGAAACACCAACCGGTGCTGTTTGAGCAGTTGCTCGGCACGCAGCACCCGGTGAATCGAGTGGAAGATGGCGACGTAGTCCTGATCGTTGACCATTTCAGCCCTTTCGCGACAAATCGAAGGGGCGCATCATGCCATGAGTGCAGGAGGAGAGCAAGCCCGCGCATGAATTCCGTATCCTGTCCCGGGAATCCCGCGGTGCCAGAAAAAAGCCCCCGCCAGCACCATCTGTCGGGGGCATGCGCTACAAGGCTTAAATATCGTTACTTGCGCACGTAGACGATCTTCATGGTGCCGGCGTCGCAGCTGCCGACGACCTTGTCCTCGGGCTTGACCTCCGCGGTTTTGACCGGTGTCAGGGTGTAGTTCTGAACTCCCTTGGCATCGAGCTTGGCGGCGATTTCGCTCTTCAGCTCCTCGCAGGCCTTGCGCGCCGGGGCCGGCTCTTCGGCGATGGCGACGAGGGGGAAGAGGGCGAGGATGGCGGCAAACAGGGCAACCTTTTTCATGCTGACGGCTCCTTGGGTGAGGGGGGCTGCACGGCGCAGCCACCGTCAATGTTACGCGACGTTCGCCACTTTTCAACCACCATTGAACCGGCAATCCATTCAGCATGCTGCGCTCGATGGAAAGTTGATCGTCATCCTTTCATCCATGCGGCTCAAGCTGTCATCAAGCGCATATTTGCACAAATGCAAAACACCTTCTCGCCGCTTAATTAATCTTGCAAGACATCAATTTCAAAAGAAATTTTTCAAAATCAACGCGCCCGCCCGCTCCAACGACTGCAGATTTTTTGCACCAGTGCAAAAAACCCGCATTCCCTACATATTCAGAATGAATCCTCAACTATCTTGAATTAAAAGATAAAAATGCTCTGATGTGAGCTTTTAAAACATTGGTATAGCAATTGCTAGGGATAATGCCATCTTCTCCTAACGAAAGGACTTACTCATATGACCGCACATATTCAGGGGAACGACCTTCAATTCGATCAGGCCGGCACCGGACCGACAATCCTCTTTCTGCACGACGACCCGACCAAACAGGAGTCCCTGCTCAAGGACTGTTCCCCCCTGGCCGCTTCGAACCTGCGGGTGGTGGTCGCGCTGACCGCTCCTGCCGACAACGGCAGCGCACAGGTCGTCACCTTGCTGAAACAGCTCGGCATCGGCCGCGCCGTGGTCATCGCCATCGGCAAGGCAAACCACACCCTGATCGACCTGCTCGAAAAATACCCCCGGCGAATTGCGGCGGCAAGTTTCGTGGCTGACAACGCCCTGGCCCAGGAGTTGCGCAACCGCGCGGATAATCCCCGCATTCACGCCCTGCTGCGCAGCGTTTGCCTGACGAGTGTCGCCAAGGCGGTGGCCAGCGCCCGCCGGCCCGCATCCGCTTACAGTGCAGTCCAGGCCTGGTCGGCAAGGATTGTCGACGGCTGCCGCTCCGGGATCAAGAACTGCTCGGGGCTCCTCGCCCGCCTCGACCTCCCCGGCCTGATCCAACTCGACGACGACAGCGCCGACGAGGAAATCGTGGCCGACGCCCGCTAGCCCCCACCCCTGTCCCGACAAAACAAGGCCGGCCCGGAGCGCTTCGGGCCGGCCTTGTTTCTGTCAACAGCCTGTTAATGCGCCTCGCGCCAGTTTTTCCCCACCCCGATCTCCACCGCCAATGGCACCGACAGTGTTACCGCCCCCTCCATGCCGGTACGCACCAATTCGCGCACCGTGTCGACTTCCGCTTCCGGCACCTCGAAGACCAGTTCGTCGTGGACCTGCAACACCATCTTCGCCGCCAGCCCTTCCTCGGCCAACTGTCGGTCAATATTGACCATGGCGACCTTGATGATGTCGGCCGCCGAGCCCTGCATCGGGTAGTTGATGGCGTTGCGTTCGGCGTAGCCGCGGATCGCGCCGTTCTGGCTGTGGATCTCGGGAACCGCGCAGCGCCGGCCGAGAATCGTGGTGACGTACAGTTTTTCGCGGGCCTCATTGATTTTCTCGGCCATGAACGCCTGGATGCCGGGATAGTGCGCGAAGTAAGCATCGATGAATGCCTGCGCCTCGCGCCGGCCGATGTTGAGTTGCTTGGCCAGGCCGAAGGCGCTCATGCCGTAGATCACCCCGAAGTTGATGGTCTTCGCCTGGCGGCGCTGCTCGTCGGTGACCATCTCCGGGAAAACCCCGAAGACCTCGCTGGCGGTGCGCCGGTGGATGTCCTCACCCCGGGCGAAGGCCTCCTTGAGGACCGGCACGTCGGCCAGGTGGGCAAGGATGCGCAGCTCGACCTGGGAGTAGTCGGCGGAGAGGAGCACACAGCCATCGGCCGGGATGAACCCCTCGCGGATGCGCCGCCCCTCCTCGGTGCGGATCGGGATGTTCTGCAGATTGGGATCACTGGATGAGAGCCGGCCGGTGGCGGTCACCGCCTGGTTGAAGGAGGTGTGGATGCGCCCCGTGTCAGGGTGGATCAGCTTCGGCAGGGCGTCGCTGTAGGTCCCTTTCAGCTTGGCCAGGGAGCGGTGGTCGAGGATCAGGGCAGCGACCGGATGTTCCTCGGCGAGACTGGCCAGCACCTCGCTGTCGGTCGACCAGCCGGTTTTGGTCTTGCGCCCGCGCGACAGCTGCAGCCGTTCGAACAGCACCTCGCCGAGCTGCTTGGGGGAAGCAATATTGAACGGGCCGCCGGCCTGGCGGTGAATCTCCTGCTCCAGGGCGGCCAGCTTCCCCTCGAATTCACGGGAGAGCCCCCCGAGAAAGACTGGATCGATGCGCACGCCGATGCGTTCCATCTCGGTGAGGATCGTGACCAGCGGCATCTCCACCGTGTGGAACAACAGCTCCTGGCCGCTCGCCGTTACCATCGGCAGGAGCTTCTCCGCCAGGCGCAGGGTGATGTCGGCATCCTCGGCGGCGTAGACCGTGGCCTTCTCGATCTCGACCTGCTCGAAGCCGACCTGATATTTGCCGCTGCCGGTCACCTCCGAGTAGCTGATGGTCCGGTATCCCAGCAGTTCGCTGGCCAGAGCGTCCATGCCGTGCGACTTGGCGGCCGGCTGGGCCAGATAGCTGGCGATCATGGTGTCGGTTTCGACCCCGTGCAGTTCCACCCCGGCATGGGCCAGCACCAGTGCGTCGAACTTGATGTTCTGGCCGATCTTCGCAAGCGAAGGATCTTCCATCAGCGGCCGCAGGGTGTCGAGCACCAACTGGCGTGGCAGCTGCGCGGGGACGCCGAGATAGTGGTGACTCACGGGGAGATACCACCCTTCGCCGGCCTTGACTGCAAAGGAGAGACCGACCATTTCGGCGCGCAGCGGGTCGAGCCCGGTGGTTTCGGTGTCGAAGGCAAATCGCCCGGCCGCCTTGAGAGCCTTGACCAGGGCCGCAAGGTCATCGGCCGTCAGCACGCAGCGATAGTTCTCGCCGCTGGTCTGCTGCTCGCTGGAGAATTCCTGCAGCAGCTTGTGAAATTCCAGTTCCTTGAACAGCCGGGTCAGCGCCTCCCGGTCGGGGGGCGACAGGCTGAAGCTGTTGAAATCCAGATCGAGCGGCACATCGTCATGCAACTTGACCAGTTGCCACGACAGGCGCGCCTGCTCGGCAAACGCTTCGAGATTCTCCCGGCGCTTCCCCTTGACCCGGTCGAGGTTGGCCAACAGGTTTTCGACGCTGCCGAACTCACGGATCAGTTCCACCGCGGTCTTCTCGCCGATTCCCGGTACGCCGGGGACGTTGTCGGAGCTGTCACCGGCCAGTGCCTGCACCTCGACCACCTGCGCGGGGGTGCCGCCGAAGCGTTCGGCGACCTCGGCCAGCCCGGAGACCTTGTCCTTCATGGTATCGAGCAGGCGGATCCGTTCGGAAACGACCTGCATCAGGTCCTTGTCACCGGTGACGACGGTGACCTCCATCCCCTCTGACGCAAAGCGCTTGGCCAGGGTGGCGATGATGTCGTCGGCTTCAAACCCGGCCAGTTCGATGGCCGGCATGTTGAAGGCCCGCACCACTTCCTTGATGACCGGCACCTGCGGCACCAGGTCGTCGGGCATGGCGGCACGGTTGGCCTTGTATTCGGGGTAGAGCGCATGGCGAAAGGTCGGGCCCCGGCTGTCGAAGACCACCGCCAGGTGATCGGGCTGCTGCTCGCGCACCACCTTGAGGAGCATGTTGATGAAGCCGTAAACCGCGTTGGTTGCCACCCCCTTCGAATTCGACAGGTGGCGGATGGCGAAGTAGGCCCGGTAGATGTAACCGGAGCCGTCGATCAAAAAGAGCCGCTGGGGTGTCTCATCCATGAGGAACGCCTCGTTCAAGGGCAGAGTTGCCGTGCTGTCACCGTGTCAGACATACCACAGGCCGCCGGCCAGTCCAACCCCCGCACGGTGGTTGACAACCAGGGGGCAAGATGATTAGCTTGAAGGGAAAAACGCTGAACCGATAGATTAAGCGTGCGGATTATTTCGGCAAATTGCCTTGATCAAAACCTTGGGAGTCCCCATTAGATGTCTGATGACAGCGATAAAATCGTCGAACCGGAAATGACCGTGGAACAAGATGAGGAAGTTCAGCCGGCCGAGGCCACCGAAGGCTTGGTGGTCGCGGCCGACATGCTGCCGAATCAGCTGCCGATCATCCCCTTGCGCCCGCGCCCATGCTTCCCCGCCCTGCTGGTCCCGCTGGCGGCCAACGGCGCGCAACAGATGGCTGCGGTGCGCCAGGCCGCCGAGAGCCCGTCGCGGGCCATCGGCCTGGTCATGGTGCGCGACATCGACGCCAAGGACAGCCCGGACAATCTCCATACCGTCGGCGTCGCCGCCAAGATCCTCAAGATCCTGCATGCCGACGACGAGAGCATCCATGTCATGGTCAACTGCCTGGAGCGCTTCGTCATCGAGGAAGTGATTCCCAGCCGGCGGATGCTGGCGGCGCGGGTGCGTTACCAATTTACCCCGGAGCTGTCGGTCAACCCGGAGCTCAAGGCCTATTCGATCGCGATCATCGCCACGCTCAAGGAGCTGGTGCAGATCAACCCGCTCTACTCCGAAGAAATCAAGCTCTTCCTCAACCGCTCGAGCATGGACGACCCCGGGCGGCTGGCCGACTTCGCCGCCAACCTGACTTCCGCCGACGGCCTCGAGCTGCAGCTCATCCTCGAGACCTTCGATGTCCGCAAACGCATCGACATGGTGCTGGTGCTGCTGAAGAAGGAGCTGGAAGTCTCGCGCCTGCAGAGCAAGATCTCCAAGAGCATCGAGGAGAAGGTCTCCGCCCAGCAGCGCGAGTTCTTCCTGCGCGAGCAGCTCAAGGCGATCAAGAAGGAACTCGGCCTGGAAAAAGAGGGGAAGGACACCGAACTGGAGAAGTACGAGAAGCGGCTGAAAAAGCTCAAGCTCAACGCCGAGGCGCAAAAGGCGGTCGACGACGAGATGGAGAAGCTCTCCTTGATCGAACCGCATTCGCCTGAGTACACGGTCAGCCGCAACTACCTCGACTGGCTGACCAGCGTGCCGTGGGGGGTGTACAGCCGCGACAGCTACAACCTCCCCCGCGCCCGGCGCATCCTCGACCGCGACCATTACGGGCTCAAGGATGTCAAGGAGCGGATCCTCGAGTTCATCGCCGTCGGCAAGATGAAAGGCGATATCTCCGGCTCGATCCTCTGCCTGGTCGGCCCCCCCGGGGTCGGCAAGACCTCCGTCGGGCACAGCATCGCCAATGCCCTGGGGCGGCGTTTCTTCCGCTTCTCGCTGGGGGGGATGCGCGACGAGGCCGAAATCAAGGGGCACCGTCGCACCTACATCGGCGCCATGCCCGGCAAGTTCATCCAGGCCCTGAAAACCGCCGGCACCGCCAACCCGGTGCTGATGCTCGACGAAATCGACAAGATCGGCGCTTCGTTCCAGGGGGATCCGGCCTCGGCCCTGCTCGAGGTGCTCGACCCGGAGCAGAATTTCAGCTTCCGCGATCACTATCTCGACGTACCGTTCGACCTTTCGAACGTGATGTTCATCGCCACCGCCAACCAGCTCGACACCATTCCGCGCCCCTTGCTCGACCGCATGGAGATCATCCGCCTCTCCGGCTACATCCTCGAGGAAAAGCTGGAAATCGCCCGGCGCTACCTGATCCCCAAGGCCCTCAAAAACCATGGTCTCAAAGCCCGCCAGGTTTCGATTCACAAGGCGGCGCTGGTCAAGATCATCGACGGCTATGCCCGCGAGGCCGGGGTGCGCAATCTCGAGAACCAGATCAAGAAGATCATGCGCCGCGCGGCCATGGCCTTTGCCGAGGAGAACCGCACGGAGCGGATCGTCATCGGGCCGAAAGAGGTCGAAAGTTTCCTGGAAAAGCCGGTCTTCACCGCCGAGGAGATCTTCGAGGGGACGCCGGGGGTGGTCACCGGTCTGGCCTGGACCAGCCTCGGCGGCGCCACCCTGCAGATCGAGGCGACCGCCATGCCGAGCAAAACCAAGGGATTCAAGCAGACCGGCCAACTCGGCAGCGTCATGGTGGAGAGTTCGGAGATTGCCTACTCCTATGTCATGGCCCACCTCAAGGAGTACGGCGCGCCGGCAGATTTCTTCGACAATCACTTTGTGCACCTGCACGTGCCGGCCGGGGCCACCCCCAAGGACGGCCCGTCGGCCGGGGTCACCATGACCACCGCCCTGCTCTCGATGATCCTCGGCAAACCGGTGGTCAAAAGACTCGGTATGACCGGCGAGCTCACTCTGACCGGGCACGTCCTGCCGATCGGCGGCGCCAAGGAGAAGACCATTGCCGCCCGGCGCGCCGGGCTGAAGACGCTGATCTTCCCCGAGGAGAACCGCAAGGACTTCGAGGAACTGCCGGACTATCTCAGGGAAGGGCTGACCGTCCATTTCGCCGCCAACTATCCTGACGTCTACCGGGTAGCGTTCGACAGCAAGCCTTCGCGCCGCCGCAAATAGCCAGCGGGAAGATTGCTGATAATCCTGATTTGACGAGGCTGATCAAAAAGCCCCAGATGCTAGGCGCCCGCAGGTCGAGGAGTGAGGCGTAGCGCGAGCTACGTCGCAGCGACGAGGCCCAGGGGAACAACGCAGGTGGGGCTTTTTCATCAGCCTGAAGGGGGCGGAATTGAATTCTGTCCCCGTTTCTGCTAATCATTCACGCTATTCCAATTTTTGCTAAGGAAACCCCATGCGCGTTCTCTCCGGCATCCAACCTTCCGGCTCTCTGCATCTCGGCAATTACTTCGGCATGATGAAGAAGATGATCGACTACCAGGAACACGAGGATCTCTTCTGTTTCATCGCCAACTACCACGCCCAGACTTCGGTGTCCGATGGCAAGGCGCTGGCCCGCGGCACTCTCGAGGCGGCCGCCAACTTCCTGGCGCTGGGGATGGATCCGGAAAAGAGTACCTTCTGGGTGCAGTCGGATGTCGTCGAGGTGCAGGAACTGACCTGGGTCCTCTCCAACTTCACGCCGATGGGGCTTTTGGAGCGCTGCCACAGCTACAAGGACAAGATTGTCCGCGGCATTCCTCCCAACCACGGACTCTTCGCCTACCCGGTGCTGATGACCGCCGACATTCTGCTCTTCCAGAGCAACAAGGTGCCGGTCGGCAAGGACCAGAAGCAGCACGTCGAGGTGGCGCGCGACATCGCCATCAAGTTCAACAACGAATACGGCGAGATTTTCACCATCCCCGAGCCGGAAATCGACGAGGAGGTCGCCACCGTCCCCGGCCTCGATGGCCAGAAGATGAGCAAAAGCTACGGCAACACCATCGATCTGTTTGCCGAGGACAGCGCCCTGCGCAAACAGGTGATGCGCATCGTCACCGATCCGACCCCGGTCGAGGAACCGAAGGATCCGGATGCCTGCAACGTCTACAAGATCTATCGCCTGTTCCTCGACAAGGAACAGGACGAGGCCCTGCGCAAGCGGTACCGGGCCGGAGGTCTGGCCTACGGCGCGGTCAAGCAGGAATTGTTTGAAACCGCACGCGACACCTTTGCCCCGCATGCGGCGCGGCGCAAGGAACTGCTGGCCGACCCGGACGGCCTGCGCCGGATCCTCGCCCAAGGGGCGGCCAAGGCCCGCCATGCCGGCGCGAAAACCTTGCAGAAGGTGCGCAAGAAGACCGGACTGGCTTATTGAGAGTTGCTATCAGACAACCACCTGTCATAATCGATGGCAGATTCCAGGCTTGCGGTCGGGTTGAAAAACGCCACGAGGACGGAGAGGTCGCCATGATTGTCGAACGCACTTGGTTCTGCACCTGTACCGGGAAACCGCGGGAGTTGGTGATCGTGGAAGCAGGGGAGGATGAGACGGGAGAGCCGGCCTGCCCGCGCTGTGGCGCCTCACCCTCCAGCGATCCGAAACACACGGTCGGTTATCGGGATGAGGAGCGGCCGCGGAGAGCGTAACCTTTAGCCAGCCGGCTGATCACCGCGCGTGAAAAAGACAAAGGCCATCGACGGCCGCTTGCTCGCCTCACGCACCACGAACTGCAGGCTGTCGAACTGCCATCCCTGCCTGATCCACTGGTTGAGCACGACTTCGATGGCTTCGTCGGTTACAATCGGAATTTCAACGACTTTGTAGCTGAGCATGGCAGAATCCGAAAGTCAGAGGTTAATAACATGGCCATTGCCGGCAGCCCTAAAAAAATGGCCCAGGATGTCGCTGACGGCTACCTGATGTTCTCCCCGCCGATGCTTCGCACCTACACCCCGGCCGACATCAAGATCATCCTCGCCAACCTCGCGCTGGTCACCCGGGAGATCCGCCAAGAGCAGATCCCGCTTGACGATATCATGGCCCTGAAGATGCGCAACATGAAGCTGTCGCGGATGAATCAGGCGGAGGTGGTGATCCGCGCCTACTGCCAGAAAAAACGCATTCCTATTTAAAACCGTGCGTTCCCCGGCGTGCGCGGGAACGGGATCACATCGCGGATATTCTCCACCCCGGTCACATACATCAGGAACCGCTCGAAACCCAGGCCAAAACCGGCGTGCGGGCAGCTTCCCCAGCGGCGCGTATCGAGATACCATCTCAAGCTCTCCGGTACCAGGCCGCAGGCACGCATGCGCCGTTCCAATACCTCCAGACGCTCCTCGCGCTGACTGCCACCAATGATCTCCCCGACCCTCGGCACCAGCAGATCCATGGCGGCCACCGTCTGCCCGTCGTCATTCAGCCGCATGTAGAATGCCTTCAGCTCCACCGGGTAATCGGTGACAAATAACGGGCCCTTGACGACATGTTCCGTCAGGAACCGTTCATGTTCCGACTGCAGGTCGCTCCCCCATTGCACCGGGAAAGCGAACGTCCGGCCGCTGCGCTGCAGCTGCTCAATGGCCTCGCCATAGGTCATCCGCTCGAAAACGGCGGCCGCGACCGCTTCGAGCCGGGCCGTCAGTCCCGACGCCACATACTCCTCGAAGAACGCCAACTCCTCGGCGCATTCCTGCAAGGCAACCTTGACCAGGTAGCGGAAAAACTCCTCGGCCAGGGCGCAGTCCGCCGCCAGGTCGGCAAAGGCCATTTCCGGTTCGATCATCCAGAATTCGGCGGCATGGCGGCTGGTGTTGGAGTTCTCGGCACGGAAGGTCGGGCCAAAGGTGTAGATGTCGGCAAAGGCCATGGCAAACAACTCCCCTTCCAGTTGCCCGCTGACCGTCAACCCGGTCTTCTCGCCGAAAAAGTCCTCGCCCCAGGCTGCTTGCCCCGCCGCTCCCGGGGGATGAAACGGATCGAGGGTGGTGACGCGGAACATCTCCCCCGCCCCTTCGCAATCGTTGGCGGTGATGATCGGCGTGTGCACGTAAAGGAAGCCGCGCTCCTGGAAAAACCGGTGGACGGCGAAGGCCAGCCGGCTGCGTACCCGGAACACGGCACCGAACAGGTTGGTGCGCGGACGCAGATGAGCGATCTCCCTCAGGAACTCGGGACCGTGACGTTTCTTCTGCAGAGGATACGTTTCATCGACCGGGCCGAGAACTTCCAGTTCGTCCGCCGCCAGTTCCCAACGCTGCCCGGTACCCGGCGAAGCAACCATGCGGCCGCGCACCCGCACGCAGGCACCGGTGCCGACCTGCGGCAGAGTGGCACCGGCAGGTGCCGCCGCGTCGATCACGACCTGCAGACTGGCCAGACACGACCCGTCGTTGACGGCAAGAAAAGCCACCCCTTTGCCGTGGCGCACGGTGCGCACCCAACCCTCGACCGAGATCCTTCCCGGCGAGCTTTCCAGCCGCAGAATTTCGCGAATGCGCGGGCGGTCGTGCCGCCAGGTTTTCGTGCCAGCGTCCATCCTGATCCCTCGGTTTTCATCAAGCTGTATAGACAAAGGGACTGACCTTGGGGCCAGTCCCTTACCTTGTCAGCTCACCCCGGGAAAACCGCAGCGAGCTTCCTTGGACGGCACCCCTCTCCGGTCACTTTCCCCGCGGTACAAACTTACTTGAGTTGGAATAGCTGTCAACCTGGCGGCGGTTACTGGTGCTCCCTGGTCTTGGCGAACACGATCTCAGGCCATTGTTCGGCCACATAGCCGAGACGCCATTCGCTTGGCGCCAGGAACGCCAACCCGCCATCCGCGTCGTGGGCCAGATGGGCCTGGTTCTTACGTTCGAACTCGGCAAATTTCTTCGGGTCATGGCTGCTGACCCAACGGGCCGTGGCATAGTCGACCGATTCGTAGATGGCGTCGACACCGTATTCGGTGCGCAGCCGGTCCATGGTCACGTCGAACTGCAGTACCCCGACCGCGCCGACGATGTAGTCGTTGCCAAGCAGCGGCCGGAACACCTGGATCGCCCCCTCCTCGGCCAGTTGGGTCAAGCCTTTTTCCAACTGTTTGGACTTGAGCGGGTTCTTCAGCCGCACCCGCCGAAAATGCTCGGCGGCAAAGCTCGGGATGCCGGTGAATTTCAATGGCTCCTTGTCGCTGAAGGTGTCGCCGACCTTGATGGTGCCGTGGTTGTGCAGACCGATGATGTCGCCGGGGTAGGCCTCTTCGACATGGGCCCGGTCCTGGGCCATGAAGATGGTGGCGTTGGAGAGGTTGATCTCCTTGCCAATCCGGTGGTGGCGCACCTTCATGCCGCGGCTGAACTTCCCGGAGCAGATGCGCAGGAAAGCGATGCGGTCGCGGTGCATCGGATCCATGTTCGCCTGGATCTTGAAAACAAAGCCGGAGAAGTCTTCTTCCTCGGGCGCCACCTCACGGGTCTGGGTGGCACGGGGTCCCGGCGAGGGCGCCAGATCGACCAGCGCATCGAGCAACTCCTCGATGCCGAAGTTGTTGACGGCGCTGCCGAAAAAGACCGGGCTCTGATTCCCCTTGAGATATTCGGCCAAATCGAACGGGTTGGCCGCCCCTTCGAGCAGTTCGATGTCCGCGCGCAATTCGTCGGCCTGGCCGCCAAGAAGTTCGTCAAGCTGCGGATCAGCCAGATCGTTGATGACCACGGCATCGCTCTGGCGGGTGCCCCCGCCGGGGGTGAACAGCCGGAGTTCCTTGCGGTAGAGGTTGTAGACCCCCTTGAAGCGCTTGCCCATGCCGATCGGCCACGACATCGGCGCACACTCGATCTGCAGCTTTTCCTCGACATCGTGCAGCAAATCGAGCGGCTCGCGCCCCTCGCGGTCGAGCTTGTTGATGAAGGTGATCACCGGGGTGTTGCGCATCCGGCAGACCGCCATCAGCTTTTCGGTCTGGGTCTCCACCCCCTTGGCACTGTCGATGACCATCAGCGCGCTGTCGACGGCGGTCAGCACCCGGTAGGTATCTTCGGAGAAGTCCTGGTGCCCCGGAGTGTCGAGCAGATTGATCTCGCAGTCGCGGTGCGCAAATTTCATCACCGAGGTGGTCACCGAGATGCCGCGCTCCTGCTCGACCTTCAGCCAATCGCTGGTGGCGTGGCGCGCTGCCTTGCGCGCCTTGATCGCTCCGGCCATCTGGATGGCGCCGCCGAACAGCAACAGCTTTTCCGTGAGGGTGGTCTTGCCGGCATCAGGGTGGCTGATGATGCCGAAGGTACGACGACGCCTGATTTCGTCGAGAAACTGTCGATCCAAGGAAATAACCTGCCTCTTATGTGGTGTGCTGCAAAAGAAAACGGGCTGAAACAGCCCGTTTTGGTCAAATTGTAAACGAAACCGGTCGGCACGGTCAATGCCTCGGAAGCTGGCTAGTCTCCTGAGCGGCTAATCCACGGCACCGGCTACTAGGCCGAGGGTGTCAGCGGCAGGTCGACATGAATGGCAGTGCCGACACCGGGCTGGCTCTCGACCCGGATATCCCCCTGATGGGCCTCGACAATATGGCGGACAATGCTCATCCCCAGGCCGACACCGTGTACCGCCGTGTTCGACGAATCGGCCCGATAGAACTTGTCAAACATGTGCGCGACCTGCTCGGCAGTCATGCCGATCCCCTGGTCGGAGACACTCAGCCGGCAGCAGCCGTTTTCGTTCCCCAGGGTCACCCTGATCAGGCCGCCTTGCGGCGAGTATTTGACGGCATTGCTGATCAGGTTGTTGAACACCTGCCGAATGCGTCCCTTGTCCCCGGCAATCTCCGTCTGCGCCGTGGTGAAGTGCAGTTCGAAACGATGGCGCGGGCTTTTCTCCTGATAAGGACGAATCACCTCGCGCAGCATTTCGTCCAGCCGCACCGACTCATAATCGAGGATCAGTGGTTGTCCGGCCTCGACCCTGCTGATATCAAGCAGGTCGTCGACCAGCCGGGAAAGTTCCAGGGCCTTGTTGTGGATCAGCTTCGTATATTCATCCTGCTGTTCCGGCGTAACCGGATGCTCACTGTCCGCAAACGCCAGCAGTTCGCTGAACCCCAGGATGGCCGCCAACGGGGTGTTCAATTCGTGGGCCGCCATGCCGAGGAAAGCATTTTTCATCCGGTCCAGCTCGCGCTCCCTGGTCACATCCTGGATCAGCAGCACGGCACCCGCCTGCTCCGCGTCGGATTCCAGGCGGGAAATGCGTGTCTGGTAGACACGGGGGTGCTTGGGATCTTCGCCGGGCAACTCGAAGTCGAAGGAAGAGGTGCTGCAGGTGCCGACCAGCAGGCTGTGGATCCTGTCCGGAAGCCCCGTCGTTCCCGCCAACCGGTCGAGCGATTGGCCCAGGGCTTTTTCGAACGACACGCCAAGCAGCTTCTCTGCCGCCGCATTCATCTGCAGCACGGTGAGCTGGCGGTCGGTGACGATCAGCCCGTCACCGACGGAACTCAGAATGCCATCGAGCTTTTCCCGATCGCGTCGGGAATCCTCGAGAGCCTGGCTGAGCGCCATCTGTGCCAGGGTCCGTTCGGCGATTTCGGTGGTCAGCTGCGCATTGGCTTCAGACAGTTCGGTGGTACGCTCGGCGACCCGCGTTTCCAGTTCGTCGTTGACCTGCCGCAGCGCCTCTTCCGCCCGACCTCGTTCCTCCAGGGAAACCTGGGCCTTGTTAAGCGCAAACCCCATCAGCACCAGAAAGCCAAGGGAGATAAAGACCAGAATCGTCGTGGTGCGCATGGTCAGGGCATTGAACTTGGCAACCCGACTGGTGATGTCGTAGTAAACTTCGATAGCCCCGCCAAACCTCCCTGCTGCCATAAACGGCACGTAGGTTTCAACGATATCGACTTTTGTGATTACGCCCTCGGCGGTTTTGTGATCTTTTTCGGCGATTTTTGAGAACACCTTCCCTTTGGCGACGATGTTGCGGAAATAATCGTTGCTGTTAGCCTTGCCGATCTCGGTCTTATCGCTTGAAAAGATGATCTCCCCGTCAGGAGAGAAAATGCGCAGCTTGATCAGATGGCTACCATCCTTGATGATCTTGACCTGCTCTTCGAGGACCACCGGCAGACTCTCACGCTCCAGGCGGACCCCTTCAAGGTGCAGACCTTTGACCAGATAGGTGGCAAAGCGGGTCGACTCATCCTCGGTCTCATGAACCAGCTGTTCATGATAGGCGGGGTGAAGTATCAGCAGAGCATAGAGCGGCATGCAGGCAACCATCACCAGCACGAGCAACAACAGATTCCTGAGAAACGGGATCCGGAGCATGACATCCCCCATGAAATTGACAACCGGAAGATGATAATCCAATTTCCCCGGATATTGAACCATTTAATTCCAGCCTGACGTTCTCAGGTTGCCCCTTCCTGCCATTGTGGCATAATGCCCTGCAGGCAAGACTCTTCCAACGATCAGGATGTTCCCGACCATGGATATTCCGCGCTCCAGCGGTGTACTACTCCACCCCACAGCACTGCCCGGACCGCACGGCGTCGGTGCGCTCGGCGCTGAAGCGCGGGCCTTCGTCGATTTTCTGGCCGCCGCCGGGCAGAGCGTCTGGCAAACCCT
>JAMPXI010000171.1 GCA_023701265.1 Desulfuromonadales bacterium | reverse complement strand
TGTCGGGCATCCAGACCACAACGGCCAGGGTCAGGGCAATTGCGCCGGCGACGGCCGCGCCGGCAGTTGGTAGCCAGCGGCGTTTCGCGTGGAGGCGCTCGTTCACCCGGGCGACAATGCGGGTAGCCACCACCGGGTCGGGATCGGGAACCTTCGGGATGCGGGCCAAATCAGTGGCAAGCTGCTCCCGGCGCGCCCGGCAGGCGGCGCAGGCGGTGAGGTGGGCAGACGCGGCATCCGGGGTGATCCCGTCGGGAACTTCACCGTAATGCAGCAGGGTCAGATCGCGTTCGTTCAGGCAGTCCGGTTTCATGGCACATCCTCGTAGACATCGGCAAGTTCCGTACGCAACGTGGTGACGGCACGGTGCAGGTGCACTTTGACGGTGCCGGTCTCCAGGCCGAGCAGGGCGCCAATCTCCTGCAGCGGCAGCCCTTCGTGGTGACGCAGGACAAAGACGGCCCTCTGGCGGGCACTGAGCTTCCGCAGCGCCTGGCGCAGGCGGGTCATTGCCTGCCGGGTATGCAGGTCGCGACCGGGATTGCTGCGCGGATCCGAGACCGTCTCCAGCGGATCGGGATCATCGTCGCTCTGGCGGAAGAAAAACAGCTTGCGCCTGAGCTTCTCCCGGCGCAGATGATCGATGGCCAGCCGCGTCGTCGTCCGGTAGAGCCAGGTGGCGATGCTGCTCTCGCCACGGAAGCCGGGGAGGGCGCGGTGCAGGCGCAGGAAGGCTTCCTGGGCGAGATCCTCGGCTTCGCTTCGGTCGCCGATCAGGCGGGTGGCCAGACCGATGACCTTCGGAGCATGCTGTCGCATCAGCGTTTCAAACCCGGCCTGGTCACCGGCACGAATCTGCTCCAGCAGCAGCAATTCCTGCGAATTATCCATCCTTCGAGAGTAGCGCCCGGCGGATGGGGTGTCAATCAGTGCGGCTTCAGCTGGGGTCACGGCTGCATCCCGTCTCCATTGGTTTCGCTGTATAGACGAAAAAGCCGGGAAATGGTTTACCGTGAACATTTATTTCAGGGTCGCTGATGAACGCTGAAACGGCATGATTTTAAACACAAGGGTAATTAACAGCAGGCTTTTGTGGTTTTGCCTGATCAGCGTTCATCATGAAAATCAGCGTCCCGATATGGGTTTCGCATAGGTTTGTGCTATGGTTGCATCCATTAATTGACCAATGGATGGTGTCAATATGCTCGATCCGCAAACTCTCCGCTGGGATCTTTCCCCTTTTTACGCTGCTGTCGACGATCCGGCGCTGCGAAGCGACCTGGATGCGGCAAAAACCGAAGCGGCAGCGTTTCGCGCGACCTATCGCGGCCGGATCTGCGCGCCTGCCCTTGCCGCGGGTGAGCTGGCCGCGGCGCTGGAACACCATGCCTCTCTGCAGCGTCTTGCCCTGCGCCCCTACCTCTATGCCCAGTTGCTTTTCTCCGCCGACGGCAGCGATGCGCGCCACCTGCGCCTCTTCGCAGAGGTACGCGAAGCTTGGCAGGAGATCTCCGAGACGACGCTCTTTTTCGAGTTGGAATTATTGCGCCTGTCGCAGGAGGACTTCGGTGGTCTGCGCGCCGCTCCGGAGCTGGCAGCTTATGGCCATCATCTCGATACCCTGCGGGCCCATGCCCCCTACACCTTGAGCGAAGAAGTCGAGCAGGCACTCAAACGCAAGGATCTGACCGGGAAGGAGGCCTTCGTCCAGCTATTCGACGAACTGAGCGCCAGCCTGCGCTACCGTTTCCGCATGCCGGGGGAAGATGCCGAACGCGAGGTGGCCGGCGAGGAACTGCTGGCCCTGCTCTATCACCCGGACCGCGAGGTGCGCGAGCATTCGTTTGCGGCTTATCTCGAGACCCATGGCGCACAGTCGCTGGTGCTGACCGCCTGCTTCAACAACTTGATGCTCGATCACGGCAAGGAAGTGGAACTGCGCGGCTACCCCGATCGCATGACGCCGACCTGCCTGACCAGCGAAACCTCGCCGGAGATGGTCGAACGGATGCTGGCGGTGAGCGAGGCGCACTACGGGCTAGCCCGCGAATATTTTGCCATCAAGCGGCAATTGCTCGGCTATGAGGTGCTGAAGAATACCGACCTGTATGCGCCGCTGGCCGGAGTGGAGCGGCACTTTCCCTTTGCTGAAGCGTGGGCCCTGGTGCAGGAGGCTTACGCCGGCTTCCATCCCGAACTGGCGGCCTCGGTCGAGCGCCTGCCAGAGACCGGGCGGCTGGATGTGGCACCACGCCATGGCAAGAGCGGCGGAGCGTTCTGCATGGGGCTCTACCCGGGCGCCGATCCGTATGTTCTGCTCAATTACACCGGCACCCTGCGCGACGTCACCACGCTCGCCCATGAACTTGGGCATGCCGCGCACTATGTGCTGGCCGGCGGGCAGAACCTCTACCACTATCATCCGCCACTGCCACTGGCCGAGACGGCGAGCGTCTTCGGCGAGATGCTGGTCACACGGCACCTGCTTGACGGGGAACAGGACCGGCAGGTGCGCATCGCCCTGCTCTGCGCCAAACTTGAGGAAATCATTGCCACGACCTTCCGCCAGGCGATGCTGACCCGCTTCGAGCAGGCCGCCCACGCCCGGCGCAGCGAAGGGCTGCTGACCGGCGATGAGCTGTGCGAACTGTGGCTGGAACAGAACCGCCGGCTGTTCGGCGACACGGTGGCGATGATCCCGGCCTACCGCTGGGGGTGGAGCTACATCAGCCACTTCATCCATGCCCGCTTCTACTGTTTCTCCTACGTGTTCGGCGAGTTGCTGGTCCTGGCGCTCTATCGCCGGTATCAGGCACAAGGGGCCGCGTTTGCCCCGCGCTATCTCGACCTGCTGCGCGCCGGCGGGTCGGCGCCGCCCGAGGCACTGCTGCGTCCGTTGGGAATCGATCTCACCGATCCGGAATTCTGGGCAGGAGGGTATGCGGTGGTCGGCGAGATGCTCGAGGAGTTGAAGGTGTTGGTAGGTGAGGCGTAGGGGCAGGTCTTGTGCCTGCCCGGAAACGGGCACCCACAAGGGGCGCCCCTACAATTAGTGGATAATTGGCGGCGTCTAACCACTGGTTGTGGCCGAGTGCAAAAAGGGGTTGGCTCATGAGACGTTTTGTGAGAATATGCTCGGCATGTCACGGTTCGTTTTCCTGCTCCTGACAGCGGTCCTGCTGTTGGCCGCTCCTGTCGTTCACGCCTCGGATCCATTTCCCAACTCCGCCCGTGCCTACCTGGCACAGATCGGCGGAACCACCGTCTGGTCGCACCAGGCCGAGGAAAGACTCCCTCCGGCCAGCCTGACCAAGATCATGACCGCCCTGCTGGTGTTGGAGCGGGCCAACCTGAACGCCACCGTCACCATCAGTCCGACCGTTGCCGCCGAGACCGGCCATCGCCTGCGCCTGCGGGTCGGCGAGAAATACCGGGTCAGGGATCTGCTGGCGGCGATGCTGATCGAATCTGCCAACGATGCGGCGCGGGCCCTGGGTGAACATATCGGCGGGACCGAGGCGCGGTTTGCCGGGATCATGAATGCGCGGGCCGCTCAGTTGGGGCTGAAGAGCACTCACTTTACCAACGCAGCCGGCCATCACGACCCCGACCATTACACGACGGCCAACGACCTGGTGATCATGACCGAGGCGGCGCTGGCCAGGCCGATGTTCCGCGAACTGGTCTCGAAGGTCCGTTACGAAATCCG
>JAMPXI010000170.1 GCA_023701265.1 Desulfuromonadales bacterium | reverse complement strand
CGCTTCCATCACGCCAAGGAGGAAGACGTGCTTTTCAAAGCCCTGGTCAACAACGGCATGCCGTCCAGGCAGTCGCCGATCGAGGCGATGCAGATCGAACACGAGCAGGGACGGGCGCATGTGCGGGCCCTGGAGATGGCGGCGCGGCAGGCGCTGGCCGGAGATGCCGGGAAAATCGCTGTGATCGCCACGCAGGCCAAAGGCTACGCGCAGCTGCTGCGCGGTCACATCGACAAAGAAGACCAGATTCTTTACCCCCTGGCCGAACGGATCCTGCCGCAGGAAGTGCGTGCCGGTATGCTGGCCGCCTACCGGCACGCGGAAGCCGCCACCCCGGGGCTTGAGACGAAGTATCAGGAGATGGTCGCCCGCTACGAACGACAGGTTGCGGCCTGAAGGGCAACCAAGCACCTTGCGGTAAGATTAATTTCCTTTATAATAGTTGCCGACCGGCTGCAGTTTTCCGTGGGCCGGAGTGAGAGGTGACTATGCATGTATTTTTCGCCAGAGGCTCTGCCGCGCTTGTCCTGCTGTTCGGTCTGGCTGCCTGCAACGAAGGCGGCGAGACGGTTCGGGTCGATCTCGACAAGCGCGTTCCCTCCCGGCTCAGCGAAAAACCCGTGACCGTCCCGACGCGGATCTCCCTCGGGATCGGCTCGATGATTACCCCCAAGGAAGGCTACATCTACTACCAGCGCCTGGTGGACTATCTGGAAAAGCATCTGGCTACCTCGGTCACGACCGTCGAC
Source organism: Desulfuromonadales bacterium (assembly GCA_023701265.1). Lineage (GTDB taxonomy): Bacteria > Desulfobacterota > Desulfuromonadia > Desulfuromonadales > BM103 > VAUL01. The sequence goes on along the minus strand of JAMPXI010000170.1, from coordinate 2,964 downwards.
CGGGGTAGCTACCAGGAGTTCAACCAGTTGCTCAAAGACGGCGAGCTGGATCTGGCCTTCGTCTGCGGCGGGCCCTACGTCGAGGGGCAGGACGATTTCGGCCTGGAGCTGCTGGTCATGCCGGAAACCCTCTCCGGAGAGACGGTCTACTACTCGTACATGATAGTTCCCGCCCAGAGTCCGGCCAAGCGCTTCGAGGATCTGCGCGGCAAGCGCTTTGCTTTTACCGATCCGATGTCGAACAGCGGCAAGCTGGTGCCGGAATACATGCTGGCGCAGCAGGGGGAGACGCCCGAGCGTTTTTTCGGCAAGCTCATCTACACCTCCGCTCACGACAAGTCGATCCGCGCGGTGGCCGAGGGCGAGGTCGACGGCGCTGCGGTGGACAGCCTGATCTACGAGTACCTGATCCGCAAGGAGCCGCAGTTGGCGAAAAAAGTCAGGATCCTGGCACGCTCCGCCCCTTACGGCATCCCCCCCGTGGTGGTGCGCCCCAATATCCCGGCGCCGTTGCGCGAGCGGTTACGCACAACGCTGCTGTCCATGCATAAAGACCCGGAGGGCGCCCTGATCCTGCAGGGGATGATGTTGCACCGGTTCGTGCCGGCCACTGATGCCGCCTATGGGACGATCCGCGAGATGCGCGACTTCATCAAGAGCCAGAGCCAGCGCCAGCGCTGACCTTCCATGGGCCTCAATCTTCCGCTGCGGTTCAAACTGCTGTTCCTGACCCTTTCCGTGGTGGTCTGTTTCGGGGTGGCCATCGGTTTCTATGTAACCGCCCGCGTGACCGGCGACCTCAGCAACGAACTGCTCAAGCGCGGGGTGTCGATCGCCCGGCACATTGCCGAGATCAGCGCCGAAGACTTCATCGAACACAACCACCTGCATCTCCAATACCTCGCCCGCGAGCACCAGACCGCTGAAGCCGATATCCGCTACATTCTGATGATTGACCGCGACGGCGAGTTGCTCGCCCACTCGTTCGGTGCCACTTTCCCGGCCGGGCTGGCAAAGTTGAACCGTTACGGCAGTGGGGAAGACGCCGTTATCAAGCGGCTGGATGCCGGCAGCGAGGTCATTTATGACATCGCCGTGCCGGTGCTTGACGGCCGTATCGGCGGTTTGCGGATCGGCATCTCGGCCGAGCCGATCAGCACGGCGGTCAACACGCTCATTCGGGAAATTCTTGTTGCCATCCTGCTGATCGGTATCCTGGCCTTTGCCCTGACGCTGCCGGCGGCCCAGGCCATTGCCCGCCCGCTTACCAGCCTGACGCGAGCCATCAACGGTTTGTCCAAAGGCCGTCGCGACCTGCAGCTCCCCGTCGACCGCCGTGACGAGATCGGCGTGCTCAACGATGCCTTCAACCAGATGGCCACCGACGTGCGCCAAGTGGAGAAACGTCTGGCTGCCCAGGTGCATTTCCTCCAGGTGCTGATGGCCGATCTGCCGGTACCGGTTTTCTACAAGGACCAGACCGGCAGGATGCTCGGCTGCAATCGGGCGTTCGCCGATTTCTGGGGGAAGCAAATTGACGAGATTGTCGGTCGCAGCGCTGCGGAACTCTACCCGCCGGAAGATGCCAGCTTGCATTTGGGCAAGGATGCCGAGGTGCTAGGGGAGGGACAGCCGGTTGTCTACGAGCATGCCGTAACCGGCGCCGACGGCAAACAATACGCGATCGTCTTCCATAAGGCGTTGTTCCGTGACGAGGAGGGGCAGCCGGCAGGGATAGTCGGGGTCATGCATGATGTGACCCTGCAGCGCGAGTCCGCTCGGATGAAAAGCGATTTTGTTTCCACGGTTGCCCACGAGTTCCAGACGCCGTTGGCGACCATCCTTGGTTTCAGCGAGCTGCTGCAGGACAATACGTTGGAAGAAAGTGACCGTGCCGAGGCGCTGAAAACCATCATGCGCAAGTCGGAAGCCCTTTCGCAAATGGTCGATGAACTACTTGATTTGGCGCGACTGGAAAGCGGCCGGCAAATGACCATGGACAAAGCGGACTGCAACCTTGTCGAGCTGCTCGATGAAACCATCGGTGGCTTCCGCAAGCGTATGACGACGCATCTTTTTCACTTCGAAGCACCTGCCACCCCGCTGGTCATCCAGGCCGACGGCCAGAGGCTCACCCAGGTCGTGGAGAATCTGCTCAGCAACGCCGTCAAATACTCCGATGCGGGGAGTGCCATTCATGTCAGCACCGGCCTGAATGGGAAGCGCTGCCATATCGTCATCCGCGACGAGGGAGTTGGTATGTCGCCCGAGCAGATTGAGCATGTGTTCGACAAATTTTATCGCGCGAACGCTACCAGCTCGGCACCTGTCGGCACCGGTCTGGGCTTGTTCATCGTCAAATCGATCGTCGATGCCCATCATGGCGAGATACACATCAACAGTGTCCTGGGGCAGGGGACAACCGTAACGATTTCCCTGCCCTTGAAGGCGGAAGGTCGGATTGAGGAACAACTCCCAGGCAGATGAAAGGATTTTGCGCCATGAATAAGTGGATTTGGGGTGTGTTACTGGTTGGGTTCCCGCTGTTTTTCACCTCGCCGGCAGTCGCCGCCGACGCGATGAAGCCGGGATTGTGGGAGATCACCACGTCGGTGGAGATGCCGGGTATGCCGTTCCAGGCGCCGCCGCAGACCATGCGGCATTGCTACACGGCGCAGGAGGTCAAGGAACAGCCGGTGCCGAAAGACGAGCAGTGCAAGGTCACTGATCTGAAGTCCTCCGGCAGCAAGGTCACCTGGAAAGTGGAATGCAAAGGGGAAATGGCCGGCAAGGGTGAGGGGGAGATCATCTATCAGGGCGACTCCGCCTACGAGGGGAAGACGAGGATGCAGACCCAGGGGATGACCATGGCCATGAAATACAAGGCGAAGCGGCTTGGGGAGTGCAAATGACCTGAGCAAGGGACAGCCCCCGGCTCCCCGGCACCGTAATAACAGAAACGGG
>JAMPXI010000055.1 GCA_023701265.1 Desulfuromonadales bacterium | reverse complement strand
GGAGCGCCGTCGGTGGCATGGCGATGGCGCGCGAATCCCACACGGCCACAGGTTTTGCCGATGGCAAGGTGCTGGTCGCAGGGGGCGTCGACAGCAGCCAGAACGCCCTTTTCACGGCCGAGCTCAATGCCTCGCCGGCTGACCCCGACGTTGACAAGGATGGGATTCCTTTTGCCAACGACAACTGCCCCTCCGTTGCCAACCCCGACCAGTCCGACGCCAATGCCAACGGCCTTGGTGATGCCTGCGACAGTTTCGACACCGATGGGGACGGGCTGACCGATCGGGAAGAGTGGATCTACGGCACCGATCCGGCAGTGGCGGACCAGGATCTGGATGGGCAGACGGATGGAAGGGACAGCAACCCGTTCGATGCCACCATCACCGGGGCGACGCCGACGCCGCTCAACGACGACGCGGAGTTCGTCAGGCAGATCTGTCGCGATTTTTTAAATCGCGAAGCCGACCAGGGAGGGCTGAATTATTGGGTGACACAGCTCTCGGCCGGCACCCGGACCCGGGCGGCGGTGGTCGAGCAATACCTGCTTTCAGCAGAATTCGGGGAGAAGATCGCCCCGGTGGCACGGCTGTACTTTGCCTACTTCAACCGCCTCCCCGACTACGGCGGGCTGATGTACTGGGTGAACGAATATTCCAACGGCAACAGCACGCTGAACAACATTTCCGATTTCTTTGCCGGTTCGTCCGAGTTCCAGACCACCTACAACAGCCTCGACAACGGCCAATTTGTTGATCTGATCTACGCCAACCTGTTCAATCGCTCGCCGGATTCCGGCGGGCGGTCCTACTGGGTCGGCGAACTCGATGCGGGCAACCGGACCCGGGGCGAGGTGATGGTCCTGTTCTCCGATGCACAGGAATACCGGGAGCTGATGGCTCACAAGATCTACGTCACCATGACCTACATCGGGTTGCTCAGAAGATCTCCCGATCAGGCCGGCTTCGACTACTGGGCGAGCCGGATGGGGCAGGGGGCGTCGGGACAGGGACTGATCGATCTGTTCCTGACTTCGGCGGAGTATGCCGCCCGCTTCGACGGATCGGGCTGGACGGTGCCGGCGATGACCTATGCCTTCCCGTACAACCGGAAGACGGTGGTCGAGGATGAGGACGAGGGGGGCGATGGTACGGTCGATACCCGCTACATTACCGATTACTTCTACGCTGGGAACAACCGGCTGACCCTGACTGTCGAGAGCTACGACGCCGGCAACGACGGCAGCATCAACAGCACGATCACGACCAGCTATGCTTACGACGGCAATGGCAATCTGCAAACCGTCATCCGCAGCAATGACTGGGATAACGATGCCAGCGCGAACTCGATCTGGACGACGGCCTATGAGCTCGGTCCTTACGGACAGGTGCTGCAACGCTACGAATTCAAGGACTACGATGCCGACGGCACGCCGGAGGTGATGTTGCCGACGCTGTATACCTGGAACAGCGATGGTCTGCTCAGCCAGCAGATAACGGCGACCGACAGCAACGCCGACGGCTTTGCCGAGGCCGTCGAGATGGTCAGCTACAACTATGCCGGCGGCGGTCAGCTGGTGGCCATCCGGACCGAGCGCGATGCGCAGAACGACGGGGTTCCGGAATCGATCCGGGCAGCCGTCTACAGTTGGAGCGGCGCTTTGCTGAGCGGAATTGCCACCGCCGTGGACAGCGATGGCGACACGGCAACGGACTGGACCGAGACCTATACGTTCAGCCATGACAGCTGCAGCCGTCTGACCGGGTATGTTTTGGCGGTGGATCAGCTTTCACTGGGCGGGATCGAAGATACCGGCAGCCTTCAGGCAAGTTACGACGGCGCAGGCAACCTGACCGGCACCATGGCAAGCTACGATGCCGGCAACGACGGCACTGCGGACTATGGCAACCAGAAATCTTCGAGCTATACGGCCCTGGGCTTGCCGACCGGGTCGCTGCCCGGGAGTGCCGATTGCCCGGTGGTTCTGCCGGTGGTTCCCGGAATGCTGAGCAACTGATCCAGCGATTTGAAAAAACCTCCAAGTCCAATGGGCAGCGAGTCTTTTGTTCATTGGGTATGAGAAAAATTCTACCCGTAAAAATAGCCAAAAGCTGCTCCTAAAGTAGCAATGATCACATTGTCGGTGACCATGCAAGGTGCTTCAATAATCATAATTGAAAGTGTTGCTCGTCCAGAGCAAAAGGACAACGCGTCACCATTGGCACGGGTTGGCGATGACAACCAGCACACCCATTGAAAGGAGTAAGTCCATGTCAAATAGAAAAGCACTGGTCCTTGCGGGGGCCATCCTCCTGGGGAGCGCCTCGGTCCTGTTCGCGGCGCCCGTTCCCGGCGGGACACTGAATCCGGCCACCATCACCAAGTACGTGACCCCGTTGGTCATCCCGCCGGTGATGGACGATGCCGGTACCGCTGCCGGCCTGACCTCCACCCCCAACACGTATGACATCGCGGTCCGGGAGTTCCTGCAGCAGATCCTGCCGGCCCCGCTGCCGCCGACCAAGGTGTGGAGTTACGGACCGGCGGCGGATCCGGTGCCGGCCGTGGCCGCACCTGCCACGGACACGCAGTTCAACTATCCGGCCTACACCATCGAGACGACCTCCGGCACGGCGGTCAACGTGCGCTGGCGGAACGATCTGGTGGCCATCGACCCGGCGACGAGATTCCCTTATCCGGAAGGTTCGGCGAGTCGCACCTTCCTGCCGCACCTGTTTCCGGTTGACCAGACCCTGCACTGGGCCAACCCCACTGGCACGGGCTGCCTCATGGGGACCCCGAACCGGACCGACTGCCACACGGACCGCCCGGATCCCTATCTGGGGCCGGTGCCGATCGTGACCCATCTGCACGGTGCCCACGTCGATCCACACAGCGACGGCTATCCGGAGGCCTGGTGGCTGCCCAAGGCCAGCGACATCCCGGCAGGGTACATCACGGAAGGCAGTTTCTTCGATGATGCTCTCGGGCAAGTCCCGGCCAATTCCGGCTATGCCGACTTCAGCTATCGCAACGACCAGCCGGCGTCCACTCTCTGGTACCATGACCACACTCTGGGGATGACCCGCACCAACGTCTACGCCGGTCCGGCCGGCTTCTGGCTGATCCGGGGCGGTGTCAACGACACGGTCACGGGACTTCCCGGTCCGGCACCAACGGCAGGGCAGACGGTTGCGCAGCTCAATACCAGGACCGATCCGGTCCGCCAGGGGATTCGCGAGATCCCGGTCGTTATCCAGGATCGCTCCTTCAATACCGACGGCTCGCTCTTCTATCCTCAGGACCGGGCCTTCTTCGAAGGGATCCTCAACAACACCACGCTCGGCATCCCGTTCATCGGCAACCCGGCCGGGACCACGGCCGGCCCGTCCGACATCTCGCCGATCTGGAACCCCGAAGCGTTCTTCAACACCATGGTGGTCAACGGCACCACCTGGCCGACCCTGGACGTGGCCCCGGCGATTTACCGGCTCCGGCTGCTCAACGGCTGCAACTCGCGCTTCCTCAATCTGGCGCTCTTCAAGGTCAAGCCCCTCAAGAAAAAGCCCTGGCAGAATTCCCTCGACGGTGAGGTGCCTTTCTACCAGATCGGCGCCGAACAGGGGTTCCTCCCCAAGGTGGTGCAGATCCAGACCGGCTTTGCCACCCCGCTGACCCCGGGGGTGCCGATCACCATGCAGGCACAGTTGCTCAAAGCGCCCAACCGGCAGCAGGCCCTGCTCCTGGGGCTGGCGGAACGGGCCGACGTGCTGGTCGACTTCCGCGGTCTGCCGGCCGGTACCCGGGTGCGCATGACCAATACCGCGCCGGATGCCCCCTTTGGCGGCTTCCCGGACATCGCGGCCGACCCCAATACCACCGGTCAGGTGATGGAATTCGTGGTCAATCCTGCCCTCCTTGGCACGAGCCCCACCGATCCGGGCGGCATCTCCGCGGCGGCCAACCCCTGGGATCTGGTTCTCCCGGCGGAAGCCCGTCTCGGCGCAGCCACCGTGACCCGGCAGGTCTCCCTCAACGAGGAAATGTCCGGTCAGGTTTGCGTCTCGGTCGGCCCGACGGGGACGATCACCTATCTCCCCGGGATTGCCTTCGACCCGATGGATCCGATGATGTTCATGAATGCCTGCGCAGCCGCCGGCGGTGTGCCGTTCGGTCCCAAGGCCGCGAAGCTGGGCACAGTCAGCACCGATCCCGCGACCGGCGCGCCGATCGGCGTCCCCCGCAGCTGGGATGACATGGAACCGGGCAGCGTCATGGCCAACGTGAACCTCCAGAACGGAGGGATGCGGATGGTCAACGTGACCGAGAATCCGACAGTGGGCAGTACCGAACAGTGGGACATCTACAACTTCACGGTGGACGGTCATCCGATCCACGTGCACCTGGTGCGTTTCGAAGTGGTTGCCCGCGCGCCGATCGGCACCGTTCCGGTCGCGGGGGTTGGGGTGCTGCCCGGCGAGACGGGCTACAAGGACACGGTCATCGCCTTGCCGGGTCAGGTGACCCGGATCAAGGCCACCTTCGACGTTGCGGGACTCTACGTCTGGCACTGTCACATCGTCGAGCATGAGGACAACGAGATGATGCGGCCCTACGTGGTCTCGCCTTAACTGACGCGAAGATTGACCGTATAACCCGGGGAGCCCGCTCGTCATAGGCGGGCTCCCCGGCTTGAATCGCGACGTTCCCGGAAGCGAAGGAGATCATGTGATGAGACAGCTGACAAGAGCGACCGTTGGCCTGATGACCCTGCTGCTGACCTCCACCTGGGGGCTGGCTGCCGAAGCGCCGCTCCTGAAGGATGACACGGACAGAACCAGCTACAGCGTCGGTTACCAGGTCGGTGGTGATTTCAAAAGACAGGGGATGACGCTCAGCAGGGAGGCGTTGATCAAGGGGATCGAAGATGCCCTTGCCGACAACAGCACTCCCCTGATGTCTCCGCAGGAGATGCGCACGACCCTGATCGACCTGAAGAAGCGGGTTGTCGCCCAACAGAGCCGGCAGAAAGAGGCAACGGTCGAACAGTATCGCGGCGAAGGGCGCGAGTTTCTGGCCGCCAACGCCAAGAAGGAAGGGGTGATCACCCTGCCAAGCGGCCTGCAGTACAAGGTGCTGACCGAGGGAAGCGGCCGGCAGCCTGCTCCAGAGGATACCGTGACCGTAAACTATCGCGGCACCCTGATCGACGGCAGCGAGTTCGACAGCTCCTTCCGGGACGGCAAGCCGGTCACCATCCCTCTGAATAGCGTCATTGCGGGTTGGAAGGAGGCGATTCCCCTGATGAAGGAAGGGGCCCAATGGCAACTCTTCATCCCTGCCGATCTGGCCTTCGGCGAACGCGGCCCGCTGGCTGATCGCACTGTTATCTACGAGCTCGAACTGCTCTCCGTTCAGCCTGCGGAAGCTGCTGAGAAGTTACCACCACCAGCGCCAAAGCCAGCGATGTAAGCCACCGAAACCACTATAGCCAAGGAGGGATGACCATGACCAGACAGGAGATGACCCGGCGGAAATTTGTAAGGATGTCCGCGCTCGGCATGGCCGGCGCCTATGTCGGCCTCAATGCCGGGATGGCCTGGGCCATGCGCGGCCCGGGTGGCGGTGGCACGGGCGGAGGTGGGATGGGCGGAGGCGGCACCGGGACGACGATCATCGATCCGCCGCCGGGACTGCCGTTCGCCGACCCGGCCGTTGCCCTCAAAAACGCCCTCGGTGTCTATGAGCTGGAAGCGAAACTGGCGCAGGTCAATCTCAACGGGACGATGGCGAGCCTGCTGACCTACAACGGCAGCTATCCGGGGCCGACCATTCGCGCCCGTGCCGGGGAAATGCTGCGTATCCGCCTGAAAAACTCCTTGACCGACAACGGCATCAACATCCTCGGTCATCACCGCAACGTCACCAACCTCCACACCCATGGCCTGCACGTCTCACCAAAACGTCCGGCCGACAGTATGGATGTGATGCTCGACACCGGGCAATCCTTCGACTACGTCTATGACCTGACCTACGAGATGCCGGGACACCTGAACCTGTACCACCCCCACGTGCACGGCAACGCCGCCGAACAGTACTGGGGCGGGCTGATGGGCGCGCTGGTGGTCGAGGACGATCCCGCCATCCCCTTGAGCGGCTATGAAACCCACGTCATGGTGCTGAAGGACATCACCTTGAATTATGGCGTTCCGGAAGCGCACGCCTCGACCATGGACTACATGCAGGGCAAGGAAGGGACGCTCGTCATGGTCAACGGCCAGATCAACCCGGTGCTCAACATCCAGCCGGGGCAGGTGCAGCGCTGGCAGATCGTCAACGGCTGCAACGCCCGCTTCTTCAAGCTGAACCTGGAAGGGCATTCCCTGCAGCTGATCGGCACCGACGGCGGCCTGCTCGACTGGCCTTATCCGGTGCCAAGCCTGCTCCTGTCGCCGGGCGAACGGGTCGATCTGCTGATCAAGGCGTCGACCACCAAGAAGAATTACCGGTTTTTGTCGCTCGCCTACAGCCGGAGCGGGATGAGTTCCGCGCAGCAGGTAACCCTGCTGACCCTGGCGGTCAGCGGCAGGGCTGTTGGCGATCAGCTGCCGACTGTGGTCAACCCGATGGCCACCCGCCTGAACGTGAACACGAGCGGCCTGATGCGGCGCACCCTGGCGCTGAGCATGGGACAGGGGCGCGGCTACATCAACGGCCAGAGCTACATCGACATGATGAACGCCTGCACGATCAATTCCGACATGCTGGGCATGATGGAGCACCCCGTTTACGAAATCTGGCAAGTCACCAACCAGAGCGGCATGGACCATCCGTTCCACCAGCACGTGAATGCCGCGCAGGTTCTGGCCATCAGCGGCGGCGATGCCGCCTATGCTTCGCTCTACACCTCGATCCCGGCCTGGAAGGACACCGTTCTCGTGCCGAAATGGGGGAGCGTCACCCTGCTGGTGCCGGTCATGGACTGGTCGGGAATGACCATGTTCCACTGCCACATCATGGAACATGAGGACATCGGCATGATGGGCGTGTGGAACATCGCCGACACCATGTCGATGCCGATGTAACAGGGTCACAAGGGTTTGCCTGGCCGGAATGGCCGGGCAAGAGCCGTGGCGTCGGCCAGCAGTCGCTGCCTTCGTTGCCTGAAAATATGAGCGGCTACAGGTTGACCCTGTAGCCGCTCATGCCTGTTTATAGACTGTCCGGCAAGGAGCCAGGGGGCTCCGCCGCCATTCGGTTCAATGGCGGTTTTCGCCGGAACTGGTGTGCAGGTAGCGGTAGAACATCGGGAAGCTGATAAAGAAGGCCAGGCAGATCAGGTACTCGACCCCCTTGATGTACTGATAGAAATCCACCAGGGTATAGACTTGGTGCCATTCACCAATCTGGTTCAGCAGGTTCATGACGTCACCTCCTTGTCGTCTCGTTTATCAGGATTTCGGCGACCCGGCCTGCACTTCGGCTTTGCTCTCGGTGCGCCGTGCCAGGCCCTTGATGAACCCGACCAGCAGCATGAGCGACGGCATCAGCTGGGCCACCACCAACAGCGCGCAAAATGCCAGGAAGATAGTGATCAGCAGGCCGCTCGAATAGGTTTTCGCCGTATCGACCGCGAGGGCCGGTACGCTGCTGGCCAGGGCCATCACTGCGGTCAGTGTCGTGGTACGCAGGGTGTTCATGGTGTCCTCCTCTTTGCTTTGGGTTAAGTGCCAACAATTCAGTCTTTGGACGGCACGTCGGAATGGTCGTACTGGTTCGCCTTTTCAAAGGCGCACTTCACCGCCTGCCGCAGCTCCTCGTCATCGCCGGGAGCGTTGCCGGGTTTGAGCGCATGGTAGAAAATCCCCGCGCTGCGCGCCTGGCGCAGCAGCGTCAGCGGCAGTTCGCTGGCCACCAGGATGATGGTCAGGTCGCGGTTGCACTTCTTCAGCAACGGGATCAGCTCGGTGGCCATCAGCTCGTCGAACCGCGTACTCAACAGCACCACCTTCACGGTTTTCTTGAGAATCCCGTACAGCGCTCCGGCCACCGAACTGGGAACGGTCACCTGGTAGCCGGCGCCACTGAACAGCTCTGCCATCTGGGTTCTGGCCGCCAGGTCTTCGTCAGCGATGAGCAGTCCTTGCGTATTCATGGCATCCTCCGCGTGGTTCCGTGCTTTCGTTGCCTGCCGCCTACTCGGTCCGTGCTGCGGCGGTTTTGTTGCTCGCACTGAACACGCCCTTGACCATGCCGACGAACAGTATGCAGGCCGGCACCAACTGGCTGACAATGATCAGCGCGAAGAACCCGAGGAACAGGTAGCCGAGCAAACTTACCTCGTCTCCTTCACCTGCCGGAGCTGCATACGCGACGGAGGCGCCGTAAACCATCATCCAACCGAGAAGTCCTCTCATTGCTTTTTTCATGGCCGCTCTCCTTTCTTTGGGTGTTGCCGAACTTGTCTTCTTCCTAGTGCATCCCCCATGCCAGAACATAAATGAATCTTAAGCTATGATTTAAGATGCTGATTTTTATGGATTTTATCTCTTGTTCCCAGGCTGTTGCCGATGTGTTTTGGCGCGGCGGCGTATATCGAAAACATGCGGCAAAACGTCCTTGCGGATGCGCGATAAATTTTGACATGCTGTGTAATCTATCGAAATCAATGGTATTTTTTGAATACAGTGGGGGTGTATGACTGAATCATGCTGTAACGGTAGGGAATTATGCGGGGGAGAAGTCGCATTGTCGTCGTATCTGTGTATGCTAAATGAAATGGCGGCTTGGTCTCCCCGGGGAACTCCAATGTTGCGGATCTTTCACTCGATATTCGGTGCCAGCACCGAAAACGAACGTTATCCCGAAGCGGTGGTCCGGGAGGCTATCGAACGTGCAGTGGACGGCACCAATCCCTGGCTGCGCGGCTTGTCCGGCTACCGCCGCAAACTGCGTCCGGCCGTACTGCACGCCATCGATCATATCGTGGCCTTGGCCAACAGCATGCAAACGCCGCTCGAGCTGTCGCGGGAATCCTATGGCCGCGACCCGCAATTGCAGCTGTATTTCATCTCCAGCGAGCAGATGGAGCAGATCCTTCGCGCCGATCCGGAGTTGACCACATTCCGTGCCGGCGCCGGCAATGCGAACCGGCCAGCCTGGGCGCAACTGGTCATGAAATGCGAGCAGCACCGCGCCTTCGGCGTTGACCTGCTCGGCGAGACGATCGTACGCGACGTTCCCCAGGTGACGGTCAGCATGTCCGGACATCGCCTGCTCGACCCGACAGCCGATCTCGCCGAGACCCGTCGCCACCTCATGCGGCGGGCGTTCAACCATCTGCTGGAGCTGGCGCTGGCACGGATTGCCGCAGTCGAGGACGTGCGCGAAGAGCTGCTGCAGCAACGCACCCTGCTGCAGGCCAAGCATGATGCCCTGGAGCGCACCGGCTGGGGTTTCAGTGATCCGGGCGAATCCTCCCCACAGGATGACGAGCTGCACCGGGAACTCGCCGCTATCGAGAAACATCTGCTCGAAGTCGGCGGCGATGATGCTTATATCGAGAAGGACCTGGAGATATTGATCGATGTGCTGGCGAATGCGGAACACCAGCTCTGGGTAGATTCACTGACCTTGATTGTCGACCGCATGGGGATCAGACGCAACAAGGCCTCGGCCGACGCCCCGGAACTGGTGCTGCGGGAACTGCACAATGCAGCCGGGCTGCAACTGGTTGCGCGCATGGTCGTAGTGCCACCGGCAGTTGCCGGCGACAGCAGCCAATGACGAGCGGTCGTGAAAAGGGCTTCAGCCGAGACGGGTCGTTTTCAGCCATGAGGGTGGACAACGGCCGCCTAGTGTCCTGACAGGATACTAGATCTGGTAAACTGAATGAGAACCCGTGATTACAGGAGCTGTCCCGTGACCAAAATTGTGTGGGCAATGCTGTTCGCGATGCTGCTGACCGGCACTCCGGTTTCGGCCCTGGAAATCACCTCTGTCACTCCAACCCGCGCCACCCCCGGGACGCTGGTGGTTTTGACCGGAGGCGACTTTTCGGCGCAGAGCCGCATCTTCCTTGGCGAGCAGTTCGTGCCGCCGGCGCGCTGGTTTCCCCGGCAGATGGAATTCATCGTACCGGCGCTCCCCCCCGGGGGCTACTCGCTGACCGTGCAGGACGAAATCGACAGCGTCTTGCAGCCATTCAACTTCGAAGTGCTCGCGCCCCGCCCGCAGATCGCTAGGATCGAGCCGGACAATCTCGATGTCTGCGCCGATGAAGCCGAGCGATCGGTCCGGGTCAGCGGGAGCAACTTCCATGCGGAGGCGCTGGTGCTGCTTGGCGGCAGCGCCGTCAACAGCCGGGCCATCGATGCCTCTGCCATGGAGATCCGCCTTCCCGAAATGCCGGCCGGAGTCTATGGCGTGGAGGTGCGCAACCCCGACGGTGCCGCTTCGCTCCCGCACTCCCTGTGGATCAACAGCGTCCCGGAGATCATTGGCGTCGAGCGGGGCAGCGAGTTCGTGAACCATTATGAAGTGATCGTCCGCGGCAAGAACTTCTTCTACAATTCGATCCTGATGGTCAGGGAAGCGGACGCCGGGGCCGGCGGCCTCGGCACCCGGCAGATGACCTATTATGCTCACCGGGGTGCCTCCGCCTTGGCGACGAGCGACTTTGCCGCTCCGGGGGAGCAGCTTCGCTACCTCGACTGCACGACCCTGGTCTACCTGCGCTATCCAAGCAACCTCCAGGATAAGGAGTTGACCTTGCAGGTGATCAACCCCGATGGCAAGAAAACCGCTCCTTACCTGGTGACGCTGCCCTAGTTCCCCTTGCGGCGGGTTTCCCGCAGAGCGCAGGCCAGGTCAGCCACGGGCGCACTCTTGGATATGTACGCGCGGACACCTGCCTGCAGGGCTTCGTTCACCAGAATCTCGTCGGTGTATTCAGTGTAGACGATGATCCCGAGATCCGGTCTCTCCCTGAGATAGCGGCGTATCGTTTCCGCGCCATGCAGTTTCGGCTGGTTCGAATCGACGATCATGCAATCCGGATGCAGCCGGCGCAGCTGGGCAAGGCCCTCCCTGCCGTCACTGGCCGCCCCGACGATTGAGATATCGGGATATTTATTCAGGAAGAGGAGCAATCCATCGATGATGATCGGATGCTCATCAACAATCAGCACACTCAATTGTTCCATACGGACCTCTAGAGTATATTTCAACACCTTGTACAGGTTTTTTCAATGCGCCCAAAGCTACTTTGGTGGCAGCAATCGACTGCTTTTGCCGGTAGATATTTTCTCCTTTACGTAGAGGGAAGAATTTGCCGACAACGTTATCGTTGATCAATACCGCCGAGGCACAAACAACCCGCCATCAGACGCGGGAAAGCCCTCGATCTCCAGACCGAGGGCTTTCCCGTTGCCCACTGTTCCTCACCGCTCCAGCAAACTCCTTGTCATAGGCAGCTCCCGCCTGGTTGAGACCTTTGTCCGGGAAGTCGAATCGCTGCTCTGCCTGGCGGAAAATCAGCCCCCGAGCACCCTCTCCATCCCTTCCAGACCCTCCAGGGCCGCGCAGGGGAGAGCGATGTGGCCGCCGCCGATCTGCGGCTCGCGGGGGTTGATGCGGATCACCGTGGCCCGGGGGGCGCGACCGAGCTGTTCGCTGGTGTAGCGGATGGTGGGGATGGCGGTGCCGGCGCCCATTTCGATCACGGCCAGCGCCTCGCCGTGATGCTGGGCGCAGAAGCTGTCGAAGCGCATCTCCTGACCGCGGGTGCGGTCGGCGAGCCACGACCAGTCGCCGAACATCAGGATGTTGGGGCGTGCCACCCCCTTGCAGCGCGGACACCTGGGGATGTGACGGGCACGCATCGTCTCCTCGTCAACGGGAATCTCCTCACGATTGTCCCAGATGGCGTGACAGCAGGGGGTGAGGCATTGCAGGTGGTGGATCGAGCCGTGCACCTCGAGAACCTGGTCCTCCCGGTAGCCGGCCTTCTGGAACTGCCCGTCGACGTTGGAGGTGACGACGAAGACGTCCTGGTCGAAGCGGTCGGCCCACTCCTGCAGCAGATAAAAGCCTCGGTGCGGTTCAGTCTCCCGGTAGAGGTTGGTGCGGTGGCCGTAGAACCCCCAGCCGAAGGCGGGATCCCCCTCGAAATGGCGGGGATTGGCGGCTTCGACAAAGGAGAGGCCGAGCCGGCGGTAGGGGGGGTAGGCGTTCCAGAAACCATCGTTGCCGCGGAAGTCGGGCAGCCCGGAATCGACCCCCATCCCGGCTCCGGAGGTGATGACCAGGGCACGGGCACTGCGGATGGCGGCGGCGGCCTGGTCGAAGCGTTCGTCGAGGTTCATGACGTTCCTCCTGAAGCGAGATGGCAAGCAGCGAGGTCGTCTGCCTTTCTATCTCGCTGCCTCGCTAGGTTTTTGCTATCCCCACCTCCACCAGTGTCACCCTCAACAGCTTTTCCACCTCGCGCGGATCGACTCCCACCAGAAAGCCGCGCTTGCCGCCATTGATGTAGATGCGCTCCAGTTCGAGGATGCTCCGTTCCATGCAGACCGGCAGGATTTTCTTGGTGCCGAACGGGGAGGTGCCGCCGACCAGGTAGCCGGTATGGCGGTTGGCCGCTTCGAGAGTGCAGGGATGGATGCTGCGTACGCCGAGCACCCTCGCCAGTTCCCGGGTCGATACCTCGCGGTCGCCGTGCATCAGCACCACCAGCGGCTTGCCGGCCTCGTCCTCCATCACCAGCGTCTTGATCACGGCATGCTCGTCGATGCCGAGTCTCCGCGAGGAGATCGCGGTGCCGCCGCGCTCTTCGTAGGCGTAGAGGTGTTCGGTGAAGGCAACCTTGCGGTCACGCAGAAAGCGGATGGCGGGGGTGACGGGGAACTTTTCCTTGGACATGGATGTCACCTGCTTGATTTCGCTCCCCCCTTTATGAAAGGGGGGGTGGGGGGGATTTGCACTGGTTGATCTGGTTTGAAATATGTTCCATGACGGCGGTTGTCTCTTGTAATATCTCGAGATTGCCGAAGCGCAAGACGCTCAACCCCTCATCCGAGAGACATTGATCTCGAACTCTATCTCGTTCCAGATGTGATGCTTCATTGTGTTGACAACCGTCAACCTCAATTACCAGCCCAACAGACGGAGCGAAAAAATCAACGATATAGGGGCCGATCGGTTTTTGCCGATAAAACTGCACTCCATGCAATTGTTTTCTGCGCAGGCGTGTCCACAGCAATTGCTCAGCGTCTGTCATGTTTTTGCGAAGTTCGCGTGCCGGGGATTTCAAGTTGTGGCGATATGTTCGCATTTACTCAAATCCCCCTGTATCCCCCTTTTTCAAAGGGGGAGCAAAACAATGGATTGCAGAAGTTGATAACAGCTCTCATTACCCCCTGACCCACGAAATGACCAACATGGCAAAACTGACGACCGTCGCTGCAATACAGAGTGATCCCAGCAGGTTGAAGAGCGGGCGCAAGCTCTTGCGACCGCGGATCCCCAGCGGCAGCACCGCACCGAGGGCCGCTCCGCCCAGTGCGCCGCCGAGATGGCCGGCATTGTCGGCGCCGACCACCAGGCCGAAGACGAAGGCGAAAGCCGCCCAGCGCAGCATGAAGTTGCGCAGATGATGGGCCGCCGGACCACCGACCCGGTGGTAGTAGACGATGGCAAAGCCGATCAGGCCGAACAGTGACCCGGAGGCGCCGACCACCGGGGCGATCGGGTGCCAGAGGAGCCCGGCCCCGGTGGCGGTCAGGGCGGTCAAAGTGTAGAGGGTTACGAAACGCAGCGTGCCGATTTCGGCTTCGATGGCCGGGCCGACCTGGTAGAGGACCATCATGTTGAAAAGCAGATGAATAACGCCGCCGTGGGTGTAGGCGTAGGTCAGGCAGCGCCACCATTCGCCTTCGGCCAGAACCAGCGGCCAGTATTGGCCCCCCGCATGCAGAAGGAGGTAGCCGTCGGGGCTGAACAGCGCCTGGAACCCTCGACCGGCCATGGCGCCATGGATGATCATGAGGCTGAAGGTCACCAGGTTGACGGCCAGGATGACCCAGGTGGCCGGCGTGCCGCTGCCGGCCGCTCCGCCGTGGAGCATCTCGCGCCAGGCGCGTTCCCAGCGCATCAGTCGCCAGTGCCAGCGAGGGCCGCGCAGTCCGAGTTTGACGCCGATGGTCGGCCAATCCATGCAATTCTCCGATGATTTACTGAAGTTGCTAGAGATTATCACAAAAATCCTCTGATTGGGGCAATAGTTCATTGTCTTCCCCGGCCTTGCGCTGCTTGCAATTGCCAATGAAATTGGGCAAACTGTCCAGATAATAATTGATCCGGCGCAGGCCGGATTCATGATGATTGACGGGAGAAGGGACATGGCGCTCGAATCGCTCAATCCGGCCACCGGTGAACTGCTGGAAACCTTCGTCGAATGGTCCGATGCCGAAGTTGCCGAAGTTGTCGACAAAACCCAGCAGGCCTGGCTGGCGTGGCGTGGCACCTCCTTCGCCGAGCGGGCCGCGCTGATGAAGCGGGCCGCGCAGGTGTTGCGCGATAATGCTGACCTCTACGCGCGCACCATGGCGCTGGAGATGGGCAAGCCGGTCGGCGAGGGGCGGGCTGAGGTCAACAAGTGCGCCCTCTGCTGCGAATTTTACGCCGAGCACGCCGAGGGCTACCTCGCCGACGAGATGATTGCCAGCGATGCCTCGAAATCCTACGTCGCCCACCGCCCGCTGGGGGTGATCCTGGCGGTGATGCCATGGAACTTCCCGTTCTGGCAGGTGTTCCGTTTCGCCGCCCCGGCGCTGATGGCCGGCAACACCGGGCTGCTCAAACACTCGTCCAACGTGCCCCGGTGCGCTCTGCATATCGAGGACGTTTTCGTCAAGGCCGGCTTCCCGGCGGATGTCTTCCGGACCCTGATGATCGGCTCCGGAAAGGTCGACAAGGTCATCGAGCATCCCGCGGTCAAGGCGGTCACCCTGACCGGCAGCGACATCGCCGGGCGCAAGGTGGCGGCCAAGGCCGGGCAGATGCTGAAAAAGACCGTCATGGAACTCGGCGGCAGCGATCCCTTCGTGGTGCTGGCCGACGCCGACCTCGACGAGGCGGCCACGGTTGCGGCCAAGGCGCGCTGCATCAACTCCGGGCAGAGCTGCATCGCCGCCAAACGTTTCATCGTCGAGGCGCCGGTCTATGACGCCTTCCTGGAAAAATTCAAGGCGGCTGTCGCGGCGCTGGTGGTGGGCGATCCGCTCGATGACAAGACCCAGGTTGGCGCCCAGGCGCGCGACGACCTGATGCGCGAACTGCATGCCCAGGTGGAGGCCTCGGTGGCCAAGGGCGCGAAGCTGATTCTCGGTGGCCAGCCGCTGGCCGGCAAAGGAAGCTTTTATCCGCCGACCATCCTGGTCGATGTCGTGCCCGGCATGCCGGCTTACGACGAGGAGCTGTTCGGGCCGGTGGCCTCGGTGATCCTCGCCAGCGATGCGGTCGACGCCCTGCGCATCGCCAACGACACGCCGTTCGGCCTCGGCGCTTCGGTGTGGACCCGTGATGCGGCCAAAGGTGAGGCGTTTGCCGCGCAGGTCGAGGCCGGGGCATCATTCGTCAACGGCATGGTCAAGAGCGATCCGCGCCTGCCCTTCGGCGGCGTGAAAATTTCCGGTTTCGGCCGCGAGTTGTCGCATCACGGCATCCGGGAGTTTGTCAATATCCAGACGATGTGGATACGCTAGAGAGACAATGCTTCAGTTCACTGGAAAAATCGTGCGAAACGTTCCCGGCCGCCGCCTCGTCAGGCCAATCCTGTTGGCGATGCTGTTTTGCCAGCTCGGCAGTGGCGAGGCGCTCTGTGCGAATGGCGGTGCGGCCACGGGTGAGCAGTCTGCCCAGTGGCTTGCCGCTTTGGTCGAAGGTCGGGAAAAGCTTCCCGAAGGGCTGGTCGGGCCGGACGGATTTGTCATGGCCGAGGAGGTCGGTGACCTCTATCGGGCGCGTGATTTCCGGCCGCTCTGGCAAACGTCCGGTGGGCTGCGCCCCTCCGCGCAGCTGTTGGTCGACCGGCTGCGCAATGCCGCCGACCACGGGCTGTGCGGCGAAGACTATCTGCTGGTCCCGCTCGAGGAGCTGCTGACAGAGCGTGCCGTGCTGCTGCGCAAGCAGAAAGCGCTGCCGCCCCTCGACGCGGCGGTTCTCGACCTGTTCCTGACGCAGGCCTTCTTTTCCTACGCGACCCATCTGGTCGAAGGGCAGGTCGATCCGGCCCTGGCCCATATCGACTGGCGTGCCCGCCGTCGCCGCATCGATCTGGTCAAGCTGCTCCCTTCGGCCGTTGAAGGAGAAAGCCTCGGTACGCTGCTGGGCGAGCTGATCCCGCCTCATCCCGAGTACCGGGCGCTGATGGGGGCGCTCGCCCGCCAACGGCTGCTTGCCGCGCGCGGCGGCTGGCCAATCATCCCCGACGGGGAAACCCTGCGTCCGGGCGACATCGATCCGCGTCTGCCGATAGTGCGCTCCCGTCTGCTGGCGACCGGCGAACTCCCCCAGCCGGTTTCCTTCGAACGCAATGCCTTCGGCATGACGACGCTGATGGCGGTGAGGCAGTTCCAGGAGCGACACGGGCTGGAGCCGGATGGCGTCATCGGTCCACGCACCCTGAAGGAGTTGAACTTCACGGCGGAGGATCGGGTCCGGCAGATCGAACTCAACCTGGAACGCTGGCGCTGGATGCCGCGCGATCTGGGCAAGCGCCACATCCGGGTCAATATCGCCGATTTTTCCCTGAAAGTGGTGGAAGACGGCCAAACGGTGCTGGAGATGCCGGTCATCGTCGGTACGCCCTACCGTCGGACCCCGGTCTTCTCGTCACAGATGAGCTACCTGGAATTTGCCCCTACCTGGACCGTGCCGGCCACCATCCTGCGCGAGGACAAGCTCCCCGCCATCAAGAAAAACCCGGCCTTCCTGACCAAAAACCATTTTCGCGTCATCCGTCGTTCGGGGCAGGAAATCGATTCGGCGGAACTGGCCGGGATCAACTGGCGCGCGGTCGAGCCCGAACGCTTTCCCGGCAACCTGCGCATGGATCCCGGTCCCTGGAACCCCCTGGGCCGGGTCAAGTTCATGTTCCCCAATCCATACAATGTCTATCTTCACGATACCAACGAGCGCTGGCTGTTCGATCGGGCCTTGCGTACCTTCAGCTCCGGGTGCATTCGCATCGGTCAGCCGGTGGAACTGGCTCGCTACCTGTTGCGGGATCAGCCCCAGTGGGACGAGGCCAAGCTGCAGGAGGCGCTCGAACGGAAGTCGCCGATGCAGGTGATGATCGACCCGATCCCGACGCATATCCAGTACTGGACCACATGGGTTGCCGCCGACGGCTCGACCCGGTTCCGCTCCGATCTTTATCTGCGCGATCTCGATCTGGAAGTGGCTCTAGCCGATGCGGTTGCCAATAACGTGCGAGCCCTGGCCTCGCCGCGGGGGAAGAAGGTCATACGGGTCAGTGCGTTGAATTGAGGAGAAGCCTGCAAGGCAGGATTCAACAAAAAGCGGGGACTGGTTTGCAAACCAGTCCCCGCTTTGCTTTATGTCACCATCCCGTTCATGTTGAGCGCGCAGTGCCTATCGCCAACGGTGAAAGTCCAGACATTTGACAGTGGGGAATACGGTAGTAAAAGTAAACCACACTAACTTTTGCAAGGAGCCATCCATGAAGACACTAAAAGTTTTTCTGATCCTGAATGCCGTCATCCTGTTGATGGCAGCCCCGCTCTTCCTCGTCTCCGCGGCGCGCGCCGCGAGGGCACCGGTTCAGGGACTCTCCCGCCAGCCCAGCGAGG
>JAMPXI010000054.1 GCA_023701265.1 Desulfuromonadales bacterium | reverse complement strand
TCGGCCGCCTTGTCGATGCGGGCGCCGGTGCCGAGGTAGGCCGAGACATCGTTGTCGGAATCGATCTTGGCGTAGCCGGCGCCAAGCGCGACCAATCCACCCACTCCGGTGCGCGCCTCGACGTCGCTGTCGTTGACATTGCCATTGGCAGTCACTTCGATGTTGCCCGCGGCGGAGAGGACGGCATTCCCGGTGAAGGCATTGGTCCGGTTGCGCAGGGTCGCAATGCCGACCGAGCCACCGACCCCGGCCAATCCCAGTGCCGCGCCGCCGTCGATCAGGTCAACCCGCGTGTTGTCATCGGCATCGACCTTGATCGTGCCGCCGGCCGTCACGTTTACGCCGTTCCCCAGGTAAGCGCTGGTCTCCTTGGCAACAGCGGTGGTACTCAGGTCATCGCTGACCGAGAGGGTTTTATTGGTTTTGGTCTTGGCCGCGCTCGCGGTGCTGTCGGAACCGACGCCTGTAACACCACCCGTCAGAGAAATGTCGCCATTCACCGAACCGGCCACATCGTCGGCCTCACCGGCCCCGGCACTGTCCAGACCGCTGCCGACCGCCACCACCGACACCGCGCCCTGAATACCGACCGCTCCGGCGGCAAAGGCCACGGCCAGGGAATCGACACTCTTGGTCGACTCGGCCTTGACCAGCACATTGCGGCCGGCGCTGACCGTCGTATTGTCCCCGACATAGGCGCGGGTATCGTTCTTGATCGTGGCCACATCGACCGTGGCGCCGACACCGGCGATGCCACCGACAGCCAGGGTGCCGGCATCGTCGTCGATAGTCGCCGTATCCTTGGCTGAGACCGTGACATCCTGGGCGAGGGTGGCATACGCTGCATCCTGGTTGAGACTGGAAACGCGCGTTCCTGAGTTCACGTGAGCCTGGGTCGTAGCACCGATCGAGTTGACCGCCACCGCGCCGGCCAACCCCGCCATCCCCCCGCCGCCCGCCGTCCCGACCCGGATCACGGCATCTTCCACCGATTGGGCATCGACTTTGGTCGTTCCCTTGGCGTTGGTCACCGCCCCGGTCATATACGCCTTGGTGGTATTGGCGATGTTGCTGACCGCCACCGAACCACCGGCCCCCAAAGTGGCCCCGGCTGAAATCAGACCGGCATTGATATCGATGTCCGCGCGATCGTTGGCCAGCACATCGAGATTGCCATTGCTGTTGACATTTGCTTCGCGAATGTAGGCCTCGTTCGTCGAAGCGGTTTCGGCAACCGCCACGGCGCCGGCCACCGAGTACCCGCCGACCGAGACCCCGGCCACCTTGGAAGCCACTTTCTCGCGGGTCAGCGCATTGATCTCCACACCGCCATTGGCATACATCACGGAATGACTGGCGGGAGAGCTGTCCGTTATATAAGCCTTGGTGGTATTGGCAATCAGCGTTGTATCAACAGCACCACCCACGGCGACGCCCCCGACCGCAGCCGCCCCGCCGAAATTGTCGACATCGGTGGTCTGGTGGGCCTTGACCTTGACGGCCTGCCCCATGTTGGCGGCGCTGTTAACCTGAACATTATCGATATAACTCGAAGTGACATCGTTGACCGTGGTCACCGAGGTATTGCCGCCGATGCCGCCGATTCCCCCGGCGACGGTCATGGAACGGTTGTTGACATCTTCGCTGGCCGAAGCGACAACGGACAGCCCCCTGACAACTTCCGTACTCTCCACTCCGGTAACGGCATCCCACTTCTTGACGGTGGCACCGGTCCCGACCCCCTTGGCCCAAACCGTGCCGCCGGTCACATGAGCTTTGGTGTCGTTTTCCAGCGTATTGACGATGACCGTCCCGGCCGCCCCTACGGCGCCTGCGCCCAGACTGCCCCCATAGGTGCGGATCGTGTTGTCGGCATCTGCCAGCAGAGTTACGTTATTTTCAGCCTTGGCCACTGACGTAACCACGTAAGCCAGGGTGTCGTTCGCCATCATGTTGATCGCCACCGAACCGGCCACCCCGGCGGAACCACCGATGGAGCCACCGGCAGCGATCGTTTCGATCGTCGATGCGGAGCTGGCTGCGAGGCCGAGGCTGCCCGCCGTCGATGTCAAGGTAGAGTTATCGGCATACGCTTTGGTAATATTGGCAATCTCGTTGTACGCCGCTGCGCCGCCGAGTGCCGCGCTGCCGGCACCACCGGCCTGCCCGGAAAGCGAATGAATGGTCGAAGTGTCGCTGGCCGTCAGGTTGATGTTCTGCGCGGCGGTCGCGGCAGCTCCGTTACTGATATGCACGTCGGTGGTGTTGCCAATCTTGTTCAGCGACACCGCCCCGGTCAGGGTCGCGGTCCCCGACCCAGAGACACCAGCGGACAGGCTTTTGATTGTGCTGGTCTCGGTGGCTGTCAGATTAACTCCGCTACCGGTCGAATCGACGGTGGAGGCATCGATGACCGCCGCCACGGTGTTGCCGATAGTGTTGGTCGCCAGGGCCGCGCCGACCGAAAAACTGCCGGCACCCGACACCGTGCCGGCCAACGAATCGATGCCGGAACTGTTGCCGGCTGTCAGACTGACCAGGCCGGTGGCATCGACATCGCTGTTGATGATCCGCGTCTCGGCTGTCGATGTTATCGTATTCAGGGTGACTGAGCCGCCGATTGCCAATGTGCCCGCACCGGTTCCGCCCGCCGCAATCGACGAAATTTTTGCAAGCGCGGAGGCATCCAAGGCTACCTTGCCAGATGCCGCCAGTTTTGCATTGTCCGCCGCCTTGGCTGAAACCGTGCTGGAAATGGTGTTTTCCGCGTAAGAACCACCGAAAGTGGCCGTACCGCCGGTCGCGGCCAGATTGCCGGCCACGGTGTAAATATCGGCATCGTCCTTGGCAGCGACAGTGATGTCGGTTCCCGCCTGGACTCCTTGTGCAGTCTTCTTGCCGCTGATCGAGGCATTGGTGGTGTTGCTGATGCTGTTGATCGAGACCGCGGCTGCCGCGGCCAGGGCGGAACTGCCGCCGTTGCCGGAAATCGCCGCCGAAACGGTGACGATTTCATTGTCCGTCGTCGTCGACCCGGTATCGGCGGTGACCTTGATCTGACCACCACTGTTAACGTCGGAACCCTGGATGTGAGCATCGGTCGTGCCGACGATGGTATTCAGGGCCACCCCGGCGCCAACGCCAGCCGTCCCACCGAAACTGGCCGAACCCGAGACGGAGAGGATGCGCGCCTGATTATCGGCATCGACCAGCACCGCATCCAGATTATTGGCACCGTTTCCACCGATGCCGGAGTTCTCGATACCCGCGCTGGTGGTGCTGTTGATCGCGTTGATCGTCACCGATCCGGCGACATTGAGTGCCCCGGTTTGCGGCACCCCGGAGCCGCTCGCTGCCACGGCCAGGATTTCCCCGGTGGTCGCAGCCGTTACGTCGAGCGTTCCCCCGCCGTTTACGGTACTGTTTTTGACCGTCGCCCTGGTATCGTTGCTGATGGTGTTCTGCGACCAGGTGCCGGCCAGGGCCGAGGTGCTCCCCCCTGACTGGCGGCTGATGGCCACGGCACCGCCGATTGCATCGATATCGCTGCTCTCCGTGGCCGCGACGGTGACACTGTTGGCCGTCAGCGACGGGGATTCGATCGTAGCGTAGGTTTTATCGTTGATTTCATTGAGAGCCACGTTGCCCGAGATGGCCAGACCAAAAGTGCCGGTGTTCTTGGGAGCGGTCTTGTCGACGTCGGTAAACGGCGGGTTCTGGGTGCTCACGGCGGCCGCCAGCGACCAGCTGTCGATCTGGCCGCTGTTGGTCGAGGTCACGGTAACATTCCCGACGGAGTCGACCGCCCCGATCCCGACGGTATCGGTCGGCAGATTGCCGATCAGCGCTTGCGTGTCGCGGGTCAGGTCGTTCCAGGCCACCGACGCCCCGATGCTGCCGGCGCTCCCCCAGGAAAATCCCCCCGAGGCGCTGAAGTAGGTGCTTTCGTCGAGGGCGGTCACGTTGACATTGCTGCCGGCATCGATGGTTGCGCCGTCATCGATCTGCGCAATCGTTCGATCATCGATATCTGCAAAGGTGAAGGTGCCGTTGATGCTGAATTTTTTGGAAAGACCACCCGCTTCAGCCACGTTGATATGCGTGTTGTGGCTCTCCGCCTTGACGGTGAGCGCATTGGCATCGACCAGCGCGCCATCTTCGATCCGGGCAAGGGTGGTATTCGTGAAGTTCGAGCCCAGATATGAACCGCCGACCCCGGTGCCGCCGCTGGCATTCGAGGCGATCAGCTTCACGCCGAATATCCCGGCGACATTGACGGTTTCCAGAGTGTTCAGCGCTTCGACCGTGACATCCTGGGTGACATAATCCAGATTCTGGTTGATTTTGGCGCCACTGCCGATATAGGCCTCACTCGTGTTGTCGACATTAAGGATATTGACCGAGCCGGCCAGCCCCACATCCGCCGCCTGCGCCGCGCTTTGCGCCCAGGAATTCGCGTAGGCGTTCTGCACCCCGGCATTGGTATTCAGATAAGTCGTGACGTCACCAATACTATCGATCTGGTAACCCGGTTTCTGCGGCAGATTGGTGTGGGAGGTGACAGTAATGGCATCCTGGGCATCCACCATCGCGCCATCGCCGATGTAAGCTGTTGCCGTATTGGCATAATTTCCCGTGGCAACGGCCGCCGCAAGGGAGTTCTTCTTGACAGCCTCATCCGTCGAGTTGACGAAACTCTTGGCGCTGATTTCGATCTTGTCCTCAACGAGAGCATCGATATCGACGGTACCGGCGGAACTCTTGACCACGGCATTGTCGCCGACACGCGCCACGGCATCGCTGTCATGCTCGGCATACGCCCATGAAGCCGCCAGGCCATTATTGGAGGCGCCGGCGCTTGCCTTCTGACCACCGCTGGCACTGGCGGACTTGGCGGTCAACGCGCTGCTGACACCACCCGCCGCGCCGACAACCAACTTCTGAGCCAAGCCATTCCCCGCCGTCGCATCGGCCACCGTCTCGTTTTCCATACCGTTGGCTGAATCGGTCTTGATGTTGGCGGCGATCTTGATGCCGTTGACGGCATCGCTCACCGTCCCGTCGACCTGCGCTTTCGCGTCCATGTCGGCGAAGGAGAGGCCGACCGCGATCCCGACCTGCCCATCCTGGTAGGCCCCCGATTTGGCAACGGTCTTGACGTCCTTGAAGGTGTCGGCCTGCACGGTGAGCTGGTTGCCGACGGTCACGTTGGCGCCACTGTTGATCAGGGCATTCGATTCCCCCTTGGCATTGGAAACCACCAGGGTGAGATCCAGCGTCGTCGGATTGGCCCCGTAAGAGAAGGTCGTCGTGTTGGTATGCGACTTCGCGGTCGCATTCGAGGTCAAATTGAAGTTGCCGTCGGCATTGATGGTCGTGCCGGCATCGACAATGGCATTGGCAACCGCCTTGGATTCCGAATAGGCGAAGCCGACGATCGTGCTCAAGACATTAGCGCTGGCGTCCGATTTGGCATCGGAGCTGACAGTCAGATTGCCGCTGGCGTCGATCGAACCGCCGTTGATGTCGACCGTGGCGGCCGCATTCGAAAGGCTGACGGCTCCCAGAAGGGAAACGTCATCAAGAAAATCCAGCACATCGTTCATGAACCCGCCGGTATTGGCATTCTCCCCGGTCGAACCGGCGACATCGTCGAACAGCCGGGAATTGCCGGCCGTGGCAGCCAAGGTGATATTGCCGCCTTTGAGCACCGAATTGTTCAGATTGATCTGCGCGGTATTGCTCTGGATATCCGCGCCGATGCCAACGACGTTGTTCGATATATTGGTAGCCGTCAGATTGATGTCGCCGGCAGTACGGGTGCTGCCATCCTCGACGTGAGCCAGCAGGTACGAGGCCCCGACAGTAATCGAAGGAGCGATCAGCGAGAGGTTTCCGGAATTCCCGGTCGATGCGCCAGTCAGATGGTTGGTCAGCGTGTTTAACCCCGCGACCTTGCGGGTGGAAATAATGACCCCGTCGTTAACCGTAATCGACTGATTGGCAAGCAGGGAATAATTCGCCCCGTTGAGGAACTGGTCTACAGCAACGATTTCTATGTTGTTCGGGTCGATCAGGATGCTGCCGCCTTGCCCGGCATTGGCATCGGCCTTGAAAGTCCCGCCCTGGATACTTACCGTCTGCTTCGCACTGAACTCGGCAAACCCGCCATCCCCGGAGATTTCGCCCGCATGGACATCGATCAGGGCGTTATCCGCCAGCCGCGCATCGTTGTCCGCCCACGAAATCATCGTGCCGCCGTCAGAGTTCTCCCCCTTGCCGGCGGCTGAAATAACTGCATCGCCAGCGACCGTGATGTTATGCCCGGCACGGATATCAATGACGCCGCCGTCAAGATGGTCAGCCCCTTCCGCCAACACCTTCCCGGTAATCTCGACATCTCCGGCTGCGACAATCCGGATCTCGCCGTTTTCAACGACCAGCCCGGTCGCCGGCTGCAGATCGCCGACATTGACCAGCCCGGAAAAATCGACCGCCCCCTGCAGGGCCGCCGGGCCGGCGATCAATTCACCGGAGTTGACGATGCTGCCGCCGTGCAGCCCAACCCCCTGCAGGGCGTTGACCTGTCCCTGAATACTGATCAGAGCATCCGGATTGAGCGGGGCGGTTCCACCCAGCAAACCGGCCGTCGCCGTATCGTTGGGATTGCCGGAAGCATCGAAAAAGCCCTCCATGAACTCCGGGGTCGGCGTCAGCAGGGTCAGGGAGCCGACGTTCACCACCCCGCCGGCACCGACCATGATCCCGTGCGGGTTGGCAAAATAGACGTTGCCGCCGATCAAGCCGTTCTTGTAGGCATTGAGAATCCCGTCGATGTGGCTGGCCTGATCATGCACCAGGTTGAGCAGGTTGGTCGCCTGACCGGGAACGTGCAGGTTGACGATGTTCCCCTGGTAGACATCGAATTTGCTGAACGAGTTGAAGGCATTGACGCCGCGGATGGTGCCCGTGGTCACATCGGTGACATTGCCGTTGACGCCAAGCTGGGTCTGGGTGCGCCCGTCCGGAACGATCTGCTGGGCCCAGGCAACCTGACCGAACAGCAAAATGCCGATGGTCAACAGTGCACCCCCTTTACGCAGGGGGTTGCCTGCCCGGTGGAACCACAACATGAAGCCAGCGCGTTTGGTCGTTTTCATCGCCTCACCCGTTCATTCAATGCAAAAAAACCACATGTCCTCTACAGAACCTTATCAACCGGCTACTTCCGGCTTTTTTCCAACAGGCGCTTGCTCACCCTGGCCAGAATTTCCGGCATGGCCTTGAGCATCTTCTCCCGGGCCACGGTAGTGATATGCTCCTTGATCAGGGGGATCTTTTCCCGATACTTCTTCCCCGCCGAACTCGTCAGAAAATCGCGGATCTGCCGAAGTTCAGCCTCCGAATATTCTCTGACATAAACATCGGTGATATCGCCCTTGATCGATGCCCAATCAATTTCCCTTGCCAATTCATCCAGCACGGCACTGCGCAACTCTTTGGCAAAAGCTTTCTGCTCCTCGCCCAGGTCCAAGCCTTCGACCTCGCCCAGTGCTGCCTGGATGAAACGGGCCTGCAGTTCGGCAACCTGCTGCGGTAACCCTTGAGCGTCCATGATCTCCCCGGCGAGCTGGCGCCGTTCGGTTTCGCCGGCCCACACTCCCGCGGGGAAAAGCAGAAAAACCAGTAATAACGTTAAGTTCCTCATGAAGATCACCCACAGGAAAAAGAAAAAAGGCCCGCCCCGGAAGGGCAGGCCTGGAAAGAAGATCGAATCCTTCTCGGCAGCCTGGCCGACCGGCAGTTGCCGGTCCCACGGCTTTGCGTCGCCGGGTTGCCCCGACTTTGCTCTTGTCCGAAGGTCGCTATTTACTGATGTAAAGCTAAAAAATAAAACCGTATTTGAATGAACATACTCTTAAAAACAAACCCATGTAAACAATAAAAAACGCCCGAATCCCATGTTTAATCTAGTGAAAACATTGGACGCCTGAGCGTTTCCCGGCGTGCTTTTTTTCCAAATGCCCGTCGGATTCTTGAAAAAAAATAATGGTATTTTACGTCTAATTCGTCGTTTTTTTGAGGTAATTTTAAGATCTAATCCGTATACTCTGCAACCAGTATCGGGTCTTGAATCCGGAGTGATTATGCCGCGCCAAATGAAAATCTGTCCCTTTACAGACAAACCCTGCAGCAACTGCCATGCGCTCTTTGCCGAAGAAGGGCGTGAGAAATCCAACGAAAAAACGAGGGGATGTCACCTTACCAAAAAAACCATGGCGGACGGCAGCAGTAACAAGTAAGCGCCGTTACGCTTCTCCGCCATCCCTCCCCTCCCCGACCGCGACACCTCGCATTCTCCGCCCCGCCACAACTGCCTGCCCCAGGGCGATGCCGCCATCGTTGGGCGGCACCAGCGAATGAGTCAGCACCGTGAAGCCGGCACGTTCCAGTCGTTCCCGCACCAGGGTTGTCAGCAGAGCATTCTGGAAAACTCCACCGGAGAGCGCCACCGTGTTCAGGTTCCGGCGCGCGCGTAAAACCAGACAGGCCTGGCGCACCATTTCGGCCAGAGTGGCGTGAAACCGCCCGGCACAGCGGGCACGGTCTTCTCCGGAGCTGATCGACTCAACGATGGCGCGCACCAGTGGGCGCGGGTCGAAGAGCAGCATCCCATTCTCCATCTTCAGCCCGAACGGATAGGGTGAAGTCGCCGACAGATCGGCGAGCATCTCCAGTTCCATGGCCGCCTGCCCTTCAAAGCTGGCCACACTGCGCACGCCAAGCAGCGCCGCCACGGCATCGAACAACCGACCACAGCTCGATGCCAACGGGGCATTCACCCCTTTGGCCAGAGCCTGGCGCACCAGACCAAATTCCTCCGCCGGCACCGCCGAGAAACAGGACAGTGTCGGCAGATCCTCGCCGTAGGTCGCCACCAGGTAACTGAGAGCCATGCGCCACGGCTGCCGGGCGGCCAGGTCACCGCCGGGGAGTGGTACATAGCGGAAATGTCCGACGCGCTCGAAGGCCCGACAATCCCCTGCTAGAAACTCCCCGCCCCAGAGCGTGCCGTCGGCACCGTAACCGAGGCCATCGAAAATTACGCCGATGGCGGGGCCGGTCGAGCCATTCTCTGACAGACAACTGGCCAGGTGGGCATGGTGGTGCTGCACGCCCACCGTGGGCAGGGCGCCTTGTTCCAGGGCGTAGCGGGTCGCCAGATAGTCCGGGTGCAGATCGTGGGCAACGATCTCCGGAGTGGTTTCGAGCAATGCACGCAGCTGCCTGATCGCCGTGGTAAATGCCATGTGGGTCTCGACATTCTGCAGATCGCCGAGATGCTGGCTCATGAAAGCCCGATCGCCGCGAGTCAGGCAGACGGTGTTCTTGAGCTCGGCGCCAACGGCCAGCACCGACGGCTGCTTCTCCGGCAAGGCGATTCCCCGCGGAACATAACCACGGGAACGGCGCATCAGCAGGGCACGGTCCCCCAGCATACGCGCCACGGAGTCGTCAGCACGCGTGTGGATCGGCCGGTCGTGAATCAGGAAGGCATCGGCAATGCCGGACAGACGGAGACGAGCCTCGTCGTCCAGATAAGCGATCGGTTCGTCGGAAAGGTTGGCGCTGGTCATCACCAGCGCGAGGAAGTCTTTTTCGAGTAAAAGATGATGCAGCGGAGTGTAGGGCAGCATGACCCCGACAGTGCGGTTTTGCGGTGCCACCTCTTCTGCCAGCAGGAAATCCGCCTGTTTTTCGAGTAGCACGATCGGCCGTTCCACTCCCTGGAGGAGACGTCCTTCGTTCTGCGACACCAGCGCAAACTGCTCCACCGAATCGAAATCCGCGGCCATCACTGCGAACGGTTTCTCATCACGTCGCTTGCGCCGGCGCAACTCCCTGACTGCCGCCGGATTGGCGGCATCCACAGCCAGGTGGTAGCCGCCGAGACCCTTGACGGCAACGATCGCCCCCTCGCCCAGCAGGCAGACTGCTTCGGCCAGGGGATCCCCCGGCAGACTTCGGCCGTCGGCCGAGAAGAGAGTCAGCCTTGGACCGCAGGCCGGGCAGGCGTTCGGTTGGGCATGAAAGCGACGCGAAGCGGGATCGTGGTATTCGGCCAGACAGGACGGGCACAGGGGAAACCCGGCCATGGTGGTCTGCGGCCGATCATAGGGGATTCCGGTGACAATGGTAAAACGCGGGCCGCAGTCGGTGCAGTTGATGAAGGGGTAGCGGTAGCGGCGGTCGGCAGGGTTGAACAATTCAGCGAGGCAATTGTCGCAAACAGCGGCATCGGCAGGGATCTGCGCCCGGGCAGCCTGGTCGGCCCGGCTCTCCAGGATCGCGAAACCGCGTGCACCGCTGATCGGCAACTCGCTGCTGTCGAGACGCGTGATGGCGGCCAACGGTGGCTTCTCTGCCTGCAGGGCGGCGACAAAGGCCGCAAGCACTGCGGCTTCTGCCTCGGCCTCGATGGTCACACCGCGGCTGTCGTTGCGCACCCAGCCAGCCACCTGGAGTCGGGCGGCCAACTGAAAAACAAAGGGGCGGTAACCCACCCCTTGGACTATTCCTTCAATGATGATGCGCTGACGCCGCATGACCGCCCCCGCAAGTGGTGGGATGTCAATCGGACTTGATGATCGTTTCGGTCTGGTTGGCGACGAGGTCGCCGATCAGCAGTTGTTTGACAAGGTTCTGGAGTCTCTCGCTGTCCTTGATGGTAACCCGGTCGAACTTGATCGCCACTCCCGCAGGCGGCGTGACCGCTCCCCCCTTGCCGCCACGAACATAGATGACTTCACCGCCAAACGTCAGGACCTGATCGTTGGGCATCGTGAGCCGGATATCGACGGGGGTGCCTTTCGGCAGCGGATTGGGCATGCGCACCATGATTCCACGTTCGGAGAGCGTCACGGCATTGAGCAGCATAACCTCACCGCGAACCACCATTTCCACCCGCTTATTATAGGGGGCGCGCAGGTAGCGCCGGCGCCCTTCCGGATAGAGGTTGCAGCGCTGCAGCGCCTGGTGCATGCGATCCAGCTCGAGGGGCAGGTCAAGCACTTCGATGCAGCCAAGACTCATCGCCTCCCAAACCCGCTGCTTCTCCCGGATACCGGTGATCATGATGACCGGCAGATCGGCGAGTTCCTCGTCGGCACGCAGGGCACGCAGGAAGGCCAGGCTGTCCATGTCCGGCATCTGCATATTCAAGGTGATGACCTGCGGACGCGCCACCCGCGCCAGATCGATGGCATCACGCGAACTGGTCACCGGCAGCACTTCGAAATGCAGTCGCTCAAGCAGCACGGCCAAAGTGCCGAGAAAAACCTGATTATCATCAACAGTGAGAACGATAGGACGATCGCGCATGAACCATCTCCTGCGGGCAGGATGCAGACACTTCCCGTCGGCAATATTGCAGACCCGGAAGGAATTATACCAGAAAAGGTCAGCGACTCTGCAACAAGGAATATTACTTGGAACGCTGAACGACGTAGTCAGCCAACTCGAACAGTGCCTCGCGCACCTCCCCCGGGGGGAAGACCGCCAGGTGACGCTTGGCGCTTTCGACCCGCTCGCGAGCGCGCTGCCGGGTGTAGGCGATGCCGTCATAGGTCTCGATCAGGTTGATGATCGCATCGAGATCGTCCTGGGGAAGGTCGCAGCCGGCAACAATTTCTTCTGCCCGACTGCGTTCCTCGACAGTACAGCAGCGCAGTGCATGGATCAGCGGCAGAGTGACTTTCCCTTCGAGCAGGTCGTGGCCGCGCGCCTTGCCGAATTCGGCCTGGTCAGCCACATAGTCAAGCGCGTCATCCATGAACTGGAAGGCGATGCCGAGATCCATGCCGTAAGCTGCCAGCGCCTCTTCCTGTACCGTCGGAGCACCGCCGAGGATCGCACCACAGCGGCAGGCCGCGTCCAGCAGTACGGCAGTCTTGTTCTGGACCACCTCGATATAGCGTTCTTCGGCAAGATCAAGATCGCAGGTGCTGACCAACTGCAGCACTTCCCCTTCCGCCATCATCGTCGTGGCATCGGACAACGCCTGCAGGACCGCCAGACTGCCGCCGCGCACCATGATCGAAAACGACTTGGCGAAAAGGAAATCGCCAACCAGCACGCTGGCCTCGTTCCCCCACACGGCGTTGGCCGAATCCTGACCACGGCGCAACACGGCGCCGTCGACCACATCGTCGTGCAGCAGGGTCGCAGTGTGAATGAACTCGACCACACTGGCCAGGCCGATGTGCGCCTCGCCCTGGTAACCGGCCAGCCGGGCGCTGAGCAGTACCAGCATCGGCCGGATACGCTTGCCGCCACTGGCCAGAACGTATTCGCCGACCTTGCGGATCAACGGCACTTTTGATGCCAGATCCTCGCGGAACTGCAGCTCGACACGGCGCAGATCATCATTGAGTAGAGTAAGAACGTGATCCATTTGGGCAGACGATAAAGAGTGAGAGTAAATTTTTACTATCCTAAAGAGTTCTCAGGAATCTTGTCAAAGTTATTTTTCCCCGGTCGCCGGTAAACTGACCCGCAGACGGGCTCCGCCCAACGGCGAAGCTTCGGCGCTGATTGTGCCCCCATGCGCTTCGACCAGCTTGCGGCACAGCGCCAGACCAAGGCCGGTGCCCACCCCGGGCGCCTTGGTGCTTACAAACGGCTGAAAGATCCGCTCACGCTCCTGCGCCGGGATCCCCGGCCCATTATCATCGATGATCAGTTCGGCGCAATTGCCGGCGACGGACAGGGCAATGGCCAGCCGCCCCTGCCCGGAAAGCGCCTGGGCGGCATTGAGCAGCAGGTTGACCAGCACCTGGCGCAACTGGTCCGCATCGCCGGCGACCGCCACGGTTTGCGCCGGGAACGCAAGATCCATGGCAAGATCGCGGAACAGTTTCTGCGGGCGCAGGCTTTCCACCGAATCGCCAATCAGACGGCCAAAATCGATCTGGTCATGGTGGGGCTCCACCGGCCGGGCAAAACCGAGCAGCCCGCCGGTGATCCGCTTGCAGCGCCGGCATTCCTCGACGATCGCCAGCAGGTCGTCCCGCCGCGGGTCCCCCTCGGGGGTCTCCTCCAGCAACAGTTCGGTCAGACCGAGAATGATCCCGACCGGGTTGTCGATCTCGTGGGAAACGCCGGCGGCCAACTGGCCGATCGCCGCCAGACGTTCGCTGCGCAGCAGCTGTTCCTGCATCTGGCGCAACTCTGCGTTGGCCCGGCTCAGCTCCTGGTTCTTGCCGGTCAATTCCTCCTGGCTGCGGGACAGGCTGATGGCCATGTCGTTGAACGCCTGGGCCAGCGTACCGATTTCGTCGTGTCCGGCCGGAGGAATCCGGGTGGCCAGATCCCCGCCGGCAATCGCCCGGGCACCGCTGGTCAGCGAGTGGATCGGCCCCATGATGCGCCGGGTGGCCAACCCGACCAGCAGGACGCAAAGCAGCACGGCGGCGCCGGCGGTTGCCAAGAACTGGCGGCGGAAAGCCGCAACCCGGGCATCGACCGAATCGTAGGAAATCAGGTAACGCACGGCGAGGACCTGCTGTCCTGATGGACCGAAGGCCGGTTCAAGCAGGTCGAGCAGCCGCCGTCCACCCGGGAGTTCGCGCGTGCGCACGCTGCTGCGGCCGCTGGCCACGCGCGTGGCAAGGTCTTCATCAGTAAAAAGCTGGAGATCAAGGCCGGCAAACGACGGGAATGATGGCGACTGATAAAGGCGGCGCCCACTCGGCGAAACCAGGGAGAACTGCACCAGATCGCGGTTCAGGGCCAGAGACTCGGCCATGGCCGACACTTCACTCGGGGCTTCCGGAGGGAAAACGCCGCGAAACCGTTTGAGCAGTTCGGGCGTGGCCAGCCGCGAGAAGGCCAGGCTCTGGGTGTAGAGATAATCGTTCCAGGCCTGCGCCTGACTGCGTTCGAGAATCAGGAAGGCCGCCAGCAGGAGCACCACGACGATGCTGCCGGTGTAGAAGAGCAGTTTCCGGCTGAGGGTGGTGCGCACAGGGATCCTTACCAGAGGGTGGCGATGCCCGGATAGTCCCGCAACTTCCGGTCTTTTGTCACCAGGGTGGCGCCGTGTGACAAAGCCGTGGCGACGATGATCCGGTCGGCGGGGTCGCCGTGAAGATCACCGGGCAGGCAGGTGGCTTGCACGGCGATGGCGTTGTCGACCGGAACAAATTCCA
This sequence comes from Desulfuromonadales bacterium, assembly GCA_023701265.1. GTDB lineage: Bacteria > Desulfobacterota > Desulfuromonadia > Desulfuromonadales > BM103 > VAUL01. The sequence goes on along the minus strand of JAMPXI010000054.1, from coordinate 3,799 downwards.
TGAACGGCAGTGCCTCGCAGCGGGCAATCCATTCATGCACCTTCAGAGAGAGCTGCAGCCGGCCCCGCTGCACGAGCATGGCCACCTCCCAGGCGCTGATGCTGGAGATGAGGATTTCCCGGCGCTGGCGGGCTTCTTCAATGGCCGCGGTGGCCTGTTTACCCAGCAATTCCGGATTGCTGACCCACCAGAGCCAGGCATGCGTGTCGAGAACGATCACCGCGCGGACTCCCACTCGTCCTCGTCGACCGCCGAATCAAGAGGGCGCTCATAACGCAAGACGGTTTCACGCAAGGCTAGCAGACGTTCCTCGGCATCTTCCCGATAGGGGATCACCTTGGCAACCGGGCGGCCGTGATCGGTGATCACCAATTCTTCGCCGGTCTGCTCGACGACACGGAAATATTCCAGGCTGCGCGGCTTGAACTGCGATTTCGACACCTGCTTCATAATTACACCTCCACATTATAACCATGGTCATAATATCATGGTCACCATGAGATGGCAACCTGGAGAAGAAGCACGCCTGGCTGCCTTTCGACGCGGACGCTCCCTTGACCGGGATCGCAGTAATACGTCAGATAGCTGTGCAGCCTCGGCTGGCTTAAAATCGCCGGGGTGAAAGCGACCAGATTGGTTCCCGTGCAGCGGGCCGACGGAGCCAGCAAGCCGGGGTGCCCTTCCTTTTGCAGCCGCTCGCCAATCTGGTGGGTCAGGCTGTAGTCATCGGCAACCAAGTCGGGGAAAGCCTTTTTCTTACCGGTCAGATCGATGAGAATGGCCCGGCAATGCACCTGATAAACCGCCCGCTCTCGCATTACCGGACCCGCCCCTTCGCGCCGCAGCTCCTCGACCAGCATGTGCCGGGCGGTTTCATGGATGGTGGTCTCGTACTCCAGAGAGCCGTACCAGACACCGTAGGTGCCGGCACCGTACCGACTGATCAGATACGGTTCGCTGGTGAACGGATAATCGATGGCGGTCGAATAGTGAAAACCGCGCTCGATCATGCCGGCGGGAATATGTGCTTTGACACGCATCTCCGCGTGGGCGGCGAGTTCGCTCAGGCGCGGGTCGCCGTCGGTCAGTTCCGCGAACAGGTCGACCGATTCCCGCAGTGAGACGATGTTGCGGTAGGCGTCGTCGTCGAAATCCCGAGTGGTATCGAACAGGGTGCGCACGACCTCAGCGCCCGCGATAGTAGTCGAGATAGCGGGCGACCCTGGCCAGGCCGAGCAGTCCCTGTTCCTTCATGACCATCAGTGGGGTGAGGTTGTCGAAGGCGGTGTTGCGGCGGGTGACCCAGGTGCGGCGGACAGCTTCGTCGTAGGGGTAGAGCAGGCGCAGGGCCTTGTGGATTGCCAACAGCCAGCCGACCCGATCCATGATGTCGCGGTTGCCGGGGAGCGCTTCGCCCCTGGCGTATTTGCCGAGCATGGCACGGCTGTTGGGGCTCAGGCCGAGCAGATCCAGCTGGTCGGCGGTCGGAAGCTCCCACAACTGGAACAGCTTTATGACCATCTTGGCCAGGGCTTTACGGGAGTCCTCGGAACCGAGGTCGATGTCCATGGGGCAAGGGTGTGCCAGAGCCATGACGCCCTCCTCTTTTGTAGAATGATATACATAAAATGATAAATGTTCAACAGTTTAAAAATCGCGCCAACTGAAGTGGTGCGCAAGGATCGGTCATGTGGCACAAGCTATCTTTTCGCTTTCCGTTTCCAACGCAACCTGAAGTATCAAGTCAGCCAACTTCTTGCCAAAAGTTGGCGAAGAAATCTTTAGGTGATCCGAGAACGACTTTCGAGATGATTAACAAGACGAGTGGCGCCTCACCTCTTCAAACACCTCAGAAATTGTCAGTAATTAGACTTAATCCCCATAGGACTTTAGCCTAGAGAAATTCGCCCGCAGTCCCTTGACACTTCTAGACCGACCGGTCTATTATCTGCCAATGACCAAACGGGACACGAAAGCGGAACTGATCAGCGCCGGCATGGAGTTGATAGGAACCCATGGATATAACGCCACCGGAATTGAGGCAGTGCTGAAACAGGTCGGGGTTCCCAAGGGCTCCTTTTACCACTATTTCGGCAGCAAGGAAGAGTTCGGCCTGGCTGTCATCGAGGAGTTCTCGACTCGCTTCCTGGCACGACTCGATGTGTTCCTCTCCGATGTGACGGTTCCCCCTCTCGACCGGCTGCGGATCTTTCTCGAAAGAGGACTGGAGCGGTTGTCGGCCCACGAATGCACCGTCGGCTGCCTCATTGGCGACCTGGGGCAGGAACTGGCGGCGCAGAACGAGCGTCTCAGGGAGCGCCTCGACCGGATCATGCTCTCGTGGAGCGACCGTTTCGCCACCTGCATCCGGGAAGCCCAGGATGAGGGAACCATAAGAGCCTCTCTGGATCCGCAAGTGACCGCAGGTTTCATCCTCTCCGGCTGGGAAGGGTCCGTCCTGCGCGCTAAGGTGATGAAGTCCACGAAGCCCGTCCGAGAATTCATCGACACCCTCTTCGCTACCATTCTGACTAAACCCTGAACTGTCCGCCGGCGCCCGCCAGCAACGGTTCATCTCTGGCGCCAACTCTCACGTACAAGGAGCAACGTAAGTATGCCAACGCATCAGATCAGTGACGAAACCCGCAGGAACTTTCACCTGTTATGCGACAATTTCCCGTTTCCCGTGATGCTGGTTCACAAGGATCGGACGATCCTGGCCGTAAACAAAACCGGCAAGGACGAGGGTTATCCCACCGGGGTTCGCTGTGTCGAGTTGGGGAAAAAAGAGCATCACCAGGCCTGTTTGGCCAACCAGGCCCTTGCTGCGCAGACGGCCAAGCGGATGGTTGGCTACTTCGATTTTCGGGGGGCCGTGCTCGACTCCTACTGGATTCCGCTGGCTGGGAGCGAGGAACTCTTCCTGCACTTTGCGGCGGACATCACCGAGTGGGCAAAGGACAGCCTGATCCCGCAAGGGTGTCAGGACAACACCGCCTGTTCCGCTTGCAACTGCGGTTGATGCTGACAGACACGGCCACCTGGGTCTCCAGGTGGCCGCAGTTTTCACTGTCGAATATGTGGCGCGCAGTTGAACGCCGGTTTTTGTGCCTCAGAAGTCGTGATAAATAAGACTCTGTCATCTTGGGACGACAATGGAAAAAAGACAGGACTAATTGGGAGGCCAAGAGTGGCCGGATGCGAAATCGGGGTGACGAGGTTCACCCGTAGGTCTGCCATGCTCAAGACGCCATTCCTCAATTTGGCCAAGAAGCATGAAGGCGGATTTCCGCCGTTTCTCGTCCCCAATCGTCATTTTGAATAGCCTGACGCGCAGTTCGTTTGATTCGCGTGCATGTAGCGTGAAGAAGCTAGTATTTTGCCCATCGGGTCGTCGCTCGACAAAAGCTCTTTCAAGTTGGTCCCAGACACCTTGCGGAACCGGCGAGGGCAAGGTGTCATCGATTAGGTTTAGATTCGCGTAATATGCTTCGGGTGTTCCAAGCGAGGCCATGACTTTCGAAAGGATGTGCCGATTAAACCCCGGGAGGTCGAGTTCGCACAATTCGCGCAATCTAATTGACACTTCTGGCCTACGTCTAGCCAGATCAGTGAGCCGCGTTACGAGCACATCCTCTCGGTGGATACGGCGTGGCAGCTCGACAACTTGAATGTCCGGATCAACAAAACCTAGTAGAAATTCGCGTGCTCGCGGCGTGTCGAGTGTGGCAAAGGCATTGATGAAATCTTCCTCGCATTGTTCGAATGTCTGCGCATCGGAGACAAGCTCATGCAAAAT
>JAMPXI010000053.1 GCA_023701265.1 Desulfuromonadales bacterium | reverse complement strand
GGTCCATGAGAAGTGACCGTCACTCCGCGAGGCCGGCCAGCAGCTGGCGCCGGATTTCCTCCAGTTTCTCCGGAGCGCTGATCTTCTGTCCGAAGATATCCTTGACGTAGAAGGTATCCGCGACCTGGTCGACCTTGGTGGAAATTTTTGCCACGTAGATATACAGGCCGAGATCCGCCAGTGTCCTGGTAATCAGGTAGAGCAGGCCGACCCGGTCGCGCGTGAAGATGTCGATGACCGAATATTCGCGGGAGACGTCGGTATCGAACTCGACCCGGTCCGGGTAGCGCGGCGTCGACCGTTGAGGCAACAGGCCGGACTCTTTGCGGCGGGCCACCAGCTGTTTGACCTTGAGCCGGCCTTCGATCACCCCCTGCAGTTCGTCACGGAACCTGGTCCATTTGGCCGGATTCTCGATGACGCCGCCCTGGGGATTGTTGACATGCAGGATGTCGAGGGCCGCACCGTTGCTGCGTGTGTAGATCTGCGCCCCGAGGATGTTGATGCCATTGGCGGCCAGCGCACCGGCGATCATGCTGAACAGCCCCGGCACGTCAAACGTCGAAATCACCAGCTGCGAGAAGCCGCGATCATGGTCGTCGCTGACATCAATCGCCACAGTCTCATCGCCGCGCCGCAGCTCGAGGCGCATATGGCTGATAATTTCCGACGAGTGGTGGGAAAGGATGTAGCGGGTGCCGGCGGCCTGCAGCAGCTCGCGCACCGGCCGTTCGCCGAATTCCTCGGCCAGCGCCTCGGAGACCTTGCGGCGGCGGTTGCGGACCCGCTCCGAACGCAGATCCTTGTAGAAATCGCCGCGTTCGAGGACATCGTAGGTCTTCTCGTACAGCTCCTGCAGCAGCAGCCCCTTCCACTCGGTCCAGACGTCGGGGCCGACGCCCTTGATGTCGGCGAAAGTGAGCAGGAAGAGCATGCGCAGGTTCTCGCTCATCCCCATGGTCTGGGCGAAGTCGTGAATCAGCCGATCGTCGTGCAGGTCGCGCCGCTGGGAAATGTGCGCCATGTCGAGGTGGCGACGGACCAGGAATTCGAGGCGCTGACTGTCCTCGCGGTTGAGGTTCAGGCGCCGGGCAATCGTCGGGATCATGTCGGCGCCACGGTTGCTGTGGTCCTTCCCTTCCCCCTTGCCGATATCGTGGAAAAGCACGGCCAGCACCAGCAGTTCGCGCTTCTCCACCTCGCTGGCAACCTGGGTGTAGACCGGCTTCCGCTCGCGATATTCGCCGAGCCACAGCTTTTCGAGTTCTTCGACGCAGAAAAGGGTGTGGGTATCCACCGTGTAAATGTGATAGGCGTCGTGTTGGACCTTGCAGTAGATCCGCTCGAACTCTGGGATGTAGTGGTTGAGGAAGGTCAGATGATGCATGTCCCGCAGGGTGCGGGTGATCCCGCCGGGGGTGCGCAGGATTTCCAGAAAGATCTCCGAGATCTCGCGGGAACGCCGGAAACGGTCGTTGATCAGAGGGAGATTCTGCCGGATCATCCGCTTGAGGTCGATGCCCAGATTCACGTCAAGCCGTTTGGCGTGGGCAAAGGCCTCCATCATCGCCGCCGGACGCTCTGCGAAGAGCCGCTTGCTGACGACCTTCAGCTCGTTGTCATAAACGAAGAAATCCTTACCGACCATGCGGCGCCGGAAGGCGCCGAACACCTTGGCCGAGACCTTGGCCGACAGTTCCGACTGACGCATGATCCGGCTGATCAGGCTTGCGGAGAGGTGCTCCACCTGGGTCGCGTGAGCGTAATAGTCCTGCATGAACTGTTCGACGGCCTGCCCTTTGCGGCTGTCCCGGTAGCCGAGGAAACGGGCGATGGCTTCCTGCTTGTCGAAATGCAGCTGCTCGTTTTTGCGCGTCGAGAGGTAGTGCAGTTCGTTGCGAATGCGCCACAGGTAATCGTAGGCCGAATGGAAAGCGGTCAGCTCCTCTTCGCTGATCACACTCTTCTGAACCAGGTCACGCAGGGAGGCGGCCTTGTATTTGACCCGGGCCATCCAGATCGCCGTGTGCAGGTCGCGCAGCCCCCCCTCGCTCTCCTTGATGTTCGGCTCGAGCAGGTAGACCGACGAACCGTACTTGGCAAGCCGGTTCTTGTGCTCATCGTATTTGGCCTGCACAAAGGCCTGGGTGTTGCGGGACAGGACCGTGTGAATCACCTGCTGCTGAAACTCGCGGAAGAGGTCTTCGTCGCCGGACAGGAAGCGGGCGTCAAGCAGAGCGGTTCGGATGGTGATGTCCTGACCGGCCAGATTGACACAGTCCTTCGCGGTGCGGACGCTGTAGCCGACATCGAGGTTAAGATCCCACAGCAGGTAGAGCATGCGCTGGGCGACCATATCGGCGTGATCGCGATTTCTCTCGCCGCAGAAGAACATCAGGTCGATGTCCGAGCGCGGATTGAGTTCGCGGCGCCCATAGCCACCCATGGCGATCAGCACCGTGCCGGGACGCTGCTCGATGGCCCAGTCGGCCGTTATGCAGCGGAAGAGATTGCGCATCAGCGTATCGGTCATGGCCGTCACACAGTTGACAACCTGCGTGCCGCTCGCCCCGGCCCGATGCTGGGCCTGACAGACCTCGCGATGATAATCGAGGAAGGCCCGGGCCGCGGCAAGCAGCGAATCGCGCCGCTGTTCATAGGGAACGTCGCCGGCAATCATCAGCTCCGGCTCGAAAAAAGTGGGGGCGGCAGGGTCGTGGACAGGCATTATCTTGACGCAATCAATTTGTGGGCGCGGGCGTAGCTCTTGACCGCTTCGACAATCGCTTCGGCGGTTTCTTCCTGGTATCTGCGGCTGGTCAGACGCTGTTCCTCGCGGGGATGGCTGATGAAAGCGGCTTCGACCAGCACCGACGGCATCGTCGCCCCCAGCAGCACATAGAACGGCCCCTGCCGCACGCCCAGGTCACGCACCTCATCGTACTGGTCGTTGAGACGGCCAACCAGGGCCTTCTGGATTTCGGCGGCCAGCCGGCTCGATTCGTTGATCTTGGAATTGGCCATCAGATCGAAGAGGATCTGCTCGAGATCGGTGACCTCCTTGAGCGAGGTGCCGTTTTCGCGGGCCGCCACCGCGGCCGCCTTGTCGTTCTTGGAAAAGTTCAGGTAGTAGGTCTCGATCCCATAGGCCTGGCGGTTGGGAGCGGCATTGGCATGCACCGAAATGAACAGGTCGGCGCCGACCTTGTTGGCGATGGCGGTGCGTTCCTCGAGCGGCAGGAAAATGTCGCGCTCGCGGGTAAGTACCACGTCGCACCCCAGGGCTTCCCGGAGCCGCCCGGCGATTTTTTTCGCCAGGGCAAGAGTGATGTCCTTTTCCCGGGTGCCGTTCGGACCGACTGCGCCAGGATCCCTGCCGCCATGACCGGCGTCGACCACAATCCGCCGCAGACCGGCGATCACCGGCGCCGAAGGGATCGCCGGTGGCGGCGGTGGCGGCGGCAACTGTTCGAGAACCCTGGCAACCTCGTCGGCTTTTGCAGGCGTTTCCAAAACCACCGGCGGGGTCGCCTGGATCGAGGGTTCCAGTGCCTTGATCTCCGGCGCCTTGTCGCCGCTGATGTCGATCACCAGGCGATACGGATCGTTCAACGGAAAGACTTTGTATTGACCGATGCTGACCAGATCGAGCACCACCCGTACCTTGCCACCTTCGGGTACCCCGGTGCGTATCCGGCGCAGCAGGCCATCATCCACCACGGTCGGCGCTTTCAGCACGGGATCGAGGGTCGCCGGTCCGATATCCAGAAAGAGCCGTGGCGGCAGATTCTCAACCGGGTCGGCGTTCAGGAAGTTGGTCGTATAGCTGGCATCCGCCGTCAGGTCGATGACCACCCGGGTATAGCCGGGATTCGACCAGAAACGGATCCCGGCCAACCGCGTCTCCCCGGCAGCGACTGGCGTTGCCGGAGGGACGCTTTCGGCGGCAGCGGCCATGGTGGCCGCCGGGGTGCTGACTGTTGGAGGAGCGCTGGACGCAGCGGGAACCGGGGCCGCCGGTATGGGCGGCGCATGGACGGCCAGCGCCTTCAGACGCTGACGGGCAAAGGCAATCTTGTCGCCGTCCGGGAACTGCTCGGTAATCCTGCGGTAGCGCAGATAGGCTTCCTCGGGAGCGGCAAGCGGTCCCTCGAGAAGTTCGGCGGCCAGGACCAGGGCATCATCCCCCAGTGAACTTCCGGGGACGTCGCGAGCGACGTGTTCATACATGGTGACAGCCGTCCAGGCATCATCATCGACCAGGCTGACCCGGTAAAGTCCTGCCAGGGTCTTGCCGGCCATGAACAATGCTTCGCCGGCGCGTGGCCCCTTCGGGTCACGTTCGTAGACGGCCATGAACCGGTCGAGGACTTTCTCCCATTCGCTGCGATACTTCTGCTTGCGGGGGGCCGACTGCAAGGTGTCATAGGCAGCACGCGCCTTGCGGTAAGCCGGCTCGACATCCGCGGCACAGAGCGGAGAAATCCAGGCTGTCGATATAAAAACAATCAGCAATATCAGGATGATTGAACGCATCATTTAAAGTAGTCTCTTCAGTTCGTCGAGCCGGTTGAGAGCTTCCAGGGGGGTGAGGACCGCAACATCGATCTCCTCCAGACGCCGCCGCAATGCATCGCCGCCCCGATCGAACAGCCCGAGTTGCGGCGGTGCGGCGGGCGTCTTCTTCGATTTCGCCAGGCGCGGAGCCCCGGTTTCAAACTCCCCTGATTCAAGATTGTGCAGCACTTCCCTGGCCCGGTCGATGACCGTTGCCGGCAAGCCGGCCAGACGCGCCACCTGAATCCCGTAGGAATGGCTGGCGCCGCCCTTGACAATGCGGCGCAGGAAGATGATCTGCTCCTGCCATTCCTTGACGGCGACGTTATAGTTTTTGACCCGTTCGCGGGTCAGGGCCAGGTCGGTCAACTCATGATAGTGGGTGGCGAACAGGGTCTTGGCCGCCACCAGCGGATTGTCGTGCAAGAACTCGGCCACCGCCCAGGCAATACTGACGCCGTCGAATGTCGAGGTGCCACGGCCGATCTCGTCCAGAACAATCAGGCTGCGTGGCGTGGCGTGATTGAGGATGTTGGCCGTCTCCGTCATTTCGACCATGAAGGTCGATTGCCCGCGAGCCAGGTTGTCACTCGCGCCGACCCGGGTGAAGATCCGGTCGACCACGCCGATGCGGGCCGCCTTCGCCGGCACCAGGCTGCCGATTTGCGCCATCAGCACGATCAGGGCCACCTGGCGCATGAAGGTGGACTTGCCGGCCATGTTCGGGCCGGTGATGACCAGAATCTGGTTGTCGCGGGTGTCCATGACCACATCGTTGGCGACAAACCGCTCGCCGAGATTCATCGACTCGATTACCGGATGGCGACCTTCGTCGATCAGCAGGTCGGTCGAGTCGTCCATCTCGGGGGTACAGTAATTCCGGTCGTGGGCCAGATCCGCCAACCCCGCCAGAACATCAAGCGCCGCCAGACAGTCGGCCGTCGCCTGGATGCGGGCCCCGAAGGCGGCCACCTGTCGGCGCACCTCCTGGAACAGATCATACTCGATCTCGACCACGCGCTCCTCGGCCCCAAGCACCTTTTCCTCGTATTCCTTGAGCGCCGGGGTGATATAGCGTTCGGCCCCGGCCAGCGTCTGCTTGCGCTGATAGTCGTCGGGCACCCGGTTGAGATGGGAACGGGTCACCTCGATGTAGTAGCCGAACACCCGGTTGAAGCGCACCTTGAGCGTCGATATTCCGGTTCGCTCCTTCTCTTCCTGCTCAAGGCGGGCGATCCACCCCTTCCCTTCCCGGCTGATCCGGCGCAGTTCATCGAGTTCGGCATGAAAACCGGGGCGGATCAGCCCCCCTTCACGGAGTACGAACGGCGGATCATCGACGATCGCCCGGGCGATCAGGTCGACCACCTCGGGGAGCGGATCGATTTGGCGGCACAGATCGGCGAGCAGCGGAGCCGAGACATCGGCCAGCAGCTCCAACAGCCCGGGCAGGCGGTCAAGGGAGCTTTTCAGGGCCACCAGGTCCTTGGCGTTGCCGGTGGCCATGGCAATGCGGGCGTTCAGCCGTTCCAGGTCGTAGACACCACTCAGCCCGGCAACCAGGTCACCGCGCAGCAGGCTCTTTTCGACCAGTTCACCGACAGCCTCGTGGCGGCGACGGATGGCGGCCAGATCAACCAGCGGGTGCCCGATCCAGTGACGCAGCTTGCGGGCCCCCATGGCGGTCACGGTCCGGTCGAGCACGCCGAGCAGCGAACCGCGTCGCCCGCCGTCGAGCAGACTACCGGTCAACTCCAGATTGCGCCGGGTAAAATCGTCCAGCACCATGAATTCGTGGGTCTGGAAGGTGCGCAGCGGCTGGAGGTGGGGAAGCAGCCCCTTCTGGGTCTCCGCAAGGTAGTGCAGCACCGCCCCGGCCGCGCCGAGCGCGCCGGGGAGCCCCTGACAGCCGAACGCTTCGAGGGAGCCATGCGGGAACGCCGCGAGCAACTCATGACGGGCACGGTCCTCGGCCGTCACCCAGGCGGGGATGCGGTTGAGCGAGCGCCCCTGCAGGGTGAGCGACAGCTGCTCGAGAAGTTTGTCGCCGGTCTCTCCCTCGGGGAGCAGGACCTCGGCGGGATCGCGCGCGGTAAGTTCTGTGCCGATCTCGGCAAGCGATGCGCTTTCGGTGGCGCGGAACTCACCCGTGGTGATGTCGACGCAGGCCAGACCCCACCGGCCGTCGGCACCCGGCGCCAGGGCGACCAGATAGTTGTTCCGGCGCGGATCGAGAGTCGTGGTGTCGACCACCAGCCCCGGCGTGACCACCCTGACCACTTCGCGGCGGACGAGCCCCTTGGCGGCCTTCGGATCCTCGACCTGTTCACAGATCGCGACCCGGTGGCCGTGCTGGACGAGCTTGGCGATATACGGCTGGCAGCTGTGGAAGGGCACTCCGCACAGGGGCACCTCATCGGCAGCCCCCTTGTTGCGTGAGGTCAGGGTGATATCGAGGATCCGCGACGCCACCACGGCATCGTCCAGAAACATCTCGTAGAAATCACCCAGCCGGAAGAAGAGAATGGCATCGGGATGAGCGGCCTTGATCTCGTAATATTGCCGCATCATCGGCGTCATGACCGAGCCGGCGGCCTGTTGGTCACCCATAAAAAAACAACCCTCAAAAAGGGGAAGTGCACCGTATGCAAATGCGGTGATGAAGCGTGGTTATGTTAACAAACGAAGTCCGGTCGAGTAAACAGTCAAAACAGCTGACGGTTGCATCGAAAGCTGCTCTGGATTATGGTTGGCGCTCACAAAATGAGGAGTTTTTCAGGTGACGGTAATCACCCCTCTCGATCTGAAGCAAATCGCCCCGGAAGATTTCGAGATTCGCACCCTCGACGACGAAATCCGCGTCGATGAACTGTGCCGCCGACTGCTGGCGGCGGTCCGCGACCAACTGTTGGCCGACGGCACGATCGATCCGACCGAGGCCGGCGCCCTCTGTCACGGAGCGGACTACTTCCTGCGCGACTTTGTCCTTGCCGAATGCCACGACAACCTCTTCCGCCTGCCGCCTGAACGGGTCCGCCAGTTTGCCGGACACTGGTACATCACCCGCAATTTCGAACCCAACGTCGCAGAGCTGGCAGCGATCCTTGCCGGCGTCTGCGCCTGCTATCATGTTCTCGCCGGGCACGGCCTGGTCGACCCGGAGCTGACCGGGGCCATCGGCACGGCGTGTACCGACCTCGCCAGCTATCAGCAACGGATCAGCGATTTCTGGGCGATCGAAGGCGATGGCTTCGCGGCATGGCGGGCCGCCTGCCCCCTCCCGGCGCGACCGGCATGAGTCCGGCCTCGCCCAAAATCGCCGCGGCACGCGTTTCCCTGGCCACGGCCTTCATTCTGGCCACGCTGAAACTGGCCACCGGGCTGTTGACCGGCAGCCTGGCGGTCCTTTCCTCTGCCGTCGATTCCCTGCTGGACATCCTCATGTCCGGGGTGAATTTCATGGCCATCCACCAGGCCGAACAGCCGGCCGATGAGCGCCACCCTTACGGCCACGGCAAATTCGAGACGATTGCCACAATCTTTCAGGCCATCGTGATCGCCGTTTCCGGCGGCTGGATCTGCATCGAAGCCGTCCGGCGCCTGCAGACCAGCCGCGTCGTGGAAAAACCGTTGGGCGGCATTGCCGTCATGATCGTCAGCCTTGCCGCGTCGCTGCTCATCACCCGCTATCTCCGCCGGGTCGCCAAAGCAACCGAATCCTCCGCCCTGGAAGCCGACTCCCTGCACTTCGCCATGGATGTCTACACCAACCTGGCGCTGCTGCTCGGCCTGCTGGCCATGTACTGGCTCGATCTCCCCTGGCTTGATCCGGTGATGTCGCTGCTGGTCGCGGGATACATCATGTTCGCGGCACTGCGCCTGCTCCGTCACGGCATGCGTGATCTGCTCGATGAACAGCTCCCCGATGAAGTCCGTACCGAAATCGAGCAGCTGCTCGGATCCAACCAGGGCGAGCTGTTCGACTATCATAACCTGCGTACCCGCCGCGCCGGCAGCCAGAAGCTGATCGACTTTCACATGACCGTCTGCAAGCACCTGTCCGTGGAAGAAGCCCACCGCATGACCGACTATCTCGAAGGCAGGATCGCCGAACGCTTTACCGGATCAGACGTGACGATCCATATCGAACCCTGCCAGAAGGCGGATTGTCCCGGCCACGCCAATTGCCCGGCCATCAAGATTCGCCCCCACAGCCAATGAAAAAGGGCGGCTGATCGCCGCCCTTCACTCCTCACTCCTCACTCCTCACTCCTCACTCCTCACTCCTCACTCCTCACGCTACTTCTCCTTCATCCGGCGCAGATCCTCAACTACGGCAAGGCTCGCCTGGCGACGTGCTTCAACTTCGTCGAAAATTCGCGTGGCCATGTCGCTGACCTGGTCGACGGATGTCATGATCTGGCTGCTGTTATCCACCTGGCGGCGTGTGGCGGCCGCCATGTCGAGGGTCATGGCCTGAACGTCTTCGACCGCCTTGACAATGCTCCTGGCTCCTTGCGCTTCTTCTCGCGAAGCCAGTGAAACCTTGGACGACATCTCGCCAAGCTCCTCGGTCGAACGGCTGATCACATTGATCGAACTGGAAATCTCCTGGGTCGCCCGGCGGATATCGTGGGCCATTTCCATGGCCTGCACCGAACTGGCGAGGATCTGCTGGAGCGACCTGGCCATTTCCTCGCCCCTGCCCATGCCGTCATCGACCAGGCGCCTGGTCTGACCGATATGGCTGACCGTCTCCTGGGTAAACGCCTGGATCTCCTCGATGATCCGGTTGATCTGGTCAGTGGAGGAAGCTGCCTCCTGGGACAAGGCGCGCACCTCGTCGGCAACCACGGCAAACGAGCGGCCATGTTCACCGGCCTGGGCGGCAATGATCGAGGCGTTCAGCGCCAGCAGACCGGTCTTCTGGGTCAATCCGGTAATCACCGAGGTGATCGTGCCGACCTCTGCACTTTTTCGGGAGAGACGGTCGATCGCCGATTCCGCCTGGCCCACCGAGCTGACGATACCGCGCATTCCGTCAATGACCTGCGAAACGGCGGCTACCCCCTCCTCGGCACGGCCCTTGACCGCTTCGGACATGGTGTGCGAACGCACGCCGCTCTCCTGCACGGCATTGACCGTGTAATGAATTTCGGTCATTGCGGCAATCGAGCTTTCGATGAATTCGTTGAGCGTTTTGAGGTTGTGGGAGACCTGGTCGATCGAAACCGAGATCTGGCCGAGCGAGGAACGGGTAGCCGCTACCGACTCCTGAATCACTCCGGCTCCGCCGGAAATGTCCGAGGTGGCCTCGCTGCTCGAAGCAATCGTGTCACGCAGCGACTTGATCAGGGCGCCATGCTGTTCCCGGTATTTCAGGAATTCGGCGAAGGTATGTTCCAACTGGCGGGTCAGCGCCTCGACCGCGTCAAGCAGGTGGATGCGCGCCAGCGAAGAGGCCACCTGGTCGGCAAACAGCTTGACCGTGTCGACATCGGTATCGACCAGTGTTGCCTTCTGATGCTTTTTGTCAACGCAGATCAACCCCACCGACTGGTCGCGAACCACGATCGGACAGATGATGAAACTACGGGAACGCAGCTGCGTGACCGTATCAAACGGGGGCTGGAGCCGATACTCCGCCGGCATTTTGGCCACATCCTCGATCAGCAGCACCTTGCGATCGCGCATCGCCTTGAATAGACAGCCGGAACGCTCGTCCATCGGCAGGATGGCCGTCGGCCTCTCTGTCCCGGACTTTACGTCACGGTTGGCCACGAACTCGAGCTGTTTCCCCGCCGGGTCAAGCAATAGAACATTGACGCGGTCGAAGCCGATGACTTCATGCAGGCCGTCAGCGGTCCGGCGCAGCACCTCCTGGCGATTGACGCTTCTTTGCAGATCCGCATTGATGGCATGAAAATTTTTGATGCTGTGGTCGAGATCGCGGAAGCGGCGTTCCGAGATGGCTTTCTGTTCCGCCACCTCACGATTGGCCAGATTGAGTTGCTGGGCACGATCGTGGATCTGCTGGGTAGACTGCCCGATGAAGTAGCCGAAAGCGCCCAGCACCATGGCGGTACCGCCGCACATGTAGCTATAGAGAGCAATCTGCTGCGGACTCTTGACAATGTCATCGACAATCTGACCCACAAGGCTTTCACCGCCCTGCCAGAAGAGCAGCAGCCGCAGTGCAACCCATCCGATCGGCGCCATGACGCCCAGCAGCATCCCGCCGGCGGCATAGAGCAGTTCACGACGTTTGATCCCCTGTTCCTTGCGGAGCACCGTCTCACCCATCACATTCTCCATCCTTTGCCGCGCGGCATGCCGTTCAGCGGCCGACGCAAATGCCGAGAGCTTCGGCGGTGCGGATCAACTCGCCACCCGGATCGATACGGTTGAGTGCATCCACCGCCGCGGAGATTTCAACATCGACCACGGCGCGCCCCCGCAAGGCAACCATCCGGCCATACCGTGTCTGGGCTATCAACTCGACGGCATGGACGCCAAAGCGCGTGCCAAGAATCCGGTCGAACGGCACCGGCGACCCCCCGCGCTGAACATGGCCCAACACCACGACCCGCGTCTCGATATCGAGCTTTGTGCCAATCTCGCGGGAAACAAAGGTACCGATCCCGCCAAGTCGTTCGACTCCGAGATTTTCGGCGGCCGTCGCCTGGACGACCTTGCCGCCGGCAAGGGGGTAAGCGCCTTCCGCGACCACGATAATGGAAAAACGGCTGCCGCTCTGGCGGCGGTTTTCGATCGAAGCACAGACCGCCGCCAGATCGAAGGGAATCTCGGGAACGAGAATGACGTCGGCCGACCCGGCAAGCCCTGACTCGAGGGCGATCCAGCCGGCATCGCGCCCCATGACCTCGACCACCATGGCCCGATGATGACTCTCGGCGGTGGTGTGCAGCCGGTCCAGTGCCTCGGTGACCACCTCGACGGCGGTATGATAGCCAAAGGTCACGTCGGTGCTGCGCAGGTCGTTGTCGATGGTCTTGGGCACGCCAACCATCGGCATGCCAAGATCCTGCAGGCGGCGGGCGATCTTCAGCGTTCCGTCGCCGCCGACCGCGATCAGGGCATCGGCGCCCAGGGCACGGAAATTCGCCACGACCTGCGCGGAAACATCCGTCAGCACCACGCCCTTCTCGGTCTTGACCGGATAGGCCAGCGGGTTGCCGCGGTTGCTGGTGCCCAGGATGGTGCCGCCGCGGGGGAGAATCCCCCGCACCGCATCAAGGGTCAGTTCCCGCCAGCGGGGGGTGCCGACCAGGCCGTCGAAACCGTCCTCGATCCCGATCACGCGCCAACCGTGCTGCAGTATGGCGCTGCGCACCACGGCCCGGATCACGGCGTTCAGGCCGGGGCAATCACCGCCGCCGGTCAGAATGGCAATCGTTCGGCTCATGTTCCTCATCCTCCTGATCGGGAGCAAATCCCCCGCAACGGCATGGGGAACAGTCCAGGAAAACTGCCTTGCTACAACCGAAAACTTTCAGTCAAATCTGGATATTAGACACATTTAAAGAGAAACTCAACGGAAATTGCCCGGATGTTGGGTCATCATCTCGCGCAGCTGCCGATACGTCGCCTCGAGATGCTGAGGGATGACCCGCACATCGGCGAACACCGGCATGAAATTGGTATCCCCGGCCCAACGGGGAACGATGTGCTGATGAAGATGATCAGCTATGCCGGCGCCGGCAACTTCACCGAGGTTCATGCCGATATTGAACCCCTGGGCCTTGCAGGTCTTGAGCAGAAGGTCCCGGCAATAGACCGTCATGCGATGAAGTTCCGCGGCCTCCTCACGGTCGAGCAGGCCGGGATCGGCAACGTGGCGCATCGGGGCTACCATCAGGTGCCCGTTCGAATAGGGAAACCGATTCATGATGATAAAGCAGTGCCGGCCGCGGAGCAGGACGAGACGCGCTTCGTCCTCGGCCTCTTCGCCCAGGCAGAATACGCAGTCGTTATCGCGGGCAGCTTGTACATATTCCAGCCGCCAGGGGGCCCAGAGTCGTTCCATGATTGCCTCCATTTCAAGTATCACCCCTCCGCCCTCCGGGCACCTCCCCTACTGCGCAGGGGAGGCAAATCCCCCTTGCGCAGCAGGGGGGACGGCCCGCAGCGCGGGCCAGGGGGGTCATTCATGCACCTGTTCGACTATTTTACTTGTTCTAAAGGGACAATCTGCGCACTGATCGTCCCGTCCTCAATCTCCAGCAGCCCAACGCTTTCATAAGGCATTCCCCGCCGGTCGACGGCACTCCCCGGATTGAAGAGCAGCAAACCACTTTCCCGATGACACATCGGCACATGGCTGTGCCCGAAGACCAGGCAATCGAGCGGCAGGTTGCGAAACTCGTTGCGGACGCGTTCGACCAACCCTTCGCGAGGCCCCCAGCCGTGGATCAACCCGATCCTTATGCCTGCAATCTTCAACAACCGCTTTTGCGGAAAATCGTGCATCGCCGGATCCATGTTGCCGCGGACGGCATACACCGGAGTTGGCGCGAAAGCCGCAAGCACCCCGGGAGCCACGACATCGCCGGCATGGAGGATGGCCTCAACCCCCTGAAAATGTCGCTCGGCAAGATCCAGCAGGAAGGCCAGGGCCTCGCCGGTATCGGGCAGATGGGTATCGGACAGGACACCGACGCGGATCATGGCAACCGTTTTAGCCCTGCCGCCGGGGAGTGTCAACCATCATTGAACCCTTGACGTCACCGCAATTGCGTGTATGTTTACTCCGCCGGGCACTGGCGTCCGTCCGGGCATCAATTCTTCCATCCCCCACAGGGCAAACAGCGTTTCCACTTGACAGCGATCGGCTAACGGGATTATTTAATCTTTTTATTCAGGCTAAAAATTTTTACTCACAACAAAATAGATCCTATGGGCTGCCAAATCGGCAACCACCATCGGCCTTCATTCTCATGACAGAATAAACCGGTGGCAGATCAGGGAGGTCAAACACCATGTCAAAACGTCAGGATGCCCTCGATTATCACAGCACGGGGCGCAAAGGGAAAATCGAAGTCATCACCACCAAGCCGTGTGCCACCAGCCGCGACCTGTCGCTGGCCTACAGCCCGGGCGTCGCCGAGCCGTGCCTGGAAATCGAAAAGGATCCCTCCCTCGCCTATGAGTACACCGCCAAGGGCAACCTGGTCGCGGTCGTCTCCAACGGCACCGCCGTGCTGGGCCTGGGCGATATCGGCGCGCTCGCCGGCAAACCGGTCATGGAGGGGAAAGGGGTTCTCTTCAAGCGTTTCGCCGACGTCGATGTGTTCGACATCGAGCTCAACACCAAGGATTCCGACGAGATCATCCGTACCGTCAAGATCCTCGAACCGACCTTCGGCGGCATCAACCTCGAGGACATTAAGGGCCCGGAGTGCTTCTACATTGAAGAAGAGCTCAATAAGATCATGAACATCCCGGTCTTCCACGATGATCAGCACGGCACCGCGATCATCTCCGCCGCCGGCATGATCAACGCCCTGGAAATCGTTGGCAAAAAGATCGAACAGGTCAAGATCGTGGTCAACGGCGCCGGTGCCGCCGGCATCGCCTGCGCCAACCTGGCGATCACCATGGGGATCGACAAGAACAACGTCATTCTCTGCGACACCAAGGGGGTCATTTACAAGGGGCGCACTGACGGGATGAACGAGTACAAGGAGCGCCTCGCCGCCGAGACCGACGCGCGCACCCTCGAGGACGCCATGGTCGGCGCCGACATCTTCTTCGGCGTCTCCGCCAAGGGAGCCGTTACCCCGGAGATGCTCAAGTCGATGGCCAAGGATCCGATCGTCTTCGCCATGGCCAATCCCGACCCGGAGATCACCCCGCCGGAAGCCAAGGCGGTGCGCGACGACGTGATCATCGGCACCGGCCGCTCCGACTATAACAACCAGGTCAACAACGTCCTGTGCTTCCCCTTCCTGTTCCGCGGCGCCCTCGATGTTCACGCCAGCGCCATCAATGCCGAGATGAAACTGGCCGCCGTGCATGCTCTGGCCGAACTCGCCAAGGAAGATGTCCCCGACTCGGTGCGCAAGGCCTACGGCGGGGTGGAGATCAAGTTCGGCCGCGAATACCTGATCCCGAAACCGTTCGACCCGCGCGTCCTGCTGCATGTCGCCCCGGCAGTCGCCAAGGCAGCCATGGACAGCGGTGTTGCCCGCCGCCCGATCGAGGATCTCGACAAGTACCGGGAACGCCTGGAAGCGCTGCAGGGACGCTCGAAGGAGATCATGCGCGTCCTGATCAACAAGGCCAGATCGAATCCGAAGCGTGTGGTCTTCCCCGAAGGTGACGAGGACAAGATCCTGCGGGCAACGGCGATCCTGGTCGACGAGGGGATTGCCATACCGATCCTGCTCGGCAACGTCGAGCAGATTCGCGCCCGCGCCAGGGATCTCAATCTGGAACTGGGCAACACGCAGATCATCGATCCGCGGGAATCCGAAAAGCTCCAGGAATATTCGGAAGAACTTTTCGCGATGCGCCAGCGCAAGGGGGTGACCCTCTCCGAGGCACGGCGGATGATGCGCAACAACCGCAACTACTTCGGTGCCATGATGGTCAACACCGGTGATGCCGACTCCATGCTCTCGGGGATCAACGCCCACTACCCCGACACCATTCGACCGGCCCTGGAAGTGATCGGCAAACTCGACCATCTCTCCAAAGTGCACGGCATGTACATGATGGTCACCAAAAAGGATGTGACGTTCTTCGCCGATACCACGGTGGCGATCGAACCGACCGCCGAGGAACTGGCCGAAACAGCGATCCTTACCGCCCAGTATGCCCGCCACTTCGACATCGAACCGCGCGTGGCGATGCTCTCATTCTCCAACTTCGGCAGCGCCGAACATCCCTTGACCGTCAAGGTCAAGCGCGCCACTTCCATGGTCAAACAGATCGACCCCAACCTGGTTGTCGATGGCGAAGTGCAGGCCAACGTGGCCCTCGACCCCGAACTGGTCGAGAAGCAGTTCCCCTTCTCCAAGCTCAAGGGGAATGCCAACTGCTTCATCTTCCCCGACCTGCAGTCCGGCAACATCTGCTACAAGCTGCTGCACAAACTGGGCGGCGCCGAAACCGTCGGCCCGATCCTGATGGGGATGAAGAAGCCGGTGCACGTTCTGCAGCGCGGCGACGACGTCTCCGAGATCGTCAACATGGCCGCCGTGGCGGTGGTCGACGTTCAGGAGGCACAAAGCAAGTAGCCAGATCAGTAATCGGCAATCAGTGATCAGTACGCGGGGGTGGCCAAACGGTCGCCCCCGTGGTTTTTGTAGGGGCAGGCCCGCGTGCCTGCCCTGGGCGGCCACATGGGGCCGCCCCCACAGCCCCTTCCCTGCCTTGACCCAACCTGCTACACTGTTTCAATCAATTTCCGAGGAAACATACCATGCGTTACTTAAGCACCCGCGGCCAGGTTCGCGGCATTCCTTTCAAGCAGGCGGTCATGATGGGACTCGCCGAAGATGGCGGCCTGCTCCTGCCGGAGAGCATCCCGCACTTGACCCCCGGCGACCTGGATGCATTCGCCAAACTGGCCTACCCTGAGCTGGCTTTCCAGGTCATGTCCCGCTTCATCGACGACATCCCCTCGGCGGATCTGAAATCGCTGGTCGATCGCTCTTATGCGACCTTTACCCACCCTGAGGTGACCCCGGTGGTCTCGACCGGCGGCGTGCATATCCTCGAACTGTTTCACGGCCCCACCCTCGCCTTCAAGGATGTGGCCCTGCAGTTCCTCGGCAACCTCTTCGAATACCTGCTCATCGAGAGCGGCGCGCACATGAACATCCTCGGCGCCACGTCCGGCGACACCGGCAGCGCGGCCATATATGGAGTCCGTGGCAAACGCAACATCAACATTTTCATCCTGCACCCGCACGGCAAGGTTTCTCCGGTGCAGGAGCTGCAGATGACCACGGTCACCGATCCAAATGTCTACAATTTGGCGATTCGCGGCACCTTCGATGACGG
Organism: Desulfuromonadales bacterium; assembly: GCA_023701265.1. Lineage (GTDB taxonomy): Bacteria > Desulfobacterota > Desulfuromonadia > Desulfuromonadales > BM103 > VAUL01. The sequence continues at coordinate 1,519 of JAMPXI010000053.1, read as the reverse complement.
CCAGCGCATCGTCAAGGAGATCTTCGGCGATCTTGAGTTCAAGAAGCGCTTTGCTCTCGGTGCGGTCAACTCCATCAACTGGGCCAGGGTTCTGGCCCAGGTGGTCTACTACGTTTACGGATGGGCGAAGGTCCGGGCCGCCACCGGCCTGGAGACAGTCGACGTCAGCGTCCCGACCGGCAATTTCGGCGACATTTTTGCCGGTTACGTCGCCAGGCGCATGGGGGTGCCGATTCGCCACCTGGTGCTGGCCACCAACGCCAACAACATTCTGACTCGCTTTGTCAATAACGGCGAGTATGCCATCGGCGACGTCCACCCTACCCTCTCACCGTCGATGGATATCCAGGTCGCCAGCAATTTCGAGCGTTACCTCTACTATCTTTACGGCCAGGATCCCCTGCGGGTTTGCAACGCCTTTGCCGGGTTTGCCCGCAGCGGCCGGATGACTTTCTCCACCGCCGAGCAACACCAGGTCACTGGCGAGTTCCGTTCGCTTTCGGTGGATGACGCCAGCATCATCGACGAAATCCGCGGCTTTCATGCCGCCACCGGCTATGTGCTCGACCCGCATACGGCGGTGGGGGTCCGCGCCGGACGAACCCTGGCGACCAGCGATGTGCCAATGATCTGTCTCGCCACCGCCCACCCCGCCAAGTTCCCCGATGCCGTGCATCAGGCCATCGGCCGCAACCCGGAGCGGCCAGCCAGTCTCAATGGGCTGGAGGACCGGCCACGGCGCTGTGAGACGATCGATGCCGAGACCGGTGCTATCAAGCAGTTTGTCGAGAGGCACTCGTTGTAAAGCAATGGATCGCCACCCCTCCGCACCTTCCTCTGCCAGCATCGCAGGAGCCATTGACACGCTGCTGAGCAGACGTATGCCTGATGGCGGATTCGCGGAAATCCCGGGGGGTGACTCTCGCCCCGATGCCACTGCCTGGGCCACCCTCTGCCTTGAATCCTTTCGAACTCATCCCGAAATTGTAGCCGGTGCCCGCGAAAAACTTGCAACCGCCCAATTGCCGAACGGGAGCATCCCCCTTGCGCCCGATTACCCTGAAGCTTTCTGGCCGACAGCGGCCGCTGCTATGGCGCTGCATGGTGACCTGCGGTTTTCGGCCGCCCATGACAAAGCGATCGACTTCTTGCTGGCAACATCTGGGAGACAAATCGTCAAAAAACCGGATTCCCCGACCGGACACGACAGCTCGATTCCCGGCTGGTCCTGGATTGACCAGACCCACTCCTGGGTTGAACCGACGGCCATGGCCATCCGCGCCTTGACCCTGGTCGGGAAGTCTAACCATGAACGTGTCCGGTCCGGTGTCAGCCTCCTGCTTGACCGGCAATTGCCGGGCGGCGGCTGGAACTACGGCAATACCACGGTCTACGGGAAAACTCTGAATGCGATGCCGGCATCAACCGGGACAGCACTGTGGTCGCTGACCGGTCTGACTCAGCCGGAACAGGTCGCCTTCAGCCTCGACCTCCTTCAGCAACAACTGCCCCAATTGCG